>NZ_CP017705.1:3757500-4086028 GCF_002706795.1 Brevibacillus laterosporus DSM 25
CGATAGTGAACCAGTACCGTGAGGGAAAGGTGAAAAGCACCCCGGGAGGGGAGTGAAATAGTACCTGAAACCGTGTGCTTACAAATAGTCGGAGCACTTTCTATGTGTGACGGCGTGCCTTTTGTAGAATGAACCGGCGAGTTACGATAGCGTGCGAGGTTAAGTCGAAGAGACGGAGCCGCAGCGAAAGCGAGTCTGAATAGGGCGAAAGTACGTTGTCGTAGACCCGAAACCGTGTGATCTAGCCATGTCCAGGGTGAAGGTAGGGTAACACCTACTGGAGGCCCGAACCCACGCACGTTGAAAAGTGCGGGGATGAGGTGTGGCTAGCGGTGAAATTCCAATCGAACTCGGAGATAGCTGGTTCTCCCCGAAATAGCTTTAGGGCTAGCCTCGGATTTAGAGTCTTGGAGGTAGAGCACTGATTGGACTAGGGGCCCTCATCGGGTTACCGAATTCAGTCAAACTCCGAATGCCAAGTACTTATATCCGGGAGTCAGACGGTGAGTGCTAAGATCCATCGTCAAAAGGGAAACAGCCCAGACCATCAGCTAAGGCCCCCAAGTGTATGTTAAGTGGGAAACGATGTGGAGTTGCCCAGACAACCAGGATGTTGGCTTAGAAGCAGCCACCATTTAAAGAGTGCGTAATAGCTCACTGGTCGAGTGACTCTGCGCGGAAAATGTAACGGGGCTAAACATACCGCCGAAGCTATGGCAGTCCTTATGGACTGGGTAGGGGAGCGTTCCAAGCAGCAGTGAAGCCGTATCGTGAGGAGCGGTGGAGCGCTTGGAAGTGAGAATGCCGGTGTAAGTAGCGAAAAGACAAGTGAGAATCTTGTCCACCGAAAGCCTAAGGTTTCCTGGGGAAGGCTCGTCCTCCCAGGGTTAGTCGGGACCTAAGCTGAGGCCGAAAGGCGTAGGCGATGGACAACTGGTTGATATTCCAGTACCACCTCTGTTCCGTTTGAGCAATGGCGTGACGCAGGAGGATAGGGTGAGCGGCCTATTGGATGGCCGTCTAAGCAGTAAGTGTGGTGTGTAGGCAAATCCGCACACCAGTAAGCACAAGCTGTGATGGCGAGGGAAATATAAGTACCGAAGTCTCTGATTTCACACTGCCAAGAAAAGCGTCTAGCGAGGAACAAGGTGCCCGTACCGCAAACCGACACAGGTAGGCGAGGAGAGAATCCTAAGGTGCGCGGGATAACTCTTGCTAAGGAACTCGGCAAAATGGCCCCGTAACTTCGGGAGAAGGGGCGCCTCGGTAGGGTTTATAGCCCGAGGAGGCCGCAGTGAAAAGGCCCAAGCGACTGTTTAGCAAAAACACAGGTCTCTGCGAAGCCGCAAGGCGAAGTATAGGGGCTGACGCCTGCCCGGTGCTGGAAGGTTAAGGGGATGGGTTAGCGCAAGCGAAGCTTTGAACCGAAGCCCCAGTAAACGGCGGCCGTAACTATAACGGTCCTAAGGTAGCGAAATTCCTTGTCGGGTAAGTTCCGACCCGCACGAAAGGCGTAACGACTTGGGCGCTGTCTCGGCAAGAGACCCGGTGAAATCATAATACCTGTGAAGATGCAGGTTACCCGCGACAAGACGGAAAGACCCCATGGAGCTTTACTGTAGCCTGGTATTGAAACTTTGTGCATCATGTACAGAATAGGTGGGAAGCTGTGAAGCGAGGGCGCCAGCCTTCGTGGAGCTGTCGTTGGGATACCACCCTTGATGTACGGAGTTTCTAACTTGCCGCCCTTATCGGGTGGAAGGACCATGCCAGGTGGGCAGTTTGACTGGGGCGGTCGCCTCCTAAAGAGTAACGGAGGCGCCCAAAGGTTCCCTCAGAATGGTCGGAAATCATTCGTAGAGTGTAAAGGCACAAGGGAGCTTGACTGCGAGACCTACAAGTCGAGCAGGGACGAAAGTCGGGCTTAGTGATCCGGTGGTTCCGCATGGAAGGGCCATCGCTCAACGGATAAAAGCTACCCTGGGGATAACAGGCTTATCTCCCCCAAGAGTCCACATCGACGGGGAGGTTTGGCACCTCGATGTCGGCTCATCGCATCCTGGGGCTGAAGTAGGTCCCAAGGGTTGGGCTGTTCGCCCATTAAAGCGGTACGCGAGCTGGGTTCAGAACGTCGTGAGACAGTTCGGTCCCTATCTGTCGCGGGCGTAGGAAGTTTGAGGAGAGCTGTCCTTAGTACGAGAGGACCGGGATGGACGCACCTCTGGTGCACCAGTTGTCACGCCAGTGGCACAGCTGGGTAGCTATGTGCGGACGGGATAAGCGCTGAAAGCATCTAAGCGTGAAGCCCCCTTCAAGATGAGACTTCCCATAGCGCAAGCTAGTAAGACCCCTCATAGACGATGAGGTTGATAGGTTCGGTGTGGAAGTGCAGTAATGCATGGAGCTGACGAATACTAATCGGTCGAGGACTTATCCACATTGCCTTTATGCTAACTTCATTATCTAGTTTTCAGGGAATAAAGACATGTTATTAGTATAATTATTCCTTAGTGTTTAAATAAAGTAACAGATTGACTGGTATCGTACAGATTTATTCTGAGGAGTTATTATACGGAGAGTTACCCAAGAGGCCGAAGGGGACGGTTTGCTAAACCGTTAGTATGCGTAAGCGTAGCGAGGGTTCGAATCCCTCACTCTCCGCCATATTGTTTTATGTAGTTTTTTGGCGGTGTAGCTCAGCTGGCTAGAGCGTTCGGTTCATACCCGAAAGGTCGGGGGTTCGATCCCCTCCGCCGCTACCATAGGGGCATAGTTTAGTGGTAGAACAAAAGTCTCCAAAACTTTTGGTGTGGGTTCGATTCCTACTGCCCCTGCCAAATTTTTACTTACATAATGGCGGTCGTGGCGAAGTGGTTAACGCATCGGATTGTGGCTCCGACACTCGTGGGTTCGATTCCCATCGATCGCCCCTTTTTAATTTCATAAGGGAGTATAGCCAAGTGGTAAGGCACAGGTCTGCAAAACCTTTATTCCCCGGTTCAAATCCGGGTACTCCCTCCAAAATGCGTCCCAGTAGCTCAGCAGGATAGAGCAACCGCCTTCTAAGCGGTCGGTCGGGAGTTCGAGTCTCTCCTGGGACGCCATTTTTATGTATTTTTATGAAAATTGAATGCCAACCTTCAAAAAAGGAAATCACATAAGACTCTGCTCGACCAAAAGGGTTCGTATCGCTGAGTTTTTATTTGTTTTTACAGTTGTAAAGAAAAGTAAGAAGTGAGAATTTCATTTAAAATATCCCGTAAAAACCAATCCTTGTCATTTTTTGTAAAAAATATTTGTTGATGAAATAGGATTTTTATAGGAGACAGGGAATAATATAGATAGATTATTAATTTAATGTCAAATAGTTCTTTTGTCCCTGGAATAAAAACATCTCAATAGAAATTTTACTAGGAATATCGGCTGACCTTTAATTATAGAGGCCAGATTTTTGCATCTTCTGGATTCAAGCCTATTTGAAAAGGGTTGAAGTGACCCAGTAAATTGAGACAAGGAAAAAGCACCTCCTGAATCGTATTAAACAATATGATTTGATGGGAGGTGCTTCTTTCATGGGTACAAGAGTTTCTTATCCAGAAGAGGTGAAGTGGCAAGTCGTAAAGATGAAGCAAGAGGGTTATACGAATAAACAGATTATGGATGAACTTGGTATCAAGGATAAATCTCAGATAAAGACATGGATGAAGTGGTTTCGTAATGGAGAAACGTATCGGTTTGCTCAACAGGTAGGCAAACAATATATGTATGGAAAATACGGACAAGATCAGCTAGACGAGATAGCTACCAAAGACCTGAGAATTCGTCAATTAGAGTTGCAGATAGAAGTCCTAAAAAAGTATCAGGAATTTCAAAGGAGGTGAAAAAATCGAGCCTAATTGACGTTGTAGAGAGCTTTAAAGATCGGTTTACTATTACGGAGATACTAAAATTGTTTGCTGTACCACGAGCAACGTATTATCGCTGGAAAGCGAAGTTTCAAAACACAAGTACAGAACTTGAATACCTAATTGAACAACTCTGCTTGAAGTATCACTATCGTTTTGGTCATCGCAAGATAACTGCTTTACTAGGTCGTATTTATAATAAAAAAGTGAATCGTAAAACAGTGCAGAGGGTTATGCAAAGGAAAAATTTACAATGTCGTGTAAAAGTAAAGCGCAAGACGTTTAGTAGTGGCGAGAGTAAAATGATTGTTTCAAACAAGCTGAACCGGGAATTTATAGCTTTAAAGCCAAATGAAAAGTGGGTAACGGATATTACGTATTTACCTTACGGTCAAAGCATGTTGTACTTATCTTCGATAATGGATCTATATAACAACGAGATCATTGCTTACCGAATAAGTGACAGACAAGATGTTTCTCTCGTTCTAGAGACGCTTGAACAAGCCACGAAAACTAGAGACGCGCGAGGTGTCCTTCTCCATAGTGACCAAGGTTCAGTTTATACCTCATACGCTTTTCAAAATAAAGCAAAAGAAAACAGCATTACCACGAGCATGTCCCGTAAGGGAAATTGCCATGATAATGCTGTCATTGAATCCTTCCACTCCTCGCTAAAGTCGGAAGAATTCGCCTCTCCGAAGAGAGAGTTCCTAACAAATCTAATGGTATTACAAAAAGTAGAAAATTACATCTGTTTTTACAATCAGGAACGAATTCAGGAAAAATTAAACTACCTGTCCCCATACGAGTATGGAAAACAGGTAGCATAGGTGTTTTTTCAATGTCTCATTAACCTGGGTCAGTCCAGGTACACCTTTTTATAGCAGGCTTTTTTTTCTGTAGTAAATTTGGAGGTTGCAGAATAAGAGTAGGATGAAGAGGGAATCGTGATAGGGACAAGTGTTTCTTAAAAACTGCTTGCAAGATGAATCGAATCACTGAGCTTTTGCGTCATATTAAGCAACAAATAGATATAGAGAGAACTAAACATTGATTTTTCCCACTTTTGAACGATTGCAGGCTAGTTGTGAATCGTGTAAACTCGCAAATAGGGTTTGAAGGAGATATAACACTACCTGTATGCATATAAGCATACCAGGTCGAGGAGAAGAAAAGATGGTTGACTTAAAAGATATAATTGAGGGGCTTTTCATCGGTTTTACCACCACAATGGGGTTAGTCAGCATCTATCAAACAGCAATTTCAGTAGGCGGAGGCATTTTGCTTCATAAGAAAAAGCCTGTGACCCACAAACCAGAGAAAACATTTGCTGTATTGATAGCTGCACACAATGAATCAGCGGTTGTTGCACCATTGATCGAGAATTTGAAAAAAATGGACTATCCGCGTGAGATGTATGACATTTTTGTTATCTGTGACAATTGTACAGATAACACCGCGGAGATTGTTCGGAAGCATGGCGCCTATGCTTGCGAACGATTTGACACTTCAAAGCGTGGCAAAGGCTACGGTATTGAGTGGATGTTAGAAAATTTATGGTCACGAGAAAAGCAGTACGATGCTGTCGTAATGTTTGATGCAGATAACTTGGTAGAGAAAAACTTCCTAACTATCATGAACGATCGTCTATGCAAAGGACAACAAGTTATCCAAGGTTACCTTGACTCCAAAAACCCGTTTGACTCTTGGATTACTCTTTCGTACGCTTGTACGTACTGGTTCACCAACCGTATGTGGCAATTGGCTCGCCATAACCTAGGTTTGCCAAACACATTAGGTGGTACAGGGCTTTGTATTGAGAGTAAGCTGTTAAAAGATATGGGTTGGGGAGCGACCAGCTTAACTGAGGACTTGGAATTTGCAACGAGATGTATTGAACGTGGCATCTATCCTTGCTGGGCTCATGAAACAAAGGTTTTTGACGAAAAACCAATCGACCTAAAATCTTCAATGAAGCAGCGACTTCGTTGGATGCAAGGACATTATGATGTAGCTGGACGTTACATTGGTTCAGTTATGAAAAACGGTTTAAAAGCAAGAAGACTAGGAATGCTTGACGCAGCTTTCTACCTCTTTCAACCCATGTATGTGTTGATTGTTACATTTATGTCGGTATTGTTTATGGCCAGATTGTTGAGCTTTAACACGTTCCTACCTACAACGGGCTTCTTGCCTGATTGGTTGATTTACGCGACAACAGGTATTTTCTATTTGTTGCCTGTACTCGCATTGTATTTAGAGAAAGTCCCACTAAAAGCTTATTTGGGACTCATCCTGTTGCCAATTTTCTTCCTGACGTGGTTACCTATCTTCATCTACGCGTTCTTTACAAAGAACAACCAAGAATGGAGCCATACTGCACATACACGTGCTATTCAGATTGAAGAAATGCAACAGTAATGCAAACGTAATAAAGTGGGAAATATATTGATGAGGAACCGCGGGAAAGAACTGCGGTTCTTTTTTTACTATTAAAAACTTCGAAATGTTATTGATGTTAGTATAAAAGCAATTATTGGCGAAAGCTTGAGTTATACCAAAATGTGTGGTGTAATATTTTTCACTATTAAAAAGCAGCACAGAAACTGGTATACTGTAGAAATGCACGGGACAGAAGGGAGTATAACGATGTCAACGGAGGATATACAAAATAGCTGTCAGCCTCTACTATGGGGTGACAAGCGTTATCATACATGGAATTATCATTTACGTAGTATGTTTCAACACAAGGTATTTAAGGTACCGCTAGATGGAGGCTTTTCTTGCCCAAATCGAGATGGCAATGTTGCAGTAGGTGGCTGTACGTTTTGCAGTGCGCGCGGTTCTGGTGATTTTGCAGGAGATCGCCGTATGACGTTAGAGAAGCAATTTCATGATGTCAAAGATCGTATGCATGAAAAATGGCCGACAGCGAAGTATTTGGGTTTTTTTCAGGCATTTAGTAATACTTATGCGCCTGTAGAAGAGTTGCGCGATATGTACGAAACAATTTTACGACAAGATGATGTTGTGGGTCTCGCTATAGCGACCAGACCTGACTGTTTAGAAGATGATGTAGTTGAGTATTTGGCAGAATTAAACGAACGCACCTATCTGTGGGTAGAATTGGGTTTACAAACTGTACATGAACGTACACAGCTACTTATTAATCGTGCGCATGATTATCAATGCTATCTTGATGGATTAGAGAAGCTGCGTAAACATAACATTCGTGTCTGCTCTCACATTATTTACGGATTACCAGGAGAGACTGCCGAAGATATGATGGAGACTGCGCAGGCGGTTGCTCACTTGGATGTACAAGGAATTAAAATACATTTGTTACATCTGTTAAAGAAAACTCCTATGGTGAAGCAGTACAATGCAGGGCTATTGGAATTCTTGACACAAGAAGAGTATACGAAATTAGTGGTCGACACCTTGGAAATTCTACCACCAGAAATGATTGTGCATCGTATTACTGGTGATGGTCCGCCAGACATTTTGATTGGGCCGATGTGGAGTCGTAAGAAATGGGAAGTACTTAATGGGATTGAGGCTGAAATGAAGCGTCGCAATACGTGGCAAGGTAAGTTCTTTGATCCCAATTGGGTACCACCTCTAGATCTTGGAAAATAATCGAATAGGAATGTAAAAAAGGAACGCAGGCATACTAGCGTTCCTTTTTTATAATAACTTTTTGCTCAGTGGCTTATCGTGGGAAAAAGGTTAGCTTTCATGAACGGAGGTAACGGCAAAGCCGTGATTCTCTAATTCTTGAATAATATCAATAATATTATCTTCCGTTTTAAACTTGACTAGAATACGTCGGACACCAGAGTGTTTAGAATCAAAGGCCACACAGGAGATCACATTTGATTTGTGTTCGGTTAAAATACTGGAAATTTCTCGTAAAACACCTTTTCCTTCAAAGCGGGTCAAGGTCATTCTGGTTCCTTTCACACCCATTCCAAAAACGGATTCTAATACAAGCTCCATATCTTTTCGTTTAATGATACCAAGGAAATGATTATTCTCATCTACAATCGGTACAAATGGATAACGCACAATGATGGGGAGGGCGTCTTCATAAAGATGTTCGGCTGTAAGTGGCTTTAAGTTTTGATCAACACCATCTGCAAGAGGAAGTTGAGTGAATTCTGTAAAAGTTTTATCCGCATGATCTTGTTCAAATCTTTCAAACAAACTGCGTTTACTTAGCGTCCCAAAATAAGTACCGTCTTCATTAATGACAGGCATGCTAAGCAATTTTCCTTTTTTCATTTCCTCCAGAGCATGGGCAATGGTGTCGGTTGGCTTTACCACTGTGAGAGAATGTAGTGGTGATAGACAGTCGGTAATGAACATGCAATAACCCCCTTATATCCTGATTCTTCTTTAGTATAGAAATATCCCGTAGGGCTTGTAAACAATCCTTTTACTTCTTACGCAAATATTTTCGTGCTAAATTAGGATAATTTGTAATTATGCCATCAATTTGTAACGAAAAGAGGTCTCTCATCCGTTCTGGAGTGTTTACTGTCCAAGCAAGTAGCGATAAATGATGCTGACGAGTAGCTTGCAGAAGCGCTTTATTTACCTGCTCTTCGGGGGCGTGTAGTTCGTCCGCACGAAATTGTTTGGCAATCTCCCAAGGATTATGTAGCTGACCGAAATAAAGCATCCCGGTGCGAACGTGTGGATCCAGCTCCTTTACACGCAAGAGGCTGTGATAATTAAAAGAGGAAAGCACCACCTGTTTATGTAAACGAAGATCATGGATAAGACGAATCACATGCTCTTCCAAATGAGGCTGGGGGACGATAAAGTTCTTAAGTTCAATGATAAGTCGGAGTCCAGTTGTTTTGACAAACAATAAGACATCTGATAGCTCTGGAACCTTTGTCGGGGGATAATTCTTTCCGCTTTTGGCAGCAGCATTTAGGCGATGGATCTGTTGATAGGTGAGATGTCGCACTTCTCCTACCCCATCTGTGGTGTGCTCTACATTGGTATCGTGCATGACAATAAGCTGCTTGTCAGCGGTCAGTTGAACGTCGATTTCCATACCATCCGAGCCTTGTAGATAGGCTGCATGAAAGGCTGGAAATGTATTTTCGGGATACATGCCAGAGGCACCCCTGTGAGCATAAATGAGGGTATGCATGGGTGGAATCCTCCTTTTTTCCTGTCTTCTTGATACCTATGCGCAAAGGTTGTGGTTTAGATATGAAAGAAGCGAATTGTATCAAAGAGGTACTTTGGACAACTTGTCGAATGACTAGCAATGCAAGGGCTTTTATAATAAAAGAAATAAATCAATGAGGTGTAAAACAATGGCGATGGAATCTATTGAAAATCATTCACAAATAATTGTGGATATACATAACCAGCGTATCAAGGTAATGGGGTATGACTCTACTCAAATTGACGCGATTGCAAAGACGTGTAAACAACAGGCTGACAAACTAGGTATGACCAAGCTAATTGTCTATGCTAGACATGAGGATCTATCCGCTTGGAGTACACATGGGTTTATACGTGAAGGGATTTTGGAAGGGTGTATACAAGGTCAGAATGCACACATGCTTCGATATTTTGTAACATCAGAACGCGGTACTCCTAAAAATGAGCCGCTTGCAGACGAAATTATGCAAATTAGTTTAGCCAAACAAGCAGACAGTAGTGTCTTAAAGGCGCTGCCGGACGATTGTAGTGTTCGTTGGGCTAAACTGCAAGATGCAGAAGAGCTGGCTAATCTGTATCAAGTTGTCTTTGAGACCTATCCAACCCCCATGCATGATCCTGAATATGTACGTAATACAATGCAAGCAGATACCCACTACGCTGTTGTAGAAGCAGGGGGGAGGATTGTTTGCGCTGCTTCTGCTGAAGTGACTCCGAATTGGGGATCAGCAGAAATGACGGATTGTGCCACTCATCCAGATTGGTTAGGGAAAGGCTTGCTTCAGCACTTATTTGTGGCTTTGGAACAACATATGCAGGAGATGGGTATTTACTATCTTTATACAATTACACGTGCCCATTCCGCTGCGATGAATGTGACAGCCGCTAAAATGGGTTATCGGTATACTGGCAGACTAATTAATAATTGTGTTATTTCAACCGGATTTGAGGATATGAATATATGGGTAAAGCCGTTACGGGCTGTTTGGGACTAATAGATTCGTAGCATACTCTATGGAATGTCGGGCAGGTCAGGGTATAAAATTTGTTGCAAATGATAGGCCATGATGGCTAGCTGTAGTTGCCAGCGGTGAGAGGCGTCATGAAGTGATCCCGCTGTTTTTTCCTCTATCTGCTGTAGACGATATTTAAGCGTGTGTCGGTGAATGAATAGACGTTGTGCCGTTTTTTGCCCATTCAGACACTCTTCAAAATAGGTTTGGATGGTCTCTAGCAATTGTTGCCCATGTTTTTGATCGTATTGTAGTAATGTTACTAATAATGGCTCCCAGAGCTGCTGTAAGGCCTCAGATTGCGCGTGATAGGGAAATAGGAACTGATATCCAGATAACCGGTCAAAATGCGATACAGACTGAATTTCGGATGCTGGGAGGAGTGCTCCCCGACATTTCATAGCGTAGATCGCTTCTTGTACGGCAATTGACAAGGTATTGAAGGAAGCACGGGGAGTACTGATCCCGATCGCCAAAGGATGCTGAGGGTACAAATCAAGCCACTTCGCAGCCACTTTTTGTACAAAAATTTCACTAGCCCTATCCTCAGGCATTAGTAATAAGATATCGGTTGCACGTACCTTACTGAGATAGGTAGGCTGATAGACCTCTGCTACCCGCTTTAATAAGGTGGGTAGCTTTTGTAGCATGGTAAAATCGTACTCTTCTGTATAAGTCGTAACCGGTATGGATAATGCAACAACAAGATGACGTGCATGAATATGAAGGGGATAACCTAACAAACGGCTACGTGCCTCAGATTCTGCATTGAGCTTAAAGGTCCCACTTAGTAACTCATCCAAAAAATCGCCTTTTAGACGCCATTCTGCTTGTGCTACCTCCCGATCTTTACTACAAGCTAAGGCTGCTAATGTTGAGGCATGCTGTAAAGCGATAATGTCCCATTCTTGCTGGTTTGTTTGACGTTTGCGTAAGGTGATGGTGCCAAAGGTAAAACGAGCGGCTTCGATGGAATGGGTTAATTCGACAGGGGCAGGGGAGGTGGGTTCACAGTTTTGATTAGAGAATACCTGATTGGAATACTCCACTGACGGCATGCCAGCAGTAGTGGGTCTACATGTGCGTGAACATGTACGGATTACTTCATAACCTAGTACATCTGTTATTACCACTTCTCCTTGGGTGACATCGGCTAATTCGTCTGCAATGGCAGAAAGTCCCTCACCTAGCAAGGCTACATTTAACAGTCGTTGGTGAATTTGCTCTGAATAGCGAATTAGTTCAAATTGACGATTCACGATGGGTTGAAGAATGGCTTTTGTGATGGTAGAGAAATTAAGCTCTGTGGGAATCTCAATTAAAGGGAGTCCAAACTGATTGGCTTGTTCAATAAAAAGCGCTGGAATTTCACGTAAATAAAATCCTGTATGAATGGCAACTCCACTCAATCCTCGGGCTGCCAGTGAAGGTATAAACTGATCATGTTTATCGGTGTTCATCTCCAGACCAAAACCAGTGGTAATTAGAAATTCCCCTGCTTGTAAACGTTCCAAATCCTCTACAATTTCTACAATTGTTACCCAATGAATCGGATGATTTAGTCCAGATTCCCCTGCTACCAACCTAGTTTGCACCATATCAGGTAACTGCATGGCTTCACGGATCGTTATTGACATATGCTCCTCATCCTCTCTGTTGCTTTTACATGTTTCACTTTCCGAACAAACGATCATTATACAAAATGTACAAAAAATTCTGCTTTTTATCTAGTGTTTTTTTGCCAGTAAGTCGAATGTCAGAAGGTTTGGTATTCGATACGATGAGTATAAAGTGGCGGTTGCAAAAGGAAGGGAGCACAAGAGCATGGATAGCAAAACAGAACGAAAAAGCTATGTAATTAAACCTGAATGGGGTAAACAGTATCCACGAATTTCTCATGGAAAAGGAATTTACTTATATGAAGAGAGCGGAAAGCGTTATATGGATGCTTGTTCAGGGGCTGTAACTGTCAGCATTGGGCACGCAATAGATGAAATTCTCGATGCCATGAGACAGCAAGCTGAGAAGGTATCATTTGCTTATCGCTCGCATTTCAGTAGTGAAGCAGTGGAGGAATTAGCTGATATTCTTGCTACATGGGCGCCTGGTAATGTGAATTGGAGCTTTTTCGTCAGCAGTGGATCAGAAGCGACAGAGACTGCTCAAAAAATTGCGATTCAGTATTGGCAAGAACAGGGACGCATGACCAAAAATCGGATCCTGTCACGATGGATGAGCTATCACGGAATTACGATGGGAGCTTTGTCAATGTCAGGACATGTGTTAAGACGGAAGCGTTTCGTACCATTATTGGCAGACTACCCGAGCATATCGGCTCCTTATCCGTATCGAAATCAGCAGGGACTCGATAGCGAAACATACGCACGCAAGGCAGCTGACGAGTTAGAGGAGGCAATTATCAGAACGGGGGCGGAAAATGTTGCGGCATTTATAGCAGAGCCAATCATTGGCGCTTCTGGAGGTGCTGTAGTACCACCGGATGGCTATTTTGCTCGCATTCGTGAAATTTGTAGCAAGCATCAAATATTATTTATAGCAGACGAAGTAATGACAGGCGTAGGGCGTACTGGTAGAAACTTTGGAATTGATCATTGGCAGGTAACTCCTGATGTGATGACGCTGGGAAAAGGAATGAGTTCGGGATATACACCGATGGCAGCTACGATGGTGAGTGATTCCATCATGCAGACTATTGCAGAAGGCTCTGGTTCTATCATGGCAGGTCATACGTACAGTGCTAACCCTCAATCAGCAGCTATATGCGTGTCTGTTTTACGTTACATGGAACAGCATCAGCTAGTGAAAAAAGCAGAGGAGAACGGAAAGTATTTATTACAACACTTAAAACAAGTAGAGCAGGAGTTTGACATTGTTGGAGAAGCTCGTGGAAAAGGACTAATGTGTGGACTAGAATTTGTGAAGAACAAGCAGACAAAAGAGCCATTTGCGCTCTCACATCAGGTGACAAATCGAATTATCCAGAGAGCATTTGCTAAAGGATTAATGATTTACCCGGCTATTGGTGGTTTAGATGGAGTAGCAGGTGATGCTGTAATTATCTCTCCCCCGCTCATTATTGAGCAAAATGAAATTGATGAATTGATCCATTTACTGCGTCAGACCTTACAAGAAGCGGAAGCGGAGTTCACGAAAGAGGGCATCTGGTAGAGAGGAGGAGCACATATGATTTCACAATCAACCTGGAATAAACAGGTTTCATTAGAGGAAGCATTAGAGCATTTTCATGATGGGATGACATTGATGGTTGGTGGCTTCGGTGGGGTGGGCAACCCTCCTACGCTGATACAAGGACTATTAGAGAAACAAATTAGAGGATTAACACTGATTAGTAACGATACAGCTTTTCCTGACATTGGAGTCGGAAGATTAATTACACAGCGGCGAGTAAGTAAGGTCATTGCTTCTCATATTGGTTCCAATCCGAATGCAGGTGCCCAAATGACAGCGGGAGAACTGGAAGTGGAATTTTGCCCACAAGGTATTTTAGCAGAGAGAGTTCGAGCAGGAGGAGTAGGTCTAGGAGGAATTTTATCTGATATTGGAATCGATACGATCGCTGAAAAAGGCAAGGAGAAGGTGTTAGTGGATGGGAAAACGTATTTGATTGAGACACCGTTAACTGCCCAAGTAGCTATCGTCTCTGCAAAAAAGGCAGATCGATTTGGCAATCTTGTTTTTGATACAAGTGCACGTAATTTTAACCCGTTGGTGGCAATGGCCGGTGATATCACTATCGTGGAAGCGGAAGAGATTGTTGAGATTGGACAGCTGGACCCTGAAGAAATCGTGACACCAGGAGTGTTCGTAAATTATATCGTGCAAAGTGAAGGGGTGAATTGGCGATGGGCATGGGAGAAGTAGTAAAAGAAGGTACGACTGAGAGTTATCGAGAACGAATTGCTAGGCGTGCCGCTTTGGAAGTAAAAAGCGGTATGCTAATTAACTTAGGGATCGGTATTCCTACGCTTGTGGCGGATTTTATACCAGAAGAAAAAAACGTTTTGTTTCATGCTGAGAATGGCATTGTAGGCACAGGTCCCAGTCCTCAGCTTGGAGAAGAAAACCCTAATTTGTGCAACGCAGGGGGCTTTCCTGTTACTTTGATGCCCGGAGCTTCCTTTTTTGATAGCGCTACTGCTTTTGCTATCATTCGCAGAGGTTTGCTAGATATGACGATTCTTGGAGTACTAGAGGTAAGTCAGCGTGGTGATATTGCTAACTGGATTGTTCCTGGTAAACGAGTTCCAGGAATGGGAGGAGCGATGGAATTAGCACAAAAGGCTAAGAAGGTTTTAGTTCTCACCACCCATCTGGACAAAAATGGTCGTTCTAAAATTGTACGTGAGTGTAAATTGCCTCTGACTGCTCAGGGAAGTGCAGATATGATAATCACTGATATGGCAGTGATGGAAGTAAAAACAGATGGATTGCATCTATTGGAAGTGATGCATCCCTACACAGTAGCAGATGTCATTGGTGCTACCGAAGCAGAGCTATTATTTAGCGGAGAAGTAACCACTTTTTTCTAAGGGGGTAGACTACCATGAGCGTAAGCCAAACACTGACATGGCAAGAACGAATTCGTGAGCAGCTACAAAAGGATCGAGAGGATGCTATAGGCTTGTTGCAAGAATGGGTGCGTGAGGCCAGCGTTCAAGGGCAGGAAGCGGGTATTCAGCAGAAAATAGCAAATCACTTGGCAATGCTGGGACTTGAAGTAGATATTTGGGAGATGACAGGTGATGAGCTTGAAAAGCTGGAGAAACATGCCTATTTTGTTTCACCGCGTGCAGAATTTACAGGGAGTCCTAACGTAGTAGGGGTATGGAAGGGAACTGGAGGAGGGCGTTCTCTTATTCTCAATGGGCACGTTGATGTTGTGCCAGAAGGGGAGCTAAATCAATGGACACAAGGACCGTTTAGCGGAGAAATTGTTGATGGAAAATTGTATGGTCGTGGGGTAACAGACATGAAAGGTGGCAATCTCTCGTCTCTATTAGCTATACAAACCTTGCAAAAGCTTGGTGTACGTCTAAAAGGAGATGTTATCTTTCAAAGTGTTGTAGAAGAAGAAAGTGGTGGGGCTGGGACTTTATCCACTATTTTACGTGGGTATAAAGCTGACGCTGCTTTGATACCAGAGCCAACAAACCTGAAAATTTTTCCGAAACAACAAGGTTCAATGTGGTTCCGTTTATTCATACGTGGCAGATCGGCACATGGAGGTACACGTTATGAAGGAGTTAGTGCCATTGAAAAAAGCATGACAGTAATTAGACAGATTCAGCGCTTAGAGCAAGAAAGAAATCAACGAATGTCAGATCCTTTATACGCTAAATTACCCATACCGATACCTATTAATTTAGGTGTAATACAAGGAGGAAAATGGCCGTCGTCCGTTTCTGATTTGGTTACACTAGAAGGACGTATGGGTGTAGCACCTGGGGAAGAGATGGAGGAAGCCCAACAGGAAATGCAAACTGCGTTACAGAAGCTTACGGAGGAAGATGAATGGTTTGCAGATCATCCTGTTGAGTTAGAATGGTATGGAGCGAGATGGGTACCAGGTGAGGTAGAGATGGACCATCCATTGCTTAAACTGCTGCAAGAGTTATATCCATCGGTTTTAGGAGAGACTGCGGTCATAGAAGCATCGCCCTGGGGAACTGATGGTGGTCTATTAACAAAGCTGGCTGAAACTCCTTCAATCATTATAGGACCAGGGGTAACCCAAGTCGCACATTATCCAGATGAGTATATCGTGCTTGATGATATTTTTGCTTGTGCTGAGCTATTCGCCCTGACTCTCATAGAGTGGTGTGAGATAGATGATTGATAAATAAACGAAAGAAAAACTATTAACCTCATAATTTTTTTAAAAAAGGTGTTGCTATTTATTTTTTTATATGCTATATTCTTTATGTAGCAACGCGGAGGGATACCGAAGTGGTCATAACGGGGCGGTCTTGAAAACCGTTAGGCGGCAACGTCACGGGGGTTCGAATCCCTCTCCCTCCGCCATACATAAAGAAATAGTAAACCGATGAGCTGAGAGCTTCGTCGGTTTTTTTGTATATGTGTATAGTGTTTGCTTACCATTAGGGTAGGTATACCCCTCATGAAAAACGATGTACCACAGAAGAGAGACATAAACATCCTGTCAGCAAAAAAAGTTTCCAATGAATATAAAATACCGTGTACGAAAAATCCCGGTTCGTAGCCTGAGAATAGGCGTGAACCGGGATTTTTTACGAAGCATTTTTAGATAAAACGAATGTATTGGCTATTACGGTGTTGATTTGCCATCAGAAGCCTTCTGAATATGCTGTTGAGCCAATTCACCTAGGTCGTTAATATTAATGGAGAAATTAAAATTCTTATAGTAGACAGTGGCTTTTGGATCGCCTTTTTTGCCTTCGATACGGATATTCGTAGTTTTGATTTCATAACTTCCATCGTCGCGGAAATTGTAAGTGGCATCTTTAATTTCAGAATCGATTAAAGGTCTTACAGTAGATGTGAACACTTCATCGACACCGTTTACCACTTGGCGTCCCATGTTCATCACTTCGGTTGGCGTATAATTGAAACCAAAGACCAGAATAGCTCCGACGACTAGACTAAATAAAACAATTTTGTACAAAGCTTTTAGAAAAAAATTAAGCACAAACACTGCCAATAAGACCAGAATAAGAATCATCCAATAGTCTTTGGCAAATGTAATGAGTTGGTCCATTGTTACAAAGTCACTCCTTCATGAAACGGTAAGAACCATAAGGGCTATTGTAGGAACTTACCAATTACTTATTTAGTCTATCATACACAATCTAGTGAACGGATACAAACTCCACAACAATTTTAGAATAAAATATTAAAAAAATGCTTGTCTTTTTAATTTGGGTTTAGTATAATAATCTTTGCTGATATATTTCGTGATTCGGAATTGTTTTTTACATAATGTCTATCAGCAGTTATATGGAGGGATACCGAAGTGGTCATAACGGGGCGGTCTTGAAAACCGTTAGGCGGCAACGTCACGGGGGTTCGAATCCCTCTCCCTCCGCCATATTACTTAAATGGGAAGCCGATGACTTGTTCATCGGCTTTTTTACTTTCATAAAAACAATTAGCTATACAATGTAACGATCTGACTAGGATATGATAATCATCTTAGATAGCAATCGTTTGAAGCATTGAGATTACGGGTATCAATAATTGTAAGTAGATATCATGACGAAGACATCACACGAATGAAGTGTGAATGGGCAATCACTTTTTTCCAAAAATAC
Organism: Brevibacillus laterosporus DSM 25; assembly: GCF_002706795.1. NCBI lineage: Bacteria > Bacillati > Bacillota > Bacilli > Caryophanales > Paenibacillaceae > Brevibacillus > Brevibacillus laterosporus. The sequence goes on from NZ_CP017705.1 coordinate 3,774,937, forward strand.
CTTGACGGTCAACAAAAAGCAGAGTACACTAATCTCTGTACTGACTGGTCAGTTTATATGGGGGTACATGTTAATGAGCAAAAAGAAGGATTTAATTTATGAGAGTGCCCTGCAAGCTTTTGCCCAATATGGGTATACGGATACAACGATGGATACAATTGCAGAATTTGCCCAGGTAGCAAAGGGGACGTTGTATTACCACTTTAAGACGAAGGAGGAGTTATTCTATTATGTAAATCAAAAGGGAGTGGAAATGCTAATGGAGTCCGTCAAAGGGGCGACGGAAGATACCACCATGACGCCTCAGGAACGTCTTTTGCACGTACTAGATGAGCATTTGCGCTTCTTTTCGAATAACAGCGAGTTTTGTCTGTTGCTGTTAAGCTTCTCCTCAGGAGATATAACACGAGATAATATGGTTCGAACATTATTAGGCAATTATTTTTCTTTAATGGAGAAATACCTGGCTAACATGCAGGAACAAGGGTTTATAAAAAGCGATATGGAAACGCAGACAGTCGTATCCGCTCTGTTTGGGAGTATTGGATTTGTCGTTCTTCGCAAGATGTTCCGTAATGAGCCAGTTTATACGCTAGAGACCAGAGATACATTACTCATCCTATTTAAAGGGGCTCTGGGACTCGCTTAAATTGCGAATTGGAGTGGAGAAGGTTATGAGAGAGAATAAAAAGATGATGGTTGGTTTGGTGGGGCTTGTAGCAGCTATCGTACTTTTAGGTGGATACTTACTGTTTTCTGAACAGAATAGTTATGCGGGAGGCTCTGCGAAGCAAGTAACAGCTGTTGTAGAAGGTACTGAAGTAGATCTAGCCTTCAAGGTCCCAGGAACAATTGACAAGATTGAAATAAAAGAGGGCGACATCGTAGAGGAGGGTCAACTCCTAGCTGTGCTTGGAAGCGATGAAATTACAGCAAAACGCGATCAGGCAGCAGCAGCGTACCAGTTAGCTCAAGCAAAATTGGAACAGGCCAAAAAAGGGGTTTCCATCACCAGTGGGTCAAGTGATGCAACGGTGAAGCAGGCCCAGGCAGCTCTACAAGCAGCTCAAGCAAATTTGCAAGCTAACAAAAATGGAGCTCGCCCAGAAGAGATCGCGCAATTAAAAGGGAAACTTCAAGCAACAAAAACAGCGCGTGATTTGGCTCAGACGAACATGAAACGGATGCAGGATTTATTAAAAGAAGGGGCTATTCCAAAAATTAAATTAGAAGAGTCTCAGGCTGAGTTTGAGAAATACTCTGCTGAATATACTTCAACACAAGAACAATTAAACATGGCACAGAAAGGTGCTCGTCCAGAACAGATTGAAGCACTTACTGCTCAAGTAAACCAAGCGAATGCAGCATACCAAAATGCGATTGCAGGCCTTGGTCAGGTAGGATTACGAGAATCTGATGTCAAATCAGCGGAAGCAGGCGTAAAACAAGCAAAAGGTGCATTGGATGAAGCTGAAGCATATTTGCGTAATACACAGATGATTGCACCTGTTAGCGGTGTGGTAAAATCTATTTCCTCACAAAAAGGGGAACTTGTGGCACAAGGCTCTTCCATCATGACAATTCAAGTAGAAAACGATAAATTCGTAAAAATGTATGTAGATGAAAATCAACTTGGCAGCGTGAAAGTGGGAGAGAAAACTACGCTGTTTGTTCCAAGTTTGAATAAAGAAGTTAATGCAACTGTACAAATGGTAGCACCAGCGGCAGATTTTGCGACGAAGAAAGCAACTCAGGAACTAAACTCCCGTGATTTGCGAGCGTTCCAAGTGAAATTGCAAGTGGAGGATAAAGATGTACGCCCTGGCTTTACTGTCGAATGGCACCTAAAAGGGGCTGGCGCTCGTGAATAGCTTTTGGCAATTAGTAGCTGACGAATGGAGATCCGTCTATACTAACAAAACGATTCGAAATATTGTATTTCTTGTGCCATGTGTCTACATGCTGATGTTCGGATACCTGTATCAGGAAAAGCGTGTGATGGAGATACCCACAGTGGTAGCAGACTTGGACCAAACCGAATTAACACGAGAATTGATCAGAGCGATTGACAATGATCAAACGTTTTCTGTAACAAATGTAGTTACAACAGAAGAACAGCTACAACATCTGATGACTTATGAAGAGGCGCAAGTTGGGTTTATCATTCCAAAAGGCTTGACCGTCAACGCCAAATTGGGTAAACCAACAGAGATTTTAAATCTGATTGATGGAAGTAACATGATGATCTCAAATACATCTGTTCGTGCTGCGAGCTCTCTAGTGAAAACCATCTCTGGTGGAGTGACGTTAAAAAAGTTAGAGGCAAAAGGTGAATGGGGTAGTGCGGCAACAAACTTTGCAACAGGGATTGACTACCGTTATCGTATACTACATAATCCAACCTTTAACTATCTAGCATTTATGATCTTTGGATTAGCAGGAACTGTATTGCAACAGGTGGCATTCTTGAGCGTTTCTTTAAGCGTAACTCGTCAAAAAGAAGAAGGAACTTGGATGGATACCTTGAAGGGAAATGGGTTTATAAAAATTGCGCTCAGTAAAATAACAACTCATATGATCCTTGCCATGTTTAACTTTTTACTAACATATGTATTGATCTTTAAATTTTTTGCTGTTCCATACTACGGAAGCATAAGCTTACTTTTCCTATGTGGATTTATTTTCAATCTAGCAGTAGTGGCAATTGGATTTGCTATTTCGTTTTTCTCTTCCAATATGCTACAAGCTACTCAAACAGCCATGTTAATTGCAGTACCATCATTTATGCTATCTGGATGGACTTGGCCAATCACTTCCATGCCAACAGTGATTGCAATCATAGCCAAATCCTTGCCGCTCACTTATTTCTTACATTCGGTACGAGAAATTATCAGTAAGGGACATGGATGGGAATTTGTTAGTACCGACAACATCATACTGCTCTTTATGATTGTCGTTGCGCTATTTGTGGCATTCGTTACGTATATGTTTCAGAAGAAAAATACGAGAACAAACTATCAATCTTAATCAGAAACTGTTGTTATAAAATAAAAACTTCTTGTAACTCCGGGGTAGTTTTTTTACAATAAACGTAAATCTTTATATCTGTTGCCCTAAGGAGGATTCTCTATGTCAGACGCTCATGTAAAACAGTTATGCGAAGATACCTTTATGCGGTTGAAGAAGGTTAGCATAGAAGTGGAGAGATTCCTAAATCAAACTACTTTAGCAGATTTGGTTGAAAGATCCGGGGATGCTCAAGAGTATGAAGCTTACTATGGTAGCTATCTTTCTGATTTACGTCGTTTGTTGGTTTATGCAGAGAATGCCTATGAGAAATTGGGAATCTGTCTTCGACGCGCTCGCTTTAACGAGGAGTTTGCTGAAGAAGCACTCTACCAGGTGTACCACACCTGTGTAATTAATTTTTACTATCCCAAAGGCGAGGTTTACGATGAGGATGGCAGGTACTCGTACACAGGGCAAGACTGCATTATTTTCCGCAAAGAGGTTACTCCTGATCTAGAGACCCTAACATTAGGTTTGTCGAGAATCTTTGAGCCTCTACGTGATGAATTGCAGTACTATGAAACAGATTACATTACGAAAAAGCGGATGCAACCGAGCAATTAACAGGAGAATGGGTTTACGAAGTAACTTATTTTTATAACGGCATTATATTTAGGTGGGGACCTTTCGAATTTGAAGGGTCTCTTTTTCTCTAATAATATGTTGTATGCTTTCTTTTTCTATTATACAAATAAATCTGAAAATTAAAAGGGGTGATATGTACGAAAAGTGTCAATTTTTTTGACTTTTTGTGTCTGTATACAAAATTTTACATAAATGAACTGATTTTCTTTTATAAAGGATAGGCTTTCCAATAATTTTAATGGAAATGAAGTATTGAAACAAAATCTAAATTCCATTTTAAGGAAAGCCTATTTTTACATAGTTTTTACATTAGTACAGGAAGTTTCAGAGAAGTAATAGCTTGATCTACCTGCTGTAGATATGATTTTCGAATCGTTTCTTCCACATATGGTACTTCTGCAAAATTGTGATAGATAACCGGATCAAATCCAGCGAATCGCAAAATACCATCCACGACTTGTTTCTTAACAACCTCATCCAATCCACTCGCCTGCATTTCTTGCTGTGATTCTCGTGTTGTTGTAAAAACGAGGGCTTGTTTACCAGTTAATAGACCAACAGGGCCAGATTTTTCATATTTAAAGGCAAACCCATCAGAAAAGATACGATCAATGTAGCCTTTCAGAATAGCTGGTTGTGACCACCACCAAACTGGATAGATCATAATCAAAAGATCAGATTCCGTGAGTATGGTTTGTTCCTCTTCAATGGCCTCTGGGACTTGCTCTGTTTCTAATCCATTCATATCAGCAGGCGAAAAAATAGGTGAAAATTTTTGCTCATACAAATTACGTAAGGTTGGAGTGATACCATGCTGGTACAAGCTCTCTGTTACTTGCTGTAAAATAGCGTGATTAAAGCTCTGAGATCCGGGATGAGCAAACAATATGACGGCTTTCAATGACACCGCATCCTTTCATTTGGGACTATACTTTATTGCTGGTGAGTACGAAACGACTGAAGATAACGACCGATCAGATGCTCTATAAAACGCTGGAAACCAGTGACTGGAGCTTGGTTACCAGTGGAAGGTGTAGATGGGGGAGGTGATAAAGGTACAGCTTCCTGTCCCATTTGACTTTGCTGTAGTGCTTTTTTTACATTGATATATCCGTATCCAAATAACGAATCCTTACCTGGTGTACCCAAGTCTGTTGCTGTTTTCTCTAAGATTTGTCTGACCTGCTTGTTGCTAAGAGTTGGATTGACAGAACGGAGTAAACTGGCTACAGCTGCAACATGTGGACAAGCCATAGATGTACCTGACAGTGCGGCATAGTCTTTGTGTATATAAGTACTAGGTATATCTACTCCTGGTGCAACTAAACTAACCGTTTTCCCATAATTAGAGAAATCAGCTAGATTCTCATCCTGATCGACAGCTGATACGCCAATTACTTCTGGAAAAGCAGCAGGGTAACTAGGCTGCTCACTTGCATCGTTCCCAGTGGCTGCTACAAGAACTACATCATTTTGATAAGCATACGTACATGCTGCCTTCAGGGCTGCGGAGGACACGTAGTTACCTACACTTAAATTAATGATAGAGGCCCCATGGTCAACAGCCCACTCAATTCCTTGTGCGATGTCGATGGCACTGCCACTACCGTCTGCTCCAATTGCTTTAACAGGCATAATTTTACTTTTCCACGAAATACCAGCTATCCCATCCTGATTATTGGTACGAGCGGCGATAATTCCTGCTACATGTGTACCATGACCGTTATCATCTTGTGGACGCTTACCGACATTTATTAGGTTGTATCCATTCACCAATTTCCCTTTAAACTCAGGATGGGTTAAATCAACCCCTGTGTCGACTACGGCTACAATGACCTGACTGGAGCCTTCAGTAATTTCCCAGCTTTGTTCCATCCCAAGCTGGCTTAGGTTCCATTGATAGCGTTTGTAGTAGGTGTCATTAGGCTGTTTATTTGGCAACAGTAAATAATTTGGCTCGGCATACACTGAGTCTGGATGTTCTGCAAAATACCTCATAAGCTGTTCAGTAGATAGTGTGCGAGATTTAATGATCATTGCTTTTTTAAAGTCCTTTTTTACATAGCCATCTACCTTACGTAGCATCTTCTGTAAAGCTTGATTGGAAGGGCGGGGAGTGAAGTGAACTACTACCTCTCGCTCCACATAATGGCTCTTATCCTTTTTGTTGTGATGAATGGTCTTGATATGCTGTCGACGCTCCATATCTCGGCGCATGTCTCGAACTTGTTCTACATAGTTAATTTTGGGAACCCGCACTTCATCTTGGGTCACGGTAGGTGGTTCTTTTTTGTTTTCTAAAGTCCGTGAGGTAGGGGATTTCACTGCTTGCGGCATTTGTTTTCCTGGAGTGAGCCAGTGACCTCCCGTAAACAAAACACCTGCTAAAAGGCCAACAAATAATAGTGTAAAGATGGTTTTCACTCAAACTCCTCCCCACATTTGATTATCCTTAGCCTTTACGTTTCCCGGTTCTTTATGACGGAAAATCTTAGTGGGGCAAATGGTTAAAAATAAAAGGTACAAAGCAAACTAAAAGAGGAACGAATGATAAATGACCAATGGAGGTATGTAAGTTGGCTAACCCAAAAAATGAGGCTATCAATAAAAAGACTTCAAGTAATCAGTACGTCACGAAATCATATGATATCAATGATTACCAAAGCAATGACATGCAGAGTAAAGGGTTAGCAGTGACCCATGAGCAGGTAAGTGATTCCTATGCGCTAGGGACTGTTGACGAGACAAACATACGAGAAGAGGATAGCGAGGCAAGCGTCCGTACAGAGTAAAAATAAAGGCATCTCCTACTATTTATCTAATTGTAGGAGATGCCAATCATATTATTTTGTAAAAATAGCCAATTTCGTTTCATTATCAAATAGATGAATTTTATGTAGATCCATGCCTATACAGATGCTACTACCAACCTTGATATAGTCGCGAGCATCCAATTTAGCTACCATTTGATTCGTTTGGGTATTACTAAAATAAATGTACTGGTCAGGGCCCATATTTTCGACTACTTTAATTACAACGCTTAGCCTATTATCCAGAGCTAGAGTGGACGTTTGCGACAAATAATCATAACAGTGAAAATCTTCAGGACGGATGCCAAAAATAACTTTCCTTCCGACATAGCTTTTGTTTCTGACAATGTTGGCTTTATCTTGCGGAAGGACCACCTCAAATCCATTACTAACAAAATAAATTTGATCAACGATTTCCTCTAATTTTCCAGGGATGAAATTCATGGTAGGAGAACCAATATAGCTAGCAACAAATTGGTTTGCTGGATAATGATAGATCTCAGCAGGAGATGCCACTTGCTGAATGCAACCTTCTTTCATAACGACAACCCGTTCCCCCATAGTCATTGCTTCATTCTGATCATCAGTTGCATAAATGATAGTGGATTCTCTACGTTTATGTAAGGTCGCAATTTCAGATCTCATTTGCACGCGTAATTTTGCATCAAGACTGGAGAAGGGTTCATCCATTAGAAAAACTTGTGGCTGTCGTACAATGGCCCGACCTAGGGAAATACGTTGACGTTGACCACTTGATAAGGCTCTTGGTTTACGATGTAACAGATGGGTAATATTGAGAATTTGGGCTATATCTCTAATTCGCTTGTCAATCTCCTCTTTTGAATATTTGCGTAATGTAAGTCCAAAAGCCATATTTTCATAAACGTTCATATGTGGATAAAGCACATAACTTTGGCAGATCATAGAAATATTGCGATCCTTAGGGCTAACATCATTTACTATTTGTTCTCCAAGATAAAGGTTTCCTTGGCTAATATCTTCTAGTCCTGCGATCATACGCAAAGTAGTTGTCTTACCGCAACCAGAGGGACCTGTAATTACTAAAAATTCTCTATCTTGAATGTCCAAATCAAAATCAGAAACAGCAATTACACTACCAGCATAACGTTTATAAACATGCTGAAGACGCACGAGAGTCATGTCTGAAATCTCCTTTAAAGCGCTTTTTCTAAGCTGTATGTTAGAGGTGGTACGATTGAACAAAACAAATTCTAAGGTGACCTTAAGCTAGAGGGGAACAACCTCAGCAAAAGGTAGCTAGTAGGATGAGTCACATCTTAAAAGAGTATGTACTCGGGGATGAATATGAGTATAAGTATGAGTTGAGTCTACTTACTCCACGTTTTTAAATATCTAACCGTTATATTAGCGTGTTTTAATACAAAAACAAAGTAGGGGATTTTTCACTCACCTAAATGTATGGATCGTGTAACCTGATACTCTCAAGGTAATGAGGGAGCCAGCTTCCCTCCCACTATGCTGATGGTGCCATATTGATGGGTAGCGTTGATTTATCTAAAATGTTAGAATAATCAAAAGGTTAAGAGGAATTGGTTATTAAGTGGAGAAATATGTATGTCGGAAGACCTCTCAGTACATGAACCTAGAGAATCGGAGAGTGAAGGATATGAAGGTTGAAAGCATTCCAGCAACACAAGAAAATAGTAACTTAACAGATTACGATCACACTTATGAAACCTTCCAATGGGAAGAGGTTGAGAAACAATTCAGTTGGTACGAGACTGGGAAGGTTAATATGGCCTATGAAGCGATTGATCGTCATGCTAATTCAGAAAAGAAAGATAAAGTAGCGCTTGTCTATAGTGATTCTATACGAGAAGAAAGCTATACCTATGGTGACTTAAGTAGGCTTTCTAATCGTTTTGCTAACGTACTTCATGATTTGGGAGTAAATAAAGGAGATCGCGTATTTATTTTCATGCCACGTACTCCAGAGTTGTATGTTAGCTTGTTGGGGGTTTTAAAGAATGGGGCTATTGTAGGGCCTTTATTTGAAGCTTTTATGGAGGCTGCTGTTCGTGATCGACTAGCAGATAGCGAAGCAGTAGCTATCGTAACAACTCCGAACTTACTACCGCGAGTTCCGGTTAAGGAGCTTCCTCACCTCAAGCATGTTATTTTAGTGGGAGCGAAAGATGAGGTAACAGAGGGACAAGTAAGCTATGAGAAACAAATGGAACAAGCTTCCGACGAATTCGACATGGTTTGGTTGAATCGAGAAGATGGTATGATTTTACACTATACGTCAGGTTCTACTGGAAAACCAAAGGGCGTATTACATGTGCACAATGCTATGATTCAGCATTTCCAAACAGGAAAATGGGTGCTGGATTTAAAAGATGATGATGTTTATTGGTGTACCGCCGATCCAGGCTGGGTGACGGGAACCTCGTATGGTATCTTCTCTCCTTGGCTGAATGGTGTAACCAATGTTGTGCGTGGTGGCCGATTCACACCAGATGACTGGTACAGAACGCTTGAGAAAAACAAGATTACCGTTTGGTACAGTGCCCCAACAGCTTTCCGCATGCTGATGGGAGCAGGCGAAGAATCAGTTCAAAAATATGATCTTTCTTCTTTACGTCATATATTGAGTGTAGGAGAGCCTCTTAATCCAGAAGTTGTGTATTGGGGTATGAAGGTATTTGAAAAACGTATTCATGATAACTGGTGGATGACAGAAACAGGTGGACAATTAATATCAAATTATCGGAGCATGCCGATTAAGCCTGGTTCCATGGGCAAACCAATACCGGGTGTCTATGCGACCATTTTGGATAATCAAGGAAATGAATTGCCACCAAATCGCATGGGGAATTTAGCTATTAAAGCGGGCTGGCCATCTATGATGCGAACAATCTGGAAGAATCCAGCCAAGTATGAAGAGTATTTTCATATACCTGGATGGTATATTTCAGGTGATTCTGCTTATAAGGATGAGGAAGGTTATTTCTGGTTCCAGGGGCGTATTGACGATGTCATTAATACTTCTGGTGAACGTGTTGGACCATTTGAAGTAGAGAGTAAATTGGTTGAACATCCTGCTGTTGCTGAAGCCGGGGTCATCGGGAAACCAGACCCAGTACGTGGAGAAGTAATTAAAGCCTTTATTGCTCTTCGTGATGGATATGAGCCAAGCGATACGCTGATGGATGACATCAAGCGATTTGTCAAAGAAGGGTTGGCAGCACATGCAGCACCACGTGAGATTGAGTTCCGCGATAAGTTGCCAAAAACTCGTTCTGGTAAAATCATGCGTCGTGTGCTAAAAGCGTGGGAGTTAGGTTTACCGACCGGAGATTTATCTACTATGGAAGACTAAAGGCATAATAAACAAGCGGTCGAATGAATTCGGCTGCTTGTTTATTTTCAGATATAAATGAAAATTCTGTTTGATTAAAAAATTGCTTGCAAAATAGAGCTAAATTCGCCTACTTTTATTATAAATACTTATCATATAAAGAGAGTAGGTAAATTCCTGTGAAAGTAAACCTCATCAAGCAGAACCTGCCCCTTGAAACAGAAAACCAACAAATGAAATCTGAGAGTCATCACTTCATTGCTATACCATTTGTTCATTCAAGAGCGATGTACATAGCCATTCTATTGATTCATATCTTAGTCATATGGTTTGCTCTTCAAATAGAGCCTGCGCATCCTGAGGGAATTACCTATGCTTTACTTGCCTTGCATTTTATTACGATTGTCATGGGAATTTGGATTTCTATTCAGCCTTATGAACATCGAAGACAAGTTTTAAGCCTGCTGTTCCATGCGTATTATGGTCTTCTAACCTCTGTTGATTTGTTATTTATTTCAGGAAAACTTATACATACCTTTTTTAATGTAACAGCGTGGTGGATGTACGCCTTACTTGGTGTGATTTATGTAGGAGCCGGTCTTGAAATTAGTACCGCTGGCAAGTGGCGCCCTATCCTAACTTCTCAGCAACGAGATTGTTTGGATAAGAAGATTGTAACAGCAGAGCAAGTAAAGAAGAGAGAGAAACGGTTTACAAATGCATCACTCATTATTTTATGTCCATTGGCTTTATTATTTGTTTTACCTTACACAACAACAAGACAGATTAGCATGGTATTTCTTTTATTTGTTACAGCATTATTATTTTTATTATTTGTACGTCAGTTGTCCCTCTATAAGACGGCTCGCAAACATCCGACTTGGATTGTTTACCAAATACAGAGAAAACAGCGACGGAAATCAGTAGGTGGCTAAAGCTGACATTTGGGGAATATGACTTTCTTCTGTTATACTGAAAAAGGAATAGACAGAAGATTGGTACATAGAGCGGGGGAGTCGAAGTGAAGAAACCATATATAGCCATGACAATTGCAGGTTCCGATAGTGGAGGAGGAGCTGGAATACAGGCGGATCTTAAAACCTTTCATCAAAGAGGAGTTTATGGTACCAGTGCTCTTACTGCTATTACCGCTCAAAACACACAGGGTGTTCACGGTGTTCACGTAATGACACCAGAGTTCGTTGCAGATCAAATCAGAGTAGTATTGGATGACCTGCCTGCTGAAGCTATTAAGACAGGCATGCTGGCTAATGCTCCAATTATCGAAGCGGTAGCCGAACAACTCCGCAAGCATCATGAAACAAAATTGGTTATTGATCCTGTTATGGTTGCTAAAGGCGGTGCCAAATTACTTCAGGATGAAGCGGTGCAAGCGCTTTTGACGCATCTTCTTCCCCAAGCTTACGTTATTACTCCCAATTTACCGGAAGCTGAAGTTTTAGTAGAGAGAACCATTGAAACCTTGTCTGATATGAAGGAAGCAGCAAAACATCTCCACGATTATGGAGTAGTTCATGTAATCATGAAAGGTGGGCATATGCTTGATCATCGACTGACCGATATATTATTTGATGGTCAGCATTTTCATGAAATTGAACATGAACGAATTCCCACTCGACATACACATGGAACAGGCTGTACATTCTCAGCATGTCTTACAGCTGAATTAGCTAAAGGTGCTGATGCTGTAACTGCTTTTCATACCGCACAGCAGTTTATCGTAACAGCTATTCAGACGGCACCGAATCTTGGCTCTGGTCATGGGCCAACAAACCATTGGGTTCAACTCCCACTCTAAGTTACCTCATGATGGAAGCCCTCTCTCGTTTATTATCACGATTTTACAAAAAAATTGAAATAAATCTTGACGGGAGAGGTGTGCTTTGTTAGACAAATCGCATATGATAGTAGAATAATTATTCTGTTTTTTACCTTTTTCTGGATAGTATTATCTATAGATGTAAGCGTTTTCGTAAATTAAGGAAGGAGTGATGCTTCATGTGGGTTAAATGGGTAAGTATACACCAGTCGTATGGTTTGCCGAGAGCAGCTGAGGATTATCGGCAGAGATTAAAACTGGCTCATATCCGAAGTAGAATTACGTCCAAAAAGAGCGGAGCAACCTTCATTTATAATCTCCAGGTTCCTATTGGAGAAAAAGACAGGGCATTGCAGGTACTTCATACTATGAAGAAAGAAATGCAATTATAATAACCAATATTCACCTTGCTACTGATGTGTTGAACACGGAAATGCTAGTAGTAAGGGGAGTGATAACATTACTACTCAAGTATTGGAAAGACCATCAACTGCCAAGCAGATCTTTGGAAATCAGACAGGGGAGAATGGAACAACAGGTCCAACTCGATATTTTGAACCCGATTTAGTTTATTTTGAACCAGATGCGCTTACCTTTCCACTAGGTAAACAACTGTATGAGAAATACCAGAAATCAGATATCCCTATAAAAATGACAACAAGTCACAATCAAGTACGTGGGATTCCGGGAGAAACGGACCTGCAACAGTACCGCAATGCTAAACGTACTTTAGTGGTTGGCGTCAAAAAAACACTTAAATTCGAACAGTCTAAGCCGTCTGCTGAATATGCGCTTCCCCTTGCAACGGGATGTGCTGCTCACTGTCACTATTGCTATCTAAACACAAATATAGGTACAAAACCATATGTTCGTGTCTATGTTAATACAGACGAAATTTTAGCAAAGGCAGAAGCATATATACAGGAGCGTATACCTGAAATCACTCGATTTGAAGCGGCTTGTACATCAGATCCGATTAATATTGAACATATAACGGGAAATCTAAAAAAAGCGATTGAATTTATGGGAAGGCAACCATTGGGCCGGTTACGCTTTGTAACCAAGTTTCATCAAGTCGACTCTTTACTGGATGCAAAGCATAACAAGCATACCCGTTTTCGTTTTAGTATGAATGCAGATTATGTCATTCGTAATTTTGAACCGGGAACATCATCTTTTGAACAGCGTATTGAGGCAGCGGGGAAGGTAGCTATGGCAGGATATCCACTGGGATTTATTATTGCACCACTGTATTGGTTTGAGGGCTGGGAAGCAGGATATACAGATTTGTTGGAACGTCTCAGCTCACGACTTGATGATAATGCCAAAAAGGATATCACCTTTGAATTGATACAGCACCGATTTACTAAAATAGCCAAAGGACTAATTCTAAAGAGATACCCGAAAACAAAATTAATCATGAACGAAGAAGAACGGAAATATAAATGGGGGAAGTATGGGAAGGGCAAGTATATCTACCCTGATATCCAAGCCAATGCATTAAAGACACACATGCAAAAAGAGATCGCTCGGCTCTTTCCAGATGCTAAGATTGAATATTTTACGTAAGCTATGCTAGGAGTAGACGGCTTCTTTTGGACGCGTATAACAAAAAGATCGTGCGGGTATATGTCCTCGCATGATCTTTTTGCATATATACACAGTAGCATCATCTATGTAACAAAATTCAGGGTAGGAATGAAAATAGATTACTAGACAAGTAACGTTCTCCACTGTCTGCACAAATGGCAAGCACGTTTTTTCCAGGACCCAATTGTTTGGCTACCTGCAAAGCTGCATAAACTGCTGCACCTGAAGAAGGACCAACTAAGATCGCCTCTAGTCGAGCAAGATTACGTGTGGTTTCAATTGCTTGCTCATCAGTTATATGAATGATTTCATCGTAAATTTGTTGATTGAGAATTGAGGGTATAAAACCTGGACTTGTACCTACAATTTGATGGGGACCTGGTTTTCCGCCTGCTAAGACAGGTGATCCAGAAGGTTCTACTACGGATATGTGCAGAGCTGGATAATGCTGACGTAATACTTCACCACATCCTGTAATGGTCCCACCTGTGCCTGCCGTTGCCACAAATCCATCAAGCGAGTCCCCCATCTGTTGAATAATTTCTAAAGCAGTGGTATGACGATGAATATCTGGATTGGAAGTATTCTCGAACTGCATTGGGATAAAGCTGTCTGGAATGCTAGCGGCTAACTCTTGGGCTTTACGGATGGCACCCGGCATTTTTTCATCGCCAGGGGTGAGAACGACCTCTGCTCCGTAAGCACGTAACAGTTGAATACGCTCGCGGGTCATCGTATCTGGCATAACAATAAGGCAAGGGTATCCTTTAGCGGCACATGCCATTGCTAAACCAATGCCTGTATTGCCGCTGGTTGGTTCGATGACGGTAGAACCGGCTAGAAGGTTGCCTGCTTTTTCTGCTTGTACAAGCATATGGTACGCAGCTCGGTCTTTGACACTGCCACTCGGATTATATTTTTCTAATTTGACAAAGACCTGTGCCATGTCTGGGCTTACCAATCGATGTAGCTGGACAATCGGAGTTTGACCGATTAAATCAGCCATGGTTTGAGCAACACGCATGTACTATTCCTCCCTGTGATTTTTTTTCTCGGTAATTCTTAATTACATAATAACATATCGGAATTGTATGTATAATGACTTGTTACCTAGGCAATATGTTTTTTCCTTTCGACAAATGATTGTTTTACATGGTAAAATGAAATTCGTTTTGGTTTTACTGGGAGGGGTACAGATACGTATGAAATCCATTTTTATTACGGTGGAAGGCCCGATTGGGGTTGGCAAAACCTCTTTGTCAAAGGCGATTAGCAAGCAGTGGGGCTTGGAGCTTTTGGAAGAGATTGTGTATGAGAATCCATTCTTGGACAAGTTCTATGAAAATATTTCGGAGTGGAGCTTTCAGACTGAAATGTTCTTTCTTTGTAATCGATATAAACAATTACAAGATATAACCAAACGGCTACAAAATGGGTATTCCGTTGTGGCTGATTACAATATTTTTAAGAATACAATATTTGCCAAACGGACATTGAGTGAAGATAATTTACCGAAGTACCAGCAAATTTATGGTATCTTGACCAGTGATATTCCTCAAGCTAATTTAGTCATTTATTTAAAAGCTTCTGTCGAAACGGCGATGCAACGGATTGCACTACGTGGTCGTGAGATGGAGCATATGATTGAACGGACTTATATGGAGAATTTGATCTCAGATTATGAGGAATTTATGCACCAATTTCAATTGTTGCATCCAAAAATCCCTGTACTGACAATTGAATGTGACCAACTTGATTATGTACACCAACCAGAAGATTTGGATTATGTCATAAAGCGTGTCGCAGAATTTTTGCCTAACAATCTTACTAAACAGCGATAAGGAGTTAATCATGTCGGTTTTTCAAACGAATCAATTGCGTGAAAAGTATCAAATTCCAAGCGATGCGGTCATTACGATTGCTGGAATGGTGGGTGTGGGCAAATCAACGTTTACGAAAGCGCTAGCTGATTTGCTTGGATTCCGTGTTTCCTACGAAAAAGTAGACAACAATCCTTATTTAGACCTTTTCTATGATGATTTATCGCGGTGGGGTTTTCATTTACAAATCTTTTTCCTAGCAGAACGCTTCAAGGAACAAAAACGTATCTTTGACTACGGTGGAGGATTTGTGCAAGACCGGTCTATTTATGAAGATACAGGCATCTTTGCCAAGATGCTACATGATCAGGGCAATATGACGGATGAGGATTATCAGACCTATACACATCTATTCGAAGCAATGGTAATGACGCCTTATTTTCCACACCCAGACGTGCTGATTTCGCTAGAGGGAAACTACGAGGATATCATTCATCGCATTCAAGAACGCGGCCGTCCAATGGAACAACAAACACCCCTCAGCTATTGGGAGGATTTGTATGCTAGGTATGACGATTGGATTAATAATTTTACATCTTGCCCGGTTTTGCGTGTTAATATCAATGAATACGATGTGATGGACGATATCAACTCTGTAGAAGTTGTACTGGCACGTTTGTCTGATAAAATTAATACAGCTCGTCACTATAGACGCTAGTAGTGCCCGACGGCTTTGCTGAAAAGAACAAGCAAAGCCGTCGTTTTGCTACAACGATGTGGAATAGCTAAGGCTTTGGATTTTAATTATCTAGGGTGAAGAGCTTGCCTGGTCAGAGATCGTAAAGCTAAGTTTTCTTCAAACAGGCAAATGTAAAAGGTTCAGATCGGGGTATGATATAATAACCGAAGTAGTTACAGATGTAACAGACGAAATGAGAATCAAAGGAGTAGAGAGCATGGGAGACGCTTGGTTTGAAAAAAGCTTCCGAGAGGACTATCTGCTGGTATACCAGCATCGAGATGAGGCTTCTGCGGATCAAGAAATACATAATTTATTGGAACGTTTACCTATTAAACGTGAGGGAAGAGTTCTAGACTTATGCTGTGGGAGCGGTCGACATTCACGAGCTCTTGTAAAACGTGGCTATGAGGTAGTGGGAATCGATTTATCTTCCGTGCTGTTAGAGCAGGCCGAGCTACTTAATGATCCACAGCAGGTTACGTACTATCAATATGATATGAGAGACATTCCGTTTGAATCGGAATTTGATATTGTTGTTAATTTGTTTACGAGCTTTGGATATTTTTCTGATGACCAAGAAAGTGCTCAGGTTGTTAAAAATATGGCGAAAGCTTTACGTTCGGGTGGAGAAGTCGTTATTGATTACCTTAACCCTAGTTATGTAAAAGAACATCTGGTTCCAAAATCTGAACGAGAAGCAAATGGCTTATTGATTACAGAACGTCGTCGTCTTGAAGATGGTTTTGTAAAAAAAGAGATTTCGATCCACGATGCTGAAGAAAGAGAGCCACGTATCTATCAGGAGCAGGTTCGATTATTTGAACTAGAACAGATGATGAGCATGCTAGAGGATGCTGGATTTATCCAGATTCAAGTCTTTGGTGACTACGCCTTCCAACCATACGACAAGGAAAGCTCTCCACGTATGATTTTTCATGCAATAAAAAAGTAAAGTCGAAAAAAGGAAACGTTTACAAATAAAAAAAGCTTTTCAAAAGAGTACGGTAGCGGGTAAGCTAACAGATAAAGTGCTACTCTTTCAGAATAAAAGGAGGTAACTATGGATATTCATAACCATGCTGCCCTTATGGAAATACTAGATAAAGCATATGTGAATCAGAAAGTACAAGTCACTTATACAGACTGGGAAGGCGATGAGCAAGAAGACGAGGTAGTAACTACTTTTCGTGGAACTTTGCTTGAGGTGAGCCTAAAAGATAATGAGTTTGAGGAAAAAGATCTTACACTTCGTTTCTTAGAAGAAGAGGACGAAATTGAGATTCTAATGGAAATCCCAGCAAATGAGCAAGACCTTGGAGTAAGTGAAGAACAACTAGTACGCATTTTCGGTACAGAGGCGGAGCTTGTTCTAGCAAAATGAGAAATGATGTAACCTACGGATATTACGGTACGACGGAGCGGATGTCCCAAAAAGAATCGTACCATTTTCATAAATATGTAAAGAAGAAAAAAAATCGCCTTGTGCAAAAGGGGCATTTCTACATTGATGTAGATGCCCTGCAAAGGCCTTGTCATCTAGATTGCTTCAATTGTCATATTGTTCATCGTGAAACGTGTTGTGAGAATGGACAACCGTATGCCGTGCAAGCCTGGCAGCTTTCTCTAATTGAAGCAGAGAGTCGCTCTGTTGCTGCCGCCTATCTGAACGGTCGATCACAACAACGGGTCATGGAGCACGGTTGCTTTGAATCGGCTGAACCAGGAGTTGTGCGTATGGAAAAAGGTTCCTGTCTATTCTATGGTCAAGTAGATGGACAGCGTTGTTGCTTGCTTCATGCTCATGGTCTGCGCGAGCAAAAGGATGTTTATTCCATAAAACCGTTTAGTTGTCAGTTATACCCGATTGATTTCGTGATGATGGATAATGAAAACATTCTAATAACTGCTTTAACGGAAGAGACCGCATCCTTTTCACGTTGGGGTCATGAATATTTGGAAATATTCTACTGTGCTAACCAGGAAAAACGTAAACAAGCAACGCATATTGACGAACAGCTTTTTTCATTAGATGGATATCAGCCTGCTTATATCTGGGGCCGAGAGCTTATCGAACGCTCTTTTGGTGAGGATGCGTATCAGGCGGTTATAGAAGCCATATATCAGTACAGCTAGAGAGGGAGAAACTGCTATGGACATGGAGTTAAAAGGAAAGACGGTCAAAGAATCACGCACGGTGAAAGCATCGCTTATCTTACCTTCAGATACGAATCATCATGGAACCATTTTTGGCGGGACGATTATGTCTTATGTTGACGAAGTGAGCGCTATTGCAGCAATGCGCCATTCTCGCAAGCCAGTTGTGACAGCTTCGATTGATTCGGTTGACTTTATCGTACCTGCAAAGCTGGGCTTCTCGGTGTGTGTGGATGCGTTCGTTACCTCTACGGGGCGTACATCTGTTGAAGTTTTTGTCAAAATCATCAGTGAGAATTTGCAAACTGGGGAACGCCAATTAACAGCTACTTCGTTTGTCACATTTGTCGCTTTAGATGAAAATGGAAAACCTACTCCTGTACCACCAATCATTCCAGAAACGGAAGAAGAAATTTATTTATATCAAACAGCACCACAACGTATTAAAATGCGTAGGGAACGACGTAATGCAACTCAGCAGTTCTATGATTCATTAGATATTACCAAGGATATATAGCAAAAAAGAGAAGCCTAATCCTAAGAGCAATCGCTGCTAGGGATAGGGCTTTTTTTGTGTTGGGCTAAAAAAGAAAAATAAATACCAGAAATTACTAGGGAAAAGTAAATAAAAGCAGAATAAGTAAAATAGCTGACGTAAAGAAATAGCACCTATGGGACAGTGCGTAACAAATATTCCACCCATAGGAGGTGAAATCAGCCATTTAGGCTGGGAAAAATGGGTATCAAACAAACAATAGGTACCAATTACCATAATTCACTCATCAGGCTGTCAGAAAATTTTGACCCAGTTATGAAAAAGTTTCGTAAAAGCTACGAGGATACTCAGAACCAAGGTTGGATTATGCCACTCTTATTAAAGCTTGTTCCAGATTTTAAAAGAATAATTGATTCCGTGAAGAATTTAGATTCACAAGGGATTGTTAAATCACTAGGCTCAGTGATACCTAGTGCCAGTATTATTGGCATCCCTCTTGCAGTTCCCTATCTAGGTGTTTCATCTCTATTAGGTTTCACAATATCAGGGTTCATTCTAGTCATCTCAACAGGCAGGAATCTTTGGCTGATGACGCAATTAGATAGTATTCATTTTCATGTGGGAGCGTACCGATTTTTAAAAAGAAGAGAGTATGATCTTTTTACTGGGAGCTTTTTGTTTTCGGATTTCTCCTTCAAAGGGTTGTTATACATTGTAAATAATTCTCTAAATGGTGAAGAAGAATTAAATAAGACGTTTGAAAAGCTAAAAATTGAATTTGATAGCTTTACATCGACTCATCAAGCCAGATATGAGGAAAAAGAAGCCTATCTTTTAAAACAAAACAATGGTTTAGAAGCAGAATTATTACGGCAAAAAGAGGTTATAAACTCAATTATTACGAAAGCAGATCAATCTCTCAATCAGCTATACGATGAACTAAGTGAGGCCAACTTATCCTCTGAATACATGGCCGATTTACTTGACCGGCTAATTACCATTTTATACAGATATCGGAATGGCCGGTTTTCGGTTTCTGACTTGAAATTAATTGCAGACTTTACGATTTATAAGATGGAAGGGGCATTCCTAAAGAAAATTGCTGATGAAGGCACAAGTGGTCATAGTTTAGGTTTAATCAGTATGGATTCCAAGGAACACGCAACCTGGGCTGCTGTGCAGGTCGTTAAAACCAAATCTATTGACCCTCTTTTCAACGAACCTCGTAAAAACTATTATATCGCTTCTTATCTGATGAAAATGGGTAATAATGAGATGTGGGTTTATAATCTTCATTTCCATCGAGATCGAAACAAAAAAGCGGTAGACTTGACTATTCGTGATATAATTGATAATAAATTACTGTTTAGGTTGATTCATGTTCTATGTCTTTTACTGCAAAGTACTGGATTTCCTAAGAAGGAGGAGAGCTCAGATGACAACCTCTTATCAAGATGATACTGACCTAAAAAGAATCGTATCCTTAACACAAAATGAAATAAATAAAAAACGACAAAAGGCTGCTAAAGATATCATTCAGGGCTTTAATCTTATGGCTTCCCGTGTTGTAGAAGAGAATAATATACAAATTGCTGCGACACTTAGTGGATCAAAGCATGCAGATAAAAAGTCCTAAGAATTAGGGCTTTTTTTTATTTTCTCCTTGTGGAGTTTACATTTTGTTTTTTCTCCATATACTGATAAAAAGGAGGGGGAAGGATGAAGGCTGGTCCTAAACAAAATGTTTTTGATCTGAAATGCTACCCCAAAAAGATACCAAATGATTCGATGAAACAAATCATTAAGAAGCGCACAGATAAAGCAAATCAAATCCTTACTCACTGGAATCAATATAAAGAGCGGATTCGCTTCATTATGAAATAAAAGAGTAAAATTGTACGAAAATAATAGTACTGAAAAGAGTAGAAGTCTATCTTTTGCTCTTTTTCTAGTTATTTTCATAAAGTCTATTAAAATATCTGTTCTTGTATGTAACGATAAACTCAAGAAGGCACAGAGGACTTTCATGAAATCTGTGCCTTTTTGGAGTGTG
Source organism: Brevibacillus laterosporus DSM 25 (assembly GCF_002706795.1). Lineage (NCBI taxonomy): Bacteria > Bacillati > Bacillota > Bacilli > Caryophanales > Paenibacillaceae > Brevibacillus > Brevibacillus laterosporus. Next base: position 3,795,439 of record NZ_CP017705.1, read on the forward strand.
TTGCTTTCATTCTTAGTTTGTAGATAAGATATCCTCTTCTAAAAGTTGTTCTGCTAAAGCTAAATCTACATGTAGCTCTCTATCTTCCACGAGCTTTGGTATTGCAAAACGCAGACGCTGGTATGCTTTTGAAGTTCCTTCTCCCAGTTTTCCGGTAGAGAATTCAATTGCTTGACCTGCACATATATATTCAATAGCTAGTACTTTACGTACATTGGCTAAAACGGTACGAAGCTTACGAGCTGAGGTCGTTCCCATGCTTACATGGTCTTCCTGATTCGCAGAGGATGGGATAGAGTCAACAGAAGCCGGATGACATAGTACCTTGTTTTCAGAAACAATAGAAGCAGCTACGTATTGAGCGATCATAAATCCAGAATGCAAACCGCCATTCGGTGTCAGGAATGCAGGGAGGTCACTGAGTTGAGGGTTAACAAGTCGCTCTGTACGTCGTTCGGAAATATTGGCTAACTCAGACATAGCAATGGCTAAAAAGTCGGCAACTAGCGCCATCGGTTGACCATGGAAATTACCGCCTGAAATGACATCTCCCGTTTCAGAAAACAGGACTGGATTATCTGTTACGCTGTTGCACTCACGTGTTACGGTTTGCCAAACATATTCCAGTGTATCACGAGTAGCTCCATGTACCTGTGGGATACAACGAAGGCTGTAGGCATCCTGTACTCGAATTTCACCTTGTTGGGTTGTACGTTCGCTATTTGCTAGGTGTTGTAACATCCGACGAGCAGACTCTTGCTGACCTGGATGAGGTCGAACAGCATGTAATCTGGCATCGTACGCTTTGGGAATTCCATGAAGCGCTTCTACTGTTAACGAAGCAATTACCTCAGCATTTTCCATAAGAGAACGAGCATCATACAGGGCAAGGCATAGGAGAGCGGTCATTGCTTGTGTACCATTAATTAGTGCCAAACCCTCTTTTGCTACCAAACGAACAGGGGTTAGATTAGCTTTTTGCAAAGCATCCTTCCCTGGCATCCGACTTCCTTGGTATTCAGCTTCCCCCTTACCTAGCATAACCAATACCATGTGAGCTAGAGGAGCCAAATCGCCACTAGCTCCTAGAGAACCCTGTTGGGGAATAATGGGATGAACGCCACGATTGCACATCTCTATCAACAATTGGAGGGTCTCCAAACGAATGCCTGAAAAGCCTTGAGATAAAGCATTGATTCTGAGAGTCATCATGGCACGAACCACTTCTGTAGGATATGGTTCCCCCATGCCGCAAGCATGGCTCATAATTAAATTTTCTTGAAGATGGCTAACATCGTCTTGAGAGATCATCACATCTGAAAATTTACCAAACCCTGTCGTTATTCCATATACCACTTTTTCTTCTCGTACCATTTCTTCAACCATTTCACGAGAGCGGAGTATTTTGGAAACAGCCTCAGAAGAAAGAGAAATCGTATGATGCTTACGAGCTACCATGACAACTTGTTCGATAGACAGGGAAGTACCGTCTAATGCTAGTGCGTGTTGAATGGACATTATTAATTTCCTCCTTTAGCAGAGTAGAGAGCGAAAATAAAAGGGGCTAGGAACGAATTCCTAACCCCTTGTTACCCTGATATATAGTTGACATGTCACGTTCATGTAGGCATGTTACCATCATTCGCTATTCCTCGCTTTTTTTAATATCGTTATTATGGCAAAAGGTTAGGTAAAGGTCAATACAAGTGTTTGTAAAAATTAATTTTGGGCACGGGTCTTCACCCAAATTGGGCCATGGTCAGGGGTGCATATACTGGTTATCTATCATACCATGCTATATGTCATGTAAGTTATGGATTAATGAAAGGATGGGGTCAGTCGAATGGAAAGTAGTAGCAGATATATACCTGCCAGAGAAAAGTATCCACCTAAGGGTATGATGCCAAGACCAGCACCAAAAAAGGAATATCCCAGAATGCCTGCAAGGCCCATGCACCCAAGGCCTATGCACCCAAGGCCCATGCACCCAAGGCCAAAGATGCCTAAACGAAAACCAACTCCTCCTGTAGTACAACCAAAAATAGAGATTTATATCTTTAAGTACCATTTCCATTATGAAAAGATGATGGGTTATGAGGATAAATGCTTGCGATATAGAAGGTCTCCAAGGCATTATCACAAATATTATCAAATGTATAGGCATCACAAGGAAAAAATGAATTACTACTACCAAAAATGTTATGATTACGACGACTATCATTCAGTTGATTCATGTAGCGCGCACTCCACTTCCCATTCACACTCCTCATCCAGCTGCTCATCTGCAGCTCCTAGTTCCTCCCATTATGGAAAAGAAGGTGGATGTAAGTGTGGAGGTGAATGTGGAGGTACATGCAGCGGTACGTGCAGCGGTAAATGTGGTCGTTGGAGAAAATAGTCCGCTTGGAAGCTTGAATTCTTTCATATCAGTTAAAACCCACTATCCCGGTGATTGTGGGCTTATTTTTTGTTTAACGGCTTACATATAAATCGATTCGTGAGTTTGGCCATTTGCCAGCATCTCATTACGCAATTTCAACAGGGCTTCATCCTTGTTTTTACATTCCAACATGATATCAACATTGTAATCCTTTAATAGAGGGAGATATGACATAAAGTCTTCGTACAAGATATCATCTGCGTGACTGCGATACTCTTTTTCTGATTTAGGTGTAGAAAAGTGCATTTTAACTATCCGAGTTCCCCAAGTATTGATGATACGAGGTAAGTATTCAGCCAAATTCTCTCCATTATGGAGGCAGCGATGATGATGGATATCAAGAACCATAGGGATCTTAATACGCTCACATAAGTGTAAGACTTCTTGCATAGTAAAAGAAGTGTCATCGTTTTCTACTACCAAGCGCTTTTTTATTATCTCTGGTAGCTTTGAAAAATTCTCCTCAAATCGAGTGAGTGAGGATTCTTTATCGCCATAAACGCCTCCTACATGAGTAACTAACACTGAATTTTCATCCAAGCCCATTAAATCAAAGACAGAGGCATGATAATAAAAATCCTTTCTGGTACTTTCCAGAACTTTGTTTGACGGAGTATTTAAAATACTGTAATGACCTGGATGGGCTGTCATTCGTATGCCGTGTTTACGGATATATTCTCCTACCTTATTAAAATCCCAAGTAAATTCCTTTGCCCAATCCCAATGCTCGGCAACAGGATGGGTGGCAAAAGGCACAAATTCAGAAGGTAATCGGTACAAAAATATTCCATGCTCCACATTGTATTGCAGCAGATCTAATAGGTTAAAAAAATTGGTTTGCATGACTTTCCGTAATTTTTTTAACTGATCAGGAGGAGAAAGCTTTGCTAGTTGTCCTAAAGTTGTCTTTTTATTTGGATTGTTCTTGGTTGCCATACTGATGCAGGCATAGCCTAGGCGGATCAATCATGCTCATTCCTTTCTCCAAATGGTTCGATGAAAGTAGTATTACCCGATGGCACGAAAAAAAGAATACATGAATGTAAGAAGAAGGTGGAAACATAAGGGGGAATTGGATACTAGAGGAGGAAGTAACATGGCAGAACATTTATTAGCGGAACAATATCGCGATGGCTTACAGTCGTTTGGACGAATGATGCCCAATGTATTACAAGCCTACAATCAATTTACCAGCGCATGCTTTGCTCCAGGTGTAATTGATAGCAAACAGAAGCATTTAATGGCCCTTGGAATTTCTTTATATACAGGTAATGAGCACTGTATTGTTTATCATATGGAGGCTGCTTTGGCAGAAGGAGCTAGCCAGCAAGAAATTGCAGAAACGGTGGGGGTCGCAGGTGCTTACGGAGGCGGGACAACTTTCTCGCATGGTGTTATTTTAGTTACCGAGGTTATGGAAGAGAAAAATCAAATCCAATAAGTTCATACGGTAAAAAAGATGGTAGCCAGAAATGGCCCAACCATCTTTTTTACTACTAGCTTGGGTTAATATGTAGTGCCTCATTTCGAACTAAATTAAACGCAAGTGTTAGCAAGAGTAGGAGCAACCTTCTCCATTTTTTTAGCTTGGATTTTCATAGTGAGTACCTCCTTTGTGTTGTAAGTTTATTAGTTTGTAATTTTCCTGAAAAGACAACCTAGTTCCAAATTAAACGCAAGTGTTAGCAAGAGTAGGAGCAACTTTCTCCATTTTTTTAGCTTGAATTTTCATAATGGTACCCCCTTTGTGTTGTAAATTTATTAGTTTGTAACTTTCCTGAAAAGACGACCTAGTTCCAAATTAAACGGAAGAGCCAACAAGAGTAGGAGCAACTTTCTCCATTTTTTTAGCTTGGATTTTCATAAGTAAGCACCTCCTTTATCGTTCGTTTTTGTAAGACATGCTCAGTATAAAGTATATTCTGAATATTTACAATATTTTTTTGGTAAACTATTTTTTATATATATTAAAATGAAACGTACCTATTTCTGACAACATTTTTACAGATGACCGGAATTTGGAAGAAAAACGAGGGTAATCATGCTTTTTCGCAATCTTTTCGTGAAAAATGTTGTATAATAGGAATATAAGAGGGAAATAACGGAGGATATCGTATTTACGATGGATGTTACATAACGGTTCACGGAGAGGAGAGATGGGAATTTGACCAATGTCACCTGCCAAATTGCTCCCGGTGTTTGGACGATTATCACTTATGAAGACTCATGGAAAAGTTACATCAATAATTATGTAGTGGAACGAAATGGACGGTTTTATTTAATTGATACAAATCTTAAAAAGCATCGTTCGTATTTTCAGCAAGCACTTGTGGATATTGGTGCCACTTCAGATAAAGTGGAAGATGTACTATGTACCCATCGTTTGCCTGATCATATTGGTAATGTGGAGTTGTTTGCTACAAGCCAAAACTGGATTCACCTGCATGATTTTTTTGAACTAGATGATTTTTCACAAACGTTATTCGGTCATTCCTTTACGGGAGAAAAAGGTCAGATTGGGCTGTTTTCATTTGTGAACTTACCAACTTATACAGAGGGCTCAGTAGCTTTTTTTGATTCCGAAACAAATATTTGTTTTATTGGCGATCATCTTCATTTTTTTGGTATGGATATTGAGCAGGTGATCGGTTATCAGGAGAATTGTCGAAAAGAACTTATTTTTTATTTCGGAGCATGGTTACAACGTTGTCCAGATGTAGATCAAGTTATTGGATTTTTAGAAGCAACCAAATTATTACTACAATGGCCCATTGAGATATTGGCAACAGGACATGGTCCCATTCTACAAGGTAATATTCAGCAATTTCTCCAAGAAATTGTGGGGATATTGTCTCAATACACGGAGCAACGCTTGGCCTAGCTACTCCGAGTGACTAGTTAGATAAAAAAAGCCTCACCAAGGTAGGAGGCCTAAAAGACGCGTATTTCATTCCATTAGATTTTCATGAAGCTCCGAAACCCTTGTACATCAAGGGTTTTTCTATTTGCCTAAATGAAATCTGCACAGAGAACTTATTTCCTTGTATTTTTGGAATAATGAGAACGAAGAATGTTAACATACCAGTATTACGATAGGAATCAGACGATGAATATATGAAAAAATGAGGTTGCAAAAGATTGGATCAATTTTTGGGCGGAATTTTACACAAAAAACTTGTGAGCTGAAGGAAAAATGACTACAGCCCACAAGTTAAATACAGCACCGTATCATCCAGCATGAGAAGCCGCTTTTGCCCATTCATTTAGACGCAAATCAAGTTCTTCTTTACGGAGAAACAGCGTTTGAGAATATGCATAATGCCTGATTTTTTCAATATGTTCTACTGCAAGAGTATAATGGCCTTCTGCCGCTTCCATTTCTGCTAAACAAAAATAAAGCAGGACAGGGCGAATTCGTCTTCGCTGTAACAACGATAATGCGTGCTTAGCAGCCGGAAGGTCTCCCATTCGAACTTGACAGCAAATAATGATGCCCAGAGCACTATGCATATGTGGGTCCCTTTTATATAGATGTATGCCAATTTGCAGTGCATCACGATATCGTCCCCGATAATAGCAGGCAACGGCCAAATTGTAAAAGAGATGTTGTAAGAGAGCACGATGAAACAGTGTGGGAGATTCTTTGCACAGTATAATGGCTTGCGTAACATATGATTCAGCAGCATCGTACTTTCCTTGTAGTAACTGTTGACTCGATTTGTCGAGTAGTGCTACTGAGCGCGTTTTGTTTTTTAGGTAAGAAGACTCCAGGATTATTTGCATACGCTCAGGGTTCCGCTTGCATAACAGCGTTCTGTAATGGTAGCGAAAAGGCCACTGCAAGCGGAGTAAGCCAATGAGTAAAACTACTGCCAATCCGGTCAGTGTAGCAGGCAAAGTCATTTGAAAATAATGCATGTGGGCCCTACTCCTCTTCCATTTTTTCCGTTCAAAAAGTATCTTCATGATATCACAGCGAGGATGACTGGTATAGGGAGAGGTTGTATCTCAGTTGGCTGAGAAAAAACGCACAATCGGAAGGGTCGCACCTATTTTTTTGCTATGCTATAATTATGATCGTTGTGTAGAGTATTTATTCTTTTTTGAAAAGAGAGGCGACTTCCATCATGGATAAGTTCAAAGATAGCATGTTGCAGTTGATCGTGGAGACCTCCACTAATCTGCCGCCAGACGTTCGGCATGCCATTAACGCTGCGAAAAAAAGAGAGGATGCTGGCACGCGTGCTGCTTTATCGCTCACTACCATTGCTCAAAACATTAAGATGGCTGAAGAAAATGTTTCACCAATCTGTCAGGATACAGGAATGCCTACATTTGAAATTAAGACACCGGTAGGGGTTAACCAGATCGTGATGAAGAAAGCAATTCTGGAAGCGATTGCAGAAGCGACGAGAACTGGTAAATTACGTACTAACTCTGTAGACTCGTTAACGGGTGCCAACTCTGGAGATAATATTGGACCAGGTACACCTGTTCTTCATTTTGAACAATGGGAAGAAGATTATGCCGAAGTGAAGCTAATTCTTAAAGGTGGCGGCTGTGAAAATAAAAACGTACAATACTCTCTCCCCTGTGAGCTTCCCCATCTAGGAAAAGCTGGTCGTGACTTGGATGGAATCCGTAAGTGTATCTTGCATGCTGTCTATCAGGCGCAGGGTCAAGGCTGTAGCGCTGGTTTTATCGGAGTAGGCATTGGCGGAGACCGTACGAGTGGCTACTCACTGGCTAAGCATCAATTGTTCCGTAGCGCAGATGATTCTAATCCAATCCCCGAGTTAGCTGAATTGGAAGATTATATTATGCAAACAGCGAATGAACTGGGAATTGGAACCATGGGATTCGGGGGTAATACCACCTTGCTTGGCTGTAAAATTGGTGTAGAAAATCGCTTGCCAGCTAGCTTTTTCGTCTCAGTAGCTTATAATTGCTGGGCATTCCGACGTCAAGGGGTGCATATTAACCCAGAAACAGGAGAAATCATTCGTTATTTATATACAGAAGAAAATCATGTGGATATGGACATGTCCTCAAGCGAGGAACAAGCTGAACGCCGTGAGGTTGTATTAGAGGCACCTATAACGGAAGAACAGATTCGCAGTCTTAAAGTGGGTGATGTGGTCATTATTAATGGTATGATGCACACCGGACGCGATGCCTTGCATAAATACTTGATGGATCACGATTGCCCAATCGACCTAAACGGTGGCATTATCTATCACTGTGGTCCTGTTATGCTAAAAGATGAAGAAGGTAACTATCATGTAAAAGCTGCAGGTCCTACTACTAGTATTCGTGAGGAGCCGTATCAAGGTGACATCATGAAAAAATTTGGGATCCGAGCAGTTATGGGAAAAGGTGGCATGGGTCCAAAAACCTTGAAAGCCTTGCAAGAGCATGGAGGGGTTTACTTAAATGCTATTGGTGGAGCTGCACAGTACTACGCGGATTGTATTGAGCAGGTAGAAGGTGTAGATTTCATGGAATTTGGTATCCCAGAAGCAATGTGGCATTTACGTGTGAAAGGCTTTGCAGCAATAGTCACAATGGATTCACACGGAAACAGCTTGCATGCTGAGGTAGATAGGGATTCTGCTGAGAAGCTCGCTATGTTTGCAGATCCCGTTTTTAAATAAGAAGAAAAAGAGCAAGTAAAACAAACATACGTAGAATCTAAAAGCATGGAAAAGAAAAAGGCCTTGCAGCGCTAATCGTAGCGGATGCAAGGCCTTTTTGTGCATCGATCTATGAGGACAAGTACGGTAGGTCAGCCATTAGTGGCTTCAGAAGAAAAGGAGAGGATGCCCGTTCTGAGAGAGGTACAGAAGAGAATGAGGGTTGCGATACAAATGATGAAGTAAGGGAGGGCTTTTACCTGCCAATACTTGTCAGGTTATAGATCGATGCCTACCTTTTGGAAAATAGGTGTTCGTTTATCTCCTCTCAACCAAAACGGGCATAGGTTACTAACATAGAAGATCACTTTCTATAGGGGGCTGATACGAATGAATTATATTGTTCAACGTGGCGATACACTATATTCTATTGCTCAACGCTTTGGGGTGCCTATCGACGTAATTATTCGTGTGAATCGGTTATATCCACCATATGAGCTGTACGTCGGTCAATCTCTGTTCATTCCTGATCAGGGGCTACCTAATCCATCACCCAACGATGCAGACGAAGAACGTAGAATCGCACGATTAGAGCGTGAAGTGAGGAGGCTAAATGAAAGATACAGAGATTTAAATCGTCGCGTTAGAGCTTTAGAACAACGTCGTCGTACTTAATTTACTAGTATGCTATGCATGGAAGGGGGGAGCTGCATCCGCTCCTCTTTCTTTTTTGACAAAATTCCACTACTATAATGGTGATAAATATGCGGGCCATAGGAGGAATACGGGATGAGTAACAAGTGGAGAATTGCTCTAATCCAAATGGATGTGGTGCTGGGAAATCCAAAGGCAAACAGACAAAAGATAAAGAAAATGACCGAAAATTTACACGAATCAGGCGAACCGATTGATGTTATACTGTTGCCCGAATTGTGGGATACTGCTTATGATTTGGAACGCTTAGATGATATTGCAGATGAACAAGGTGAGAATGCCCAGGTTTTTTTAAAGGATCTAGCTCGCTCACTACATAGCCATGTATACGGTGGTTCTATTGCCGAACGTAAGGAGAATGGTGTTTACAATACTTCCTATGTATTTGATAAGCAGGGGAACTTAATCGGCTCATATTCCAAAGCCCATTTATTTAAGCTAATGAATGAACACCAGTTCCTTCAATCGGGTGATCAATTGGGCTTGTACCAAATGGACGATCAGCAGGTGGGAGCGGTTATTTGCTATGATATTCGTTTTCCAGAATGGATTCGTCTGCATGCAGTAAAGGGAGCTAAGGTCTTGTTCGTATGTGCTCAGTGGCCAAACCCTCGATTGGCTCATTGGCGCGCTCTATTAATTGCGCGAGCGATCGAAAATCAAATGTATGTAGTTGCTTGCAATCGGGTAGGAACTGATTCTGCGAGTAGCTTCTTCGGCCATTCCATGGTAATTGATCCATGGGGAGAAGTGATTGCTGAAGCTGGTGAAGAAGAAATGATTCTAACTGCTGAGATCGATTTGGATATTGTCGATCAGGTTCGTTCTAAGATTCCTGTGTTTGCCGATCGTCGTCCTAATATTTACAGCTAAGAAGATAAAGTTGATTGTAGCATAGAGAAAATGGGCCGCATCTATGCTTCTGCCTACAGCGTTTATCCCTTTTTTACATAGCCTATTAGTAAGGAATGTGAGGAGGTGGAGAACAATGGCTGGTCTATTTAATAGCAAAGGGATGATGCACCATTTCTCAGGGATTCGTACAAAAGTTGTTCAAATCCGAGAGTTAGTGGAGACGGTTGACACCGTATTTACTTCATTCGACCGAATGGGTGAACTAGGAAAATCGGTTAACCCTTTTAAGCCTAAAAAAAGAAGGGAAAACATTCCGCACGATATGGAATAATATGGAGAATTAAAGTTGAAAGGTTGCCCTTTTTTAGGCAACCTTTCAACGTGTAGCAGGACGATTTTTGCAGGATGATTTTATTTACTGTTCGAAGGAAGATACTTTTTAAAGTTTACATGTGCTATTCAAGACGAGTTTATATAAGTGCCTTCCGCTTTTTGAAATCAGTGTCCAAGTAATAGCTATGATATACGAGAAGATTTGGACCAGCACATTCGGCATTTGGACAAAAACAATTAATGGATTGATTTAGCGAATGACTTTGCCAACGAGCAAACATACTCTCTAGGGTATCTGTATGAATATTTCCTAGAATGCCTACATCCCCAAAGTCAGTTACAGTTACATCTCCGGTAAATATGTTGATATTTAAACGACAGCGCCCATCAGGGTCGTTGCGTACAGTAACATTCTTAGATTGACGCAGACGCAGAATAAGCTCTTGATCATCAGGGTCTTGACTGCATGCAAAAAACGGCAGGGTACCGAACAGCATCCACATCTCTTCATCGCGTACGTCTAAAAGGGTGTGAATAGATTCACGTAGCTGAGGCAAGGTCAGCACAGGTAGATTTTTAGCAAAATCGCTTTGGTACATAGGATGTACCTCGTGGCGAACACAACCCATTTCTTTAATTAATTGGTGAATCTTCGGGAGCTTTTGCCACGTCCGAGTATTCAGCATGCTTTCGGCAGAGACGATTACGCCTGCATTTGCTAATTTTTTTGCATTGTCCATTGTTAATTGGTACAGTTTCTCTGCTTGGGTGAGTGAAACCTTTTGCGGACTATTTACGTATACCACTTCATGAAAATCTTCAGGCTGACTATAGTTCCACGACATATGCATCACATCAATGTATGGCAAAACAGCTTCGTAACGGGAAAATGGCAGAGATAAATTGGAGTTGATCTGTGTGCGTAAACCCCGTTCAGTAGCATACTGCAAAATAGGCGCAATTACGTTATTTACTGTTCGCTGACTGTACATTGGTTCTCCACCCGTAATGCTAAGGGTTAACAAATCCTTGGCTTCATCTAGACGCTGTAGGATAAGTTCTATTGGCAAGTGTGGATCATCTTTTATCCGTAATGTTTCACCAACAGCGCAATGTTCACAGCGCAGGTTGCATAGATTGGTCACAGTAAACTCAATACTGGTCAATTTGTAGGCAGGTGGTGTAGCATTATATAAAGGCTCCCATGGGTCCTTTTGAGGTGTAATGGGTGTAGTTGGAACAAAGCGTTTCAATGGTGAAACCTCCTTAATAGAAACATAACGTTGCCTCAGTAGTTTTATAATGAGGCTATATGAACAAACACCATTATAACCATAAATGGAGAGGGTGAGAATACCAACACCATGATTGCAGGCATTTCATTTGGCAATGGAGTCTTTTATCACAACAAAAATGTCATTGCATGTGCTGAGGTAAAGAACGGTGTCATCCATACATGGGCCGAGAAAATGGGGATAGGAACGCTATGTAAAATGTGGTGGCGTATTGTTAGCTCTCTGCCTTGGTACTATCATATCCTACATTTGTTGTTGATTTTGTATGTTTATTTCCCGGTTTTTGGAGAAGTTGATCCATTGTGGTTGGTGGTTTATGGAGCGGGCTTCCACTTTATTTTTCCAAAACGATTAAAACAGTTTCACGGAGCTGAGCATAAAGTATTTAGTTATTATGGGGAAATTAAGCCTGAGAATTGGGAGAATATACAGCAGGCTTCTATTATCAATCGAGGCTGTTCTACGAATATGGTTACTTTTTTCTTTGTCTTTTTTCTCCCAACAATTTGTTTTTTTTCACTGTGGATAGCTGTTCTGATAGGATTTGCTGGAATAGGAGTATGTAATCTATTGTCCAAATATACACCAAGGCTAATGGAACCATTGTATCGTGTATCTGGTTGCTTGCAGTATTATGTTACAACAAAGGAACCGGAGCGACTACATATGGATACGGCCATTCGGTCTTATGCTTTGTTTATTTACTTTCGGAGTATGGAGGAGGAGAGGGATTAGGTTATAGGTCTTTAGTTGGTATCTGTCCTATGAATAAAGTTCGATGGATTCCCATTTTTTTGTCTGGTACTATTTCTTTCATACACATTACTTGTGAAAGGAATATGAAAGATCGAGATAAAAGAAAGAGAGTGGGAACAGACATATGAAGTTTAGTAAAGGCATCGTAGCAGGTATAACAACAATGTTTGTATTGATTGCGGCTTTTTGTATGCCTCTTCAGACACAAGCGGCGAATCCAAATACCTCTAGTATTGTACAAGCGAGTACCTTCACTGATATAGATGAACATTGGGCGAGATCTTACATTCAATTTCTTGCAGAGCGTGGCATCGTAAAAGGAAAATATATCCCATTTCGTCCCAATGCTCCGATTTCTCGAGGAGAGGCAATTGCTTTATTGAATCGGGTGACTCAGTATTCCTATGGAGTCGTAGCCTCTCCTTCTGAAGCAGCTAAAGTAGATAAACGATACCCGCTTGTTCAAGAAATCAAGCAAGCGGTAGGCACTATGAATGCTATGTTGTATGCGGATCAGAAGGCATATACGCGTTTTAATCCAGGGGATAATGCGTTATATTTACTTCACCTTAGCGCTGTTAAAAAACCGTTGAAAATCGGGAGAATCTTGGAAAGTGATTGGTGGCTATCTTCCGAACATTTACAAGCACCGTTAAATCGAGAAGAAGCTAGTATGCTGCTATTTCATACGATTCTGCCGAATATTCGATATGATTTACATATTGAGCCGGCTAAACTTCAGGAAGGTTTGAACGGCTATTATCAGGCGACGGTTTCGAATGCCTATCAGGATACGCAATCGTTGTATGCTACCGGAATTAAAGGGTATAAATTGCTGGAAGATCATTCAGGTCTTTTTCAACCAACCCAGACCATGACGAGGGCCCAATTCGCTGTCATTTTACAGCGTTTACTGATTGCAAATGAACAGCAAAAACAAAAACAATGGAGCGGCCCTGTTCAAGAGAAAACACGCATTAGCAATCTGATGCTAACAGCGGCCACCTATGCTTATCTAAGTAAGAACGAGCAATTGATGACTTCCTACTTCAGTAAAGATGCATTACATACGATAGAAAAGCTACGACCGCTACCTTTGCATGATATCATGGGTAGCTATCAAGTCATTGACAGTAATGACAACACAATAAAGGCGCAGGGAGCTTATTTTTCAAGTATGACGGGTAACTATAAAGTGGAGTATGAGATGATTAAAAGCGAGCAGAGTAGTAATCCGTATGGCTGGGTTATTACTAAAATTACTCATATCCAAAAATAAGAAACGATCGTGACCCTTTGAAGTGAGGGTACGATCGTTTTTTATTCGGTTTACCTTGAAAGTGGATTCTCCTCCAGCTTTCGATACATTTTACCTTTTTCCACATAAGATTGACGAACACGGCGTAAATCCTTAAAATCGTCTTCGTTTAATTCGCGCTTTACCTTCGCAGGAGAGCCTACGACTAGTGTACGAGGTGGTACTTTCATACCAGGTGGCACCAAAGCACCGGCAGCAACCATAGCCTCTTCACCGATTTCAGCTCCATCTAGCACGATAGAACCCATACCAATCAGAGCGCCTTGACGTACGGTACAACTATGTAATACGGCGTTATGGCCAATCGTTACATCGTCCTCAATTATGAGGGCACAAAGTGGACTTTGGTGAAGCGTACTATTATCTTGAACACTGACTCGCTTACCAATGATAGTAGGAGAGACATCGCCTCGTATGACCGAATTGTACCAGATCGATGTCTCCTCACCGATCTTAACGTCTCCTGTGACGACAGCACCTTTAGCAATAAACACGCTAGGATGAATCTGTGGCTCTTTGCCTTCAAAAGGAAGTAATAGCATGGAAAATAAGCCTCCTGTTCGATGATGAGTATTTCATTCGTGGGTACTATGTAGAGTTGCAATACTCTTTCCACAATTCTAACACACAACCATCTAACAAGCTTTACTTAGGCGATTCTAAGCTTGGATCGCTTTGTCTTATTCGTTATTATATTGCTCGTCAAACTTTTCTTTTGTTAGAGCATAGAATAGATGATCTTCCCAGTTACCGTTGATTTTGAGATAATTGGCACCGAATCCTTCTTTGACGAAACCTACCTTTTCTAAAACGCGTTGGGATGCTCTATTATGTGGCATGATATTGGCTTGTATACGATGCAAAAGTAGTCTGTCGAACGAAAATGAAATAATGAGATGGAGAGCTTCGGTCATATAACCTTGGCTTTGACAAGAATGATCTATATCATAACCGATAAAAGCATTTTGAAAAGGGCCACGAAATACTTGTGATAGTGTTACTTTACCAACAAGTCGTTCGCTAGTTTGTTCAAAGATTCCGAAAGAATATCGTTGATCCCCTTTAACCTCCTCCCATTGAGTAGTTTGATTTATGGCATTTTCGAGTGTGAAATAATTCTCATCACGCAAAGGTGAATATGGAGCATGAAATTGTTGATTCGTAAGTAAATAAGCTAGAAAAGATTCTGCATGTGCAGGTGTTAGTAATTGTAAAAAAATAAGTTTACCTTTTATTCGCAGGTTAAATAAATTCATTTCCAATCCTCCTAAAGAGTAAGAAAAAAGTGATATTTTACATCTTTTAGTAACCTTTCCAGAATGTCAAGGTTGAATTGTACCCCTATATATGATAGATTAATCCTTAGTAAAGGCAAGGATTGTGGGTAGTCGCTGTTGTCACCAGCTTGTCTGGGAGACGATAGAGGAAAGTCCAGGCTCGCCCGGGCTGAGATGCCCGGAGTGTTCGTACCTAGTGCAAACTAGGGCAGTGAGGGTTGCCTCACTGACGGCGCAGAAAGGGTTCTCCCTGAGACCCAAGTACGCTGAAAGTGCCACAGAAACGTAGCTTCTCTGGCGACAGAGAAGATGGAACGCGGTAAACCCTGCGAGCGAGAAACCCAAATTAGGTAGGGGAACCGTCTGGACGGAATTGAACGAAAAGGACGGATGGCAAAAGGAATTTTGCCATAGATAGATGACTACAACTCTTCGTGCGAGGGGAAGGTCCGTTTGCAGCACGAGAGATACAGAACCTGGCTTATAGCATTCCTTGCTTATTCAATATTTTTTCAGTATAAATGTAAATGCAACAATAAGGCAACAAACAAATATGATAGTTTACAACAAGAAAAAACCGGTGCATCGGAGCGCCGGTTTTTTTGTTTTCTTACATGATACGTACTTTATATTTTTTCATCCAGAAGTCTACTTGCGCCAAAAAGGCAAACATTTGGGGAGTACTCATTAATTGACCAAAAAAAGGCATTTCAATTGCCGAAGCATCTGTTTGCAGGAGAGTACGTAAATAAGGAACATCCAATAGCGTATGAAGAGAAGAACTGCTATCATCTAATACATCGATAAGCCATTGTCTAGTTGCTTGGGCGTATGCAGGATTATGAGTTTTAGGATAAGGACTTTTTTTACGATATAACACATCAGCGGGCAAAAACCCTTCTAGTGCTTTGCGTAAAATGCCTTTTTCCCTGCCATCGTGCATTTTCATCTCCCAAGGTACATTCCACATGTATTCTACAAGTCTGTGATCGCAAAATGGAACACGTGCTTCTAAACTAGCCATCATACTCATGCGATCCTTTCGATCAAGTAAAGTATTCATAAACCAAGTATGGTTTAAATAAAACATCTCCCGTCGTTTCTCTTCTAGCCGATCTTCCCCATCCAAGCGAGGAACTTCAGCTAGTGAATTCCGATAACGCCCTTTTACATATGAATCAGGTTGTAACCAAGCCTTCATTTCATCTGAAAGCCATTTGTACCGTTGATCACTTCTTCTCGCCCACGGAAAAGTATCTGCAAACAGGGCTTCTTCTTGATGAAACCAAGGATAGCCTCCAAATATTTCGTCAGCACATTCACCAGAAAGCACGACTGTAGTTTCCTTTTTCATTTCCGCACAAAAGAGATACAGCGAAGCGTCAATATCTGCCATGCCTGGTAAGTCACGGGCATATACAGCAGTTTGGAGGGCTTGCACCAACTCGGGGGTGTCAAATTCGATATAGTGGTGCTGGGTTCCTATATAATCACTCACCCGTTTAATCCATTGAGAATCTGAATCAGGCTGATAGGCATGAGCAGTGAAAAAGTGGTCATTATCTTTGTAATCAATGGAGTAGGTATGAACCATTCCTTTTCCTTGATGATGATAATATCTTGCCGCAATAGCGGTAATGGCACTGGAGTCAAGCCCTCCTGATAGCAACATCGAGACAGGAACGTCAGCAACGAGTTGACGTTCGATTGCATTTACGACTAAATCCCGTATCGTATCGACGGTTGTCTCAAAATTGTCGGGATGTTCATGACTTTTCAAGCTCCAGTATGATTCTGTAGTAAAACCACTCCGAGAGTATACCCCGAAATAGCCGGGACGTAATTCATGCATTCCCTGGAATACACCGTGTCCAGGTGTGCGAGCGGGTGAAATAAGCAGTACTTCCGCTAAACCTTCCCGATCAACAATAGGCTCAACCTCCGGGTGTGCAAGAATTGCTTTCATTTCTGAACCGAATAGGAACTGCCCATCTTTTTCAAGATAAAAGAACGGTTTCACGCCCATTCGATCACGCGCAACGAATAAGAGCTGCTCTTTTTCATTCCAAATAGCAAATGCAAAAATTCCGTTTAGTCGCTCAAGGCATTTTTCTCCCCATTCTACGTATGCCGTGAGTAGTACTTCCGTATCTGAGTGGGAAGAGAATCGGTGACCACGGTTTAGCAATTCTTTGCGTAAATCTTCCGTATTGTACAATTCACCGTTATATACCAGTGTATAGCTTAGGTCTCCATAGCGTTTGGTCATTGGCTGAGTTCCGCCCTCAGGATCTACAACAATAAGACGACGATGTCCAAACACAACCCGATCATGGAAGTAATACCCCGTACTATCTGGACCTCTGTATTGAAGTGTCTCAGTCATTGCTTCTATGATCTCTTGTTCATCTTTTACATTCCGCATAAAACTAGCCCAGCCTGCAATTCCACACATCATTTCTCACCCTTTCTCTTCTGTACTTTTCTATTCAAACGATACTAAGCAAAACGGGTCATCTAGGCTCATCGTATGCAATATAGGCTAACATGGTACCCTGTCCCTTTTTTAAAACAAACGATAAAAAAGTTCTTTTTCCTTTACAATGCCTGAGCTTTGATGCGAATATGAAATATACATACATTTTATCCTTATTTTGGAGGTGCGGTTTGTGCGAGAGGTCATCTCGTGGTCAGAAACAGACGGATTTGTCTCTTTTGTTCAAAATTGTCCAGATGGAGTCTTAATCTTTTCTGCAGAAGGGAATATATTGTATGCCAACCAGTCCTGGTATCACCTAGCAGGCAATTGTTTTACTGACGAATTTGAAGTAGATATTGATGCTTATCTACTCCGATTCAGGCAAGGGTTAGTAAAAATAGAGCCAAGTGTCATACAACCATTGAGTACCAGTCATGAGCCCTACATTGTTCAAATTCCTCATAAAAAAGGATGGATGATGGACATTTCATTTACACTTTTTCCAATTAATTGGTATAAAGGAAAAGCCGCTGTAGGGGCCCTTGTACGAGATGTGACAGAGCAGAAGCAAAGACAGAGGAAGCTTGAGGAAGTGGAACAGAGCCTTGATACCTTCATCAAGTACACACGCGATGCCATATTTTTTATTTCTCCGGATTTTAAAGTATTACGTATGAGCAATTCATTTCAGATCATGACTGGATATTCTCCTCAGGAACTTTATGACAACCCCAGAATCCTACTTCCTGACGATGTTGCATTACAAGAACAACAGCAACATTTCGATTATGTCATGAAAACGGGGAAGCCCGTATTATTTTATACGAAACGACGTCACAAGAAGGGCAATCTTCTTGAGATTTGCATGACTTATAAACCTGTTTGTAATAAAGATGCTTGTGTTATAGGTGTAGTAGCGGTGATGCGTAATATTACCGAGCGTGTTCAGGTTGAGACTGAATTACGAGATGCCAAAGAACTGTTGGAATCTTTTGTTAACAGTGCTTCTGATTGCATCGTGCTTATTGATTTAGAGTGGAATATTTTAATGGTAAATCCTGCTTGTGAACAAATGTATGGGTACAGTTATGAAGAATTGATTATGCATCAAGAAAATCTACTAAAGCCAGTCATTTTGAAAGGGATTATTGGTAACACACAAAAGGCTATGGACGGAAAGATGGTTTTGGAGGAGGAAAATCAATTCACTCATCGGAATGGACATATTGTTCACACCCTATCATCTTATATTCCGATTAGAAATCATGAAGGAAAGATTTTGGCAGTAGCTTTGATTACGAGAGATGTGACGGAACAAAGGAGAATTGCGCAAGCACTAGGTGACAGTGAGGCTAAATATCGACTGATTTCTGAAAATATGACTGATCTTATTGCCATTTTGGATCGGAGTGGACGCTATATTTATGTGTCTCCTTCGTTTCAGACAATTTTAGGCTATACGCCAGAAAGCTTATTGGGAATGGATTATCGTAAGTGGGTACATACAGATGACAGAGAGTTTTTGAAGCAGGGGCGTAAGAGATTAATCGCTGAAGGTACCGTTACGCAAGTGGAGCTTCGCTATCAGTGTGCTTCAGGTGAGTGGATGTATTTGGAGGCTAATGGAACTCCAGTATTCAATGGAAAACAAAATTTAGAGCACTTTGTTTTTGTAGCTCGAAATATTACCGATCGTAAACAAGCGGAGGTCTTATTACGTAATTCGGATAAGCTATCGCTCATTGGGGAGATGGCAGCAGGGGTTGCCCATGAAATTCGTAATCCGCTAACCGCATTGCGAGGCTTTATTCAATTGTTACAAGATCAAACAAATGAGCATAATTTTTATTTTGAGGTCATGATATCTGAATTAGATCGAATCAATTTTATTGTAAGTGAATTATTAGTACTAGCGAAGCCACAGGTTCAACATGTGAAGCAAAAAAATGTAGTAGATCTCGTCCGTAATGTGATGACGTTATTAGAGAGCCAAGCATTGATGCATAATGTGCTTTTTCAACTCGATGTTGAAGAGCAGCCCATATTGATTACTTGTGAAGAAAATCAGATGAAACAAGTCTTTATCAATATCATGAAGAATGCCATGGAAGCAATGCCTAATGGTGGAATGATCCATATAACTGTAAAACAAGAAGGGCTGATGGTTGATATTTGTTTTCGTGATGAAGGATGCGGTATACCGGAAGATCGTGTTAGTAAACTTGGAGAGCCTTTTTATACTACAAAAGATAAAGGAACAGGGCTGGGCCTCATGGTTAGTAAAAAAATCATCCGAGATCATCAGGGTTCCATACTCATTGATAGTGTGATAAATCAAGGAACAACTGTGCATGTGAATGTACCTCTCTCTAGTCTGAAACAATAATAAATAAAAATAACAAAGTAGCAACGAGAAACAGTCATAGGAGGTGACAAATTGCACATCGGTTGTCATGTAAGTGTACGCCAGGGGTATACAGAGGCCTCGCGGATAGCGAAACGCTTGGGAGGGTCTTGCTATCAGTATTTTCCTAAAAACCCGCGCAGTTTACAGGTCAAATCGTTTTCGATACAGGATGCGCATAAATGTCGTGATTTTTGTGAAGAAAACGGAATGATTTCCATTGCTCATACACCATATCCAACTAATCTGTGTATAGAGGGGAAGGGGGAACATGCGGCAATGGTTGCCTCCGTACGCAATGATTTGGAGATTGCGGATGCCTGTGGATCTATTGGAGTTGTCGTTCATTTTGGGCAATATAAAGGAAATCACTCAGATCCGTTATATGGCTATCAATTGATGATCCATTCTCTAAATGAAATTTTAGAGGGGTGGACAGGCAATGCGCTCATTTTACTTGAAAATAATGCTGGTCAGGGAAATAAGATGGGTTTGACATTAGAAGAGCTTGTTCAAGTACGTGCACTGATCAACAGACCAGAACTGGTCGGGTTTTGTTTAGATACCTGCCATGCCTTTGCAAGTGGGTTATGGACAGGAGAAAATTGGATAGATGTGCAGAAACGAGGCGAGGAATTAGGGTATTTTACTCATTTAAAAGCGGTTCATCTCAATGATTCTCGTTATCCTACAGGCTCCTATCGTGATCGTCATGCTGATATTGGATGGGGAGAGATCGGAGTAGAAAGACTGGGTGAATTGATTAGAAGTATGGTTATTCGTGAGGTTCCCCTATTTTTAGAAACGCCTGGAGAACGACCTGGTGGTCATAAGGCAGAAATCGCTTTTGTCAAACAATTGTTTGGAAGTCCACAGTAGGATATGATTAGAGTGACCGTACTTCAGAGCGGGCAATTTACTAGACAGAGGAGATACTATGACACGTACAATTAAAGTAACCATTCACAACTTTGATAAAATCAAAGAAAATCTAGCGGAGAGTAATGAACTAAAGCTTTATGAAGAAGCAAACGGCAAAGTCCTAGAAGCTGAGATTGAAACAGATGGCTATGCTATTGTAGATATTACAGAAGAAGATTACATTGAATTAGCACCTGATGAGTATGAGCTGATGATTATGGAATGGAAAGTGGCTGGTAAAATAGACGAGCTGATTTTAGAAACGATGTCAGACCCTAATGACGATAAGGCAATGTTGTATCGCGGTGTTGATCCTATTGGAACTGTGAAAGTAGAGCCAGTTTCCTTACCGAAAAAGCTGGTAGAGCAATTAGCAAAAGCTTGGTTTTCAACACCAAAGCCAGCTGTAGAACCAAAAATAAACGAAAAAGAGTAAAGAGAGTATTAAATTAGAGGTGCTTTGTTAAAGCGCCGGATCTAAAAGAGGCGGGGAAAAAATCTTCCTTTTTTCCTCATGGAAAGTAGCTTTTTGTTGTCAAAAATAGAAGGGCACCTACTGTGTTAGGTGCCCTTCTATTTTCTTACATTTCTTCAGGAGTTTCCAATCCTAATAGACGAAGTCCTTCTTTTAGTACAACAATGACTGCTGCAACCAATTGCAGGCGAGCTTGTTTTACTTGTTCATCTTCTGCAACAATACGGACATGTGCGTAGAACTTATTGAAGGTTTGTGCCAGATCAATCACGTATTTTCCAATCTGAGAAGGATCGAATTGATCACGAGCTTTCTCTAGAATAACAGGGAACTGAATGAGAGTAGTAACGACCGCCCACGTTTCTGGACCCTCTAGAGCTTGATCTACTACTGTGACTGCTCCTGGATGGTAGCCACCTTTTTTCAATAGAGAGCAAGCACGGGCATGTGTATATTGTACGTAAGGCCCTGTTTCTCCTTCAAAAGTAAGCATTTCTTCCCATGAAAAGTTGACATCATTTAAACGATAATTTTTCAAATCATGGAAGATAACGGCACCTACACCGACTTGGCGAGCGACCTGTTCTTTATTTGGAAGAGATGGATTTTTCTCTTGGATAACTTTGAGTACATCAGTGATTGCTTGAGACAATACTTCTTCTAACAGAACAACTTGCCCTTTACGAGTGGACATTTTTTTACCATCTTTTAACATCATGCCGAATGGAATATGATGCATGTTATTGGCCCAGTCATAACCCATTTTTAATAAGACCTTAAATAATTGTTGGAAATGCAGGCGTTGTTCTCCACCAACTACATATAATGCTTTTCCGAAATCATAGTGTTCATGACGATAAAAAGCGGCAGCTAGGTCGCGCGTCGCGTATAAGGTAGCGCCATCGCGTTTTTTAATCAAGCAAGGAGGCATGTCGTACTCATCTAAGGATACAACCATTGCGCCATCCGATTCTGTTAATAATCCTTTTTCCTCCAACAAATCTACAACGCGATCCATTTGATTGTTGTAAAATGCTTCTCCATTAAAGGAGTCAAAGGAAACACCCATCAATTCATAGATTTTCTTAAATTCTTTTAGAGATTCATCGCGGAACCATTGCCATAATTGCTGGGCTTCCTCATCGCCATCTTCTAATTTTTTGAACCATTCGCGACCTTGGTCTTCAAGTGTTGGATCATTTTCTACTTGTTCATGGAAGTGAACATATAGCTTCAGCAATTCCTTAATAGGCTCGGCTTTTACTTTATCCTCGTCGCCCCATTTTTTATAGGCAACGATTAGTTTACCAAATTGTGTACCCCAATCTCCTAAGTGATTGATTCGAACTGGCTGATAACCATGCTTTTCCATGATGTTTGCAAGTGCATTCCCGATAACGGTTGAGCGTAAATGTCCCATTGAGAATGGTTTCGCAATGTTTGGAGAAGATAAGTCGATTGGTACCTTTTTACCAGCACCAACATCAGTAGTACCATAAGCAGAACCCTGCTCTAGAATGGTTTCAATACAAGTGGTAATAACACTGGTTTGATTATAAAACAGATTGATATATGCATTTGCCACTTGTACTTCTTGTAAGAAAGGCAAGGAAATCTTAGAAGCTAACTCTGTTGCGATCATTGGTGGTGCCTTTCGCAAAGCTTTCGCTAATTGGAAGCAAGGGAAGGCTAAATCACCCATCTGTGGGTTAGGAGGAGTTTCGAGTATGCCTAGGATACGTTCGCAGGAAAAATCCTCTACGCCCATGTCAGTTAGAGCAGTGGAGATTTGTTCGGCAACAAGCTGTTTGTAATTCATGTTTATTTCATCCTTTCTTTTAATCGATCGACACAAACTTTCAGGGAATATCTGATCATTCCGTGAAAAGTGGGATACAAATATAAATATAACCATAGGGTATACAAGCATAGATCGTTTTGATTAGAAGGAGCATACGATGGTACAAAGTAACAACAGCAAAAAACCTCCCGTCTCTTTTGGATAGATACCATCACAAATCAATCCGTAAAGAGACGAGAGGTTATTTTTAGCATACTCCCGCGGTGCCACTCTTCTTGTTTTTTTCAATTAGACCAATCATTGATCTTAATTGAATAAAACCTGCTTGATAGCTGTAACGGGCAAACCCGGCGAACTCTATACATTGTCTATAGACAAGATTCAAGCCGCGTCTCCGAGGTGCGCTTCATCATGGCCGTTCTATCAGGCTTCCACCAATCCTGACTCGCTAGTAGCACGGAACCATCATTACTTTCCTCATCATCGAATACATGGTTATATAGCGTCTAGTATACCCAACAAAAGGCATTCTAGCAAGGTTTATCACTGTCTCTTTTTTTGCTGATCCCATTGTTTAAAAAAATAGGTGGTTAGAGCTTCTTTATCAGTGGCAGACTCAAACTGCTGTTTGTAATCTTTATGTGGGTCAATGAGGCTTGAAACACAGATGTATGTAAACATGCTTGATTATTTTCCATGTAAATCCCTCCATCTTTCCCCTTTATCCTAGCAGAGGACAAGTATCTCTACAAGCGAGGAAATGTAAGGAAAAGAGAGCAAAGGGGCATGTGCCTGCCCCTTTTCCTCTAGGTATATTGGTGAAGTGTGCAAACCTGATTTGATTTTCTGGTGGCTTTGTTGTTGTATCTAATAAATTAGGATCATGTAGAGTTGCGTGTAGATAAAGAAGAGCATAACTGTATTCAGGTTTGTCGGTGAAATAACCTACTATATTAGCAGCAGCCGCAAGAAATGATGACCAGTAGGATGAACAGCACTAAAATGAAGCTGAAGTTATCACCGAAGAAATTTCCGCTATAGGATGTGCTCATGAAAGAATTCCTCCTTAAAGGTTATATGTTTGAAGGTGTCGCTTCACTGCTGCTAGTTATCGAAGCAGCCGCAGCTAGTTATCGAAGCAGCCGCAGCTTATGATTACCAGCAGAATGAACAACACTAGAATGAAGCAAAAACTTCCGCCTCCCCAGTTACCGCAAAACGATGTACTCATCTGGCAATTCCTCCTTCGCTTTGTTATTCTACAGTCTATACATATCTGTCTATCTGGTGTGGGCTTACGCCTATAGGAAGTAAAATTGGGCAGAAGGCTACAAACTAAGAAAGATTGTCAGATATCCATTGACGTCGTAATAACTGAATGTTAAGATACCTGTATTCAAAACACGAACAAAACGATCTATAGACATTTAACTAAATATGATTTCTCTTATCTAGAGAGGCGGAGGGACTGGCCCAGAGATGCCTCGGCAACCGATAAATCAGGTGCCAATTCCAGCAGGGCTGTATGCCTTGAAAGATAAGAGGGGATGAGTTCCTAATAGCGAACATTAGTAATCCTCTTCTTGCTTTCAGGCAGGAAGAGGATTTTTTATTTGCCAAGTCTAAGGGAGATTACGGAGGGTATGGGGGATGAACAAACCAACATTGCAAGAGCAGCTAGCACGTAAAATATTGATACTCGATGGCGCAATGGGAACGATGCTACAGCAAGCTAATCTCACAGCGGACGATTTTGGCGGTGAGGAATATGAAGGCTGTAATGAACTATTGAATGTAACAAGACCAGA
Organism: Brevibacillus laterosporus DSM 25; assembly: GCF_002706795.1. NCBI lineage: Bacteria > Bacillati > Bacillota > Bacilli > Caryophanales > Paenibacillaceae > Brevibacillus > Brevibacillus laterosporus. The sequence goes on from NZ_CP017705.1 coordinate 3,819,948, forward strand.
CGTCATCCGGTATATTCATGCCACCTATTTTGAGGCAGGAGCTGACATTGTAGAAACCAACACATTTGGATCAACCGATATTGTTCTTGCTGAATATGACATAGCAGATCGAGATTATGAACTCAATTTGGCCGCTGCACGTATTGCTAGAGAGGTAGCGGATGAATTTAGCACAGGGGCGTGGCCACGTTATGTAGCGGGCTCTATGGGTCCTACTACAAAAACGCTTGCGTTAACAGGAGGCGTTACATTTGAGCAATTAATTCATGCATACTATCGCCAAGCTAAAGCATTGATGGAGGGTGGCGTAGATTTACTACTGTTGGAAACATCTCAGGACACATTGAACGTAAAAGCTGGCGGTATTGGCATACGTCAAGCTTTTGAAGAGCTTGGCTATGAGATTCCTATCATGATTTCTGGAACAATTGAACCGATGGGAACGACTCTGGCTGGCCAAAACATTGAGGCCTTTTACGTGTCGATTGAACATCTTAAGCCTATTACGATTGGTCTGAATTGTGCGACAGGTCCGGAATTCATGCGTGACCATTTACGAACCTTATCTGATCTGGCTTTGTGTGGGGTTAGTTGTTATCCCAATGCAGGTTTACCTGATGAGAATGGTCATTACCACGAATCACCACAAGGGTTAGCTATGAAAATGAAAGCATTCGCGCAAAAGGGGTGGCTTAATGTAGCAGGTGGTTGTTGTGGAACCACACCTGAACATATTCGTGCGCTACACGAAGCATTGCAGGATATTACACCTCGAGCCAATAAACAGTCACATGTTACTGCTGTATCAGGTATTGAGGTGCTATATGTTGAGGACGACAATCGCCCTATTTTTGTAGGTGAACGTACCAACGTCATCGGATCTAAAAAGTTCCGTGACTTGATTGCAGCTGGTCAATTTGAGGAAGGATCAGACATTGCACGGGCACAAGTAAAGCGGGGAGCGGCTGTTATCGATATTTGTTTAGCAGACCCTGATCGTGATGAGTATGAGGACATGGAAAAATTTCTTCCATACGTAAGCCGCAAGGTAAAAGCACCGTTGATGATTGATTCCACTGATAAGAAGGTATTGGAGCTGGGTTTGAAATACTCTCAAGGGAAGGCAATCATTAATTCGATTAATCTTGAAGATGGTTTAGATCGTTTTGAAGAGGTTGTACCACTCATTCATAAATATGGAGCGGCTGTTGTTGTTGGTACCATTGATGAAGTGGGTATGGCAATCACTCGCGAACGCAAGCTGGAAGTAGCCACACGTTCCTATGATTTGTTAGTGAATAAGTTTGGGATTAACCCGCAGGACATAATCTTTGATGCCCTTGTGTTTCCAGTTGGAACAGGAGACGAGCAGTACATTGGTTCAGCAAAAGAAACGGTAGAAGGAATTCGTTCCATTAAACAAAAATTCCCATTATGTAAGCAAATTCTTGGTGTGAGCAATGTCTCCTTTGGCTTACCACCAGCAGGTCGTGAGGTTCTGAATGCGGTCTTTTTATACCATACGACGTTAGCCGGTCTTGATTATGCCATTGTTAACACTGAAAAGATAGAACGTTATGCTTCGATTTCAGAAGAAGAACGAAAATTAGCAGAGGATTTGTTATTTCATACAAACGATGAAACCTTAGCGACATTTACTGACTTTTATCGCCAGAAAAAGAAAGAGGTTGTAAAAGAGGTATCGAATCTGTCGTTAGAAGAACGTTTAGCTAATTATGTGGTGGAAGGCTCTAAAGATGGATTACTTACAGATTTGTCCCTCGCTTTAGAAAAATATGTGCCACTTGATATTATTAACGGTCCACTTATGAGAGGGATGGAAGAAGTAGGTCGTCTGTTTAACGGAAACCAATTAATTGTAGCAGAAGTATTGCAGAGTGCAGAGGTCATGAAGGCATCAGTTGCCTTTCTGGAACCATACATGGAAAAGTCTGAGACAATAGTAAAAGGAAAAATTTTGTTAGCTACTGTAAAAGGGGATGTCCACGATATAGGTAAAAACCTAGTGGAAATCATTTTATCCAACAATGGCTATGAGGTAGTAAATTTGGGGATTAAAGTTGCACCAGATCAGCTGATTGCTGCGTGTCAGCAAGAAAAACCAGATGCAATTGGCCTTTCAGGCTTATTGGTAAAATCGGCGCAGCAGATGGTGATTACCGCGCAGGATTTGCGAAGTTCTGGTATTGATGTACCGTTGATGGTTGGGGGAGCAGCCCTCACGCGTAAATTTACGACAAACCGAATTGCTACTGAATACGAAGGTTTAGTCTTATACGCAAAAGATGCAATGGATGGACTGGATCTAGCTAATAAATTACAAGATCCACAAGCGCGAACGAAGCTGGTGGAAGAATTACAAGCACAAGCGACTGTTACCCAAGCTCAAACAGAAGAAAAAGCCAGCGAATCGGTTGTTATTCCACAGACTGAGATTATTCGCTCTACGACCAGTACTACGACACCGGTTTACGTAGCGCCTGATTTGGAGCGCCATGTCTTGCGTAATTATCCGATTAACCATTTGCGTCCTTATGTAAATTTACGTATGTTGCTTGGAAAGCATCTGGGCATTAAGGGCAACGTAGATAAATTAATCGAATCAGGAGACAAAAAAACGACCGAATTGTATGAAATCGTAGATGATTTGTTGAATGAAGCAATCCGTAATCAGATTTTGCAGGCGAGTGGGATGTATCGTTTCTTCCCGGCCCAATCTTCTGGCAATGACATCCTGATCTATGATCCAAATGATCACACGAAGGTGCTAGAACGTTTCACTTTCCCGCGACAACCGCAAGCTCCTCACCTTTGTCTAGCCGATTTTTTACGTCCTGTAGAAACGAATGAGATGGATTACGTAGCTTTCTTGACGGTTACAGCTGGAAAGGGCGTAAGAGATTTAGCACAGCAATGGAAAGAGAAAGGGGACTATCTGCGGTCTCATGTCTTGCAAGCAGTAGCATTAGAGCTAGCAGAAGCGTTTGCCGAACGTATTCATCATGTTATTCGCGATTCATGGGGCTTTCCAGACCCTGCCGATATGACGATGCTAGAGCGTTTTGGGGCTCGTTATCAGGGAATTCGTGTATCATTTGGCTATCCCGCTTGCCCTGATTTAGAGGATCAAGAAAAGCTCTTTAAGCTATTATCACCACAAGACATCGGAATTCAACTAACAGAAGGCTTTATGATGGACCCTGAAGCATCCGTGTCGGCTATGGTATTTGCTCACCCTGAAGCTCGGTATTTTAATGCAACTCCACCAGTTGGAGCGGAAGTGTAATCATAAAACGACGAAAAGGAGGAGTCTCGGTGGGAAAACGGGATTTACGAGCCTATCTCACGGAACACTTACTAGTGGGTGATGGGGCGATGGCTACTCAGCTATATGAGCAGGGAGTTCCTATTGGTGTTAGTTACGAAGAGTTATGTTTAAGTAATCCACAAATAATACGTAACGTACATGCTGCTTACTATAAAGCGGGTGCACGTTTGATCGAGACGAATACATTTGGGGCTAATCGGGATAGCTTGTCTCGGTATGGCCTAGAGAATAAGGTTACACGGATGAATCGTGCTGCGGTTACCATTGCAAGAGAAGCGGTTGGAGATGATGCGTTCGTAGTTGGAGCAATGGGCTCTATTATTGCCGGACGTGTCCGCGACAAGCAAATCGACCAATTTAAAGATCAGTTCGAAGAGCAAGCTACTTCCCTGCTACATGCAGGAGTAGATGGTATTTTGCTAGAAACGTTCTTGGATGTTGATGAATTATTGCTAGCGCTAGAGGTGATTCGTCCCCTAACAGAGCTACCTATCATAGCCCAGCTTGCTACATTGGAAGTGGGAACTACTCGTGATGGTCATTCGTTGACTCAAGCATTCCAACTGATTAAAGGGGCAGGAGCGGATGTAATTGGACTTAACTGTCGGCTGGGGCCGGCGGAAATCTTGCGTTCCTTTGAAGCAACAGTATGTCCAAGTGACGTTTATCTCTCTGCATTTCCGAATGCAGGCCGTCTTGGATTGGCTGATGGAACTCTGTCTTATAAATCTTCACCAGATTATTTTGCAGAAAGTGCCTTGCGTTTACATGAACAGGGTGTAAGACTGATTGGAGGTTGTTGTGGCACGACGCCGGAACATACGAGAGCAATTGCTGAAAAATTGGCCGGATGCGTCCCTGTGCCACGGGTTAATCCACCAGTCTCTGTTCATTCGGAGACAATTGAGGTACAGGCGGTTCAAAAACGTCTTGAACCAAGTATCATCGAGGAAGTGAAGCATCATCCGACGATTATCGTTGAGTTTGATCCGCCCAAAGACCTGCATACAGAAGATTTCTTACAGGGCTGTTGTGCTTTACATGCTGCTGGTGCTAATGCAATAACGTTAGCAGATAACTCACTAGCAACAGTTCGTATGAGCAATATGGCTTTGGGAGCTATGATGAAGCGATTAGGAGTAGAGCCGCTACTTCATATTGCCTGCCGAGATCGTAATCTGATTGGTCAACAATCACATTTAATGGGCCTTCACGCTCTGGGTATTGATCAGGTACTAGTCATTACTGGTGATCCTTCACGCTTTGGAGACTTGCCAGGTGCTAGTTCTGTCTATGATGTGAGCTCGTTTGATTTAATCCGCATGGTAAAGCAGTTAAATCAAGGCTATGCGTTTTCAGGCAAACAATTGAAGCAGCATGCTCAATTTATTGTCGGAGCGGCTTTTAATCCACATGTGCGCCATTTGGATGCAGCTGTGGCACGTTTGGAAAAGAAGGTTGAGGCTGGGGCCGATTACATTATGACGCAACCCGTTTATGATGCAGAGACCATCGTTCAGATTTATGAAGCTACAAAACATATTCGTGTACCTATCTTTATAGGCATCATGCCATTAACGAGCTCACGTAATGCGGAGTTCTTGCATAACGAAGTACCTGGCATTAAGCTGTCCACCTATGCGCTTGAACAAATGAAGCTATTTACAGGTGAGGCTGCCCGTCTGGAAGGTAATCGCATGGCAAAGGAACTAATCGATGTGACGCTTCAATACTTTAATGGAATTTACTTGATAACCCCGTTCAATTACTATCAGATGACCGTAGAGTTGACACAATATATTAGACAACAAGAGCAAGTAAAAGCAGGATTTAAGGAAGTGTCGAGTTCCTAAAGAGCAAGAAACAAACCATACCGTCTAGATAAAGGAAGACCCTTACAAAAACGTAGGAGGTCTTCTTCGTTATGTACCCTTTTTTCTGTTTTGGACAACAGAATAAATAAAATGAACCACAATCATAAAAATGAGAATAGCAAGCAAAATATTTGTAGTTTGTATAGCTTTACTTATTTTACTTAATTCAGAATGAATACCTATCAAAGCATTCCCTGTCTTACTACTGATATCTCCAATACTGTGTGCGATGTCGTTAAAATACTGGCGTAGTTGAGAAAAATCCATTATTTCACCTCCAAAATGGCCAGATATTATTGGTTAGTATTCTATATATGGGGAGATAAATAACAAATTTTCTTCCCAAATGTGACAAAACAGAAAAGAAAGTGAAAAATTTCTCATAAAGTGACGTATATATCTTTTGCATTTCAATCGAACCCGTTATACTACGAATGTAGAATGAAATAGAGATTATTTTATGTATGTCCAAAGGGAAGGAAGTGTTAGAAGCATGCTGTATCCTGTTGCTGAACAGTTAGTTTGTTTCTATGAAATAGGGAACATTGATGATTTTCCAAAGAAAGTAGGCAGAGTTGTCTGTGTAGAAGAAACAGAGATCGCTCTGTTTCGTTTAGAAGATAATCAATTCTATGCAGTGGCTAACCGTAATCCACATCCTAAAGGGGGTACATTAGTAGACGGAATCATTTCTGATTTATTTTTGTATGACCCTTTGTATGACTGGAAAATTTCGTTAGTGGATGGAATGGTGCAAGCTCCTGATAGAGGTCAGATAGAAGTATACCCCGTAAAGGTCGAAGGAAAAACGGTGAAACTAGGCTTGCCTGCTTGCGATAACTTTTTATCTTAACGACAACACGTGCCTAACACCCTAAGGAGTTGGAGACCTTGTATACTGATACTCTGGAAGTGATGGCTAAGAACGCACTAAAGAAAAAAGAGATGCTGGATAAAAGCATAGCACGCTACTTGCTACACGCTGCTCTAGCGGGATGCTATGTAGGGATTGGAATCGTATTAATTTTAACGGTGGGTGAACCACTGTTACAAGCTGGTTCCCCCCTTACTATGACATTAATGGGCGTGTCGTTTGGGATTGCCTTAACCCTGGTGATCTTCGCTGGTTCCGATTTGTTTACCGGCAATAATATGTATTTCACAATAGGTGCATTAAGTGGTGCGACTAAATGGAAGGATGCAGGGAAGAACTGGGTGTGGTGCTGGATTGGTAACCTACTCGGTGCAACTGTTTTCTGCCTGATCATCTTAGGTTCGGGAGTGTTTAGTCACGCTTCAAGCGACCATATGCTCTTTTATCTAGCAGCTAAAAAAATGAACCTACCAACTGTGCAATTATTTTTCAGAGGAATTCTTTGTAACTGGTTAGTTTGTTTGTCTATTTGGACAGCGACCCGGGCCAAGGAAGATACAGCGAAACTAATTCTGATTTTCTGGATGTTGTTTGCCTTTATTACCTCTGGCTATGAGCATAGCGTAGCCAACATGACAGTGTTAACACTGGCGCTAATGCTTCCACACCCAGAGACCATTACCATTGCGGGCTGGGTTCATAACCTGAGCATTGTTACTTTAGGAAACATTGTCGGGGGAGCACTATTTGTAGGTACCATGTACTGGTTGGTATCGCCTATCAAAACCAAGTTAACAAAAGGAAAACAACAGGAAGAACGTACAGAAAAGCAGCAGTTAGCTACAGCAGAGAATGCTAGCCTGCAAGCGAAATAATATATATTTCATAAGTGAAGAAAGGTCTGTTCCTCGGCACGTGGGAACAGGCTTTTTATATTTTTATTTCTTAGTTGTTTGCTGGTTAAAATTTTTTCTTGTTTACCTGATATGCTTCAAATCTTTGCATCATAAAATAAAGAGTCTAAAGATCAGTAACGTAGTATAACAGGTATCCGTATCAATAATTGGTAAGAAAATATGTGAAGAGGTGAGGAAAAAATGAAATATCCAGCGGAACCATTTAAAATCAAAATGATAGAACCATTGCGACTTATTTCACGAGACGAACGGATTACTGCATTAAAGGAAGCGGGGTATAATCCGTTTTCACTTCGCGCTGAAGATGTCTACATTGATTTGCTAACGGACAGTGGAACAGGAGCAATGAGCGATCGGCAATGGGCAGGGCTTATGCAAGGCGATGAATCCTATGCAGGTAGTCGTAGTTTTTATCATTTACAAGATAGTGTGCGAGATGTAATCGGGTATTCTTATGTTGTTCCAACTCATCAGGGGAGGGGAGCCGAACAAGTTCTGTTTCCTCTGCTGATCAAGCCAGGCCAGTCTGTCATTAGTAACTGGCACTTTGATACAACCCGAGCTCATGTGGAATTGGCAGGCGGAAAAGCCATTGATCTTGTGACGGACGAAGCTTTAGACACAAATACCTACCATGCTTTTAAGGGAAATATAGATATTGAGAAAGCAAGAAAAGTTATCGAAGAAACAGGGAAGGAAAATATTGCTTTACTAATCATAACGATTACAAATAACAGTGCAGGTGGCCAGCCTGTATCTATGGAGAATATTAAGCAAGCTTCAGCATTAGCCAAAGAATATGGTCTTCGATTTTTGCTAGATGCCGCTCGTTTTTCTGAGAACGCTTATTTTATTAAACAGCGTGAAGCTGGCTATCAGCAAAAATCAATTCGTCAAATTGTTCGGGAAATGTTTACTTACGCAGATGCTTTTACCATGAGTGCTAAAAAGGACGGATTGGTCAATATTGGAGGACTTATTGGGATTCGTGAAGAACAAGAGTTGTATGAACAAATCCGTTCTGCTGTTGTCCCTCTTGAAGGGTTCCCGACATATGGAGGTTTGGCGGGACGTGATATGGAAGCATTAGCAGCAGGCTTACAGGAGGTTGTAGAGGAGGAGTATTTGCACTATCGGATTGCGCAGATTGCTTATTTAGGAGATCGACTGGTAGCAGGTGGAATCCCGATCCAGACGCCAACTGGAGGTCATGCTGTATTTGTAGATGCCAAAAAAATGTTATCACACATTCCGTTTGATCAATTCCCAGGTCAGGTACTTGCCAATGAGCTTTATGTAGAAAGCGGGGTTCGGGCGGTAGAGGTAGGCTCATTATTACTGGGAAGAGACCCAAAAACCAACCAACAACTTGTAAGTCCCCTAGAATTATTACGCCTAACGATTCCACGAAGGGTGTACACCTATGCCCATATGGATGTTATTGCAGACGGTTTAATTCGGATTAAAGAGCGTGCACATGAGTTGCGGGGGCTTACGTTTACATACGAACCACCAATGCTCCGCCATTTCACTGCGCGCTTGAAACCGGTTGAGGAAAAATAGCTACAAGCGGAGATCAATCACTGTATGAGAGCAGTCTTGTCATACAGAATAATGTCTAAAAGACTTATGAAGTTTTCGTTATCAGAAAAAACAGTAAATATATACAACAATTAATAGATAAATCAAAAATTACATATAAAGAGGAGGTAGACGGCTAAAAGATTAGGTAGAGAGCGATTAAAGTCGCTCCTTTTTTATACTCTCTGATAGTAAAAATGCAACTACGACTCTGATGTCGCCAGAGGAACGGTAATCACTGTATTTTTTGTGAATAGGAAGAGTGTATGTTACCAGAATAAGAAAATGGACATTTGTAATAATAAAAACATCCTGATTTGGTGGGGGAATAAATGAACATACATTCATCCGATCAAATGATTTCTGCTGAGGTAGTCTTACAGTCAAAAAGTGGACAATCTCTCTTAACAACAAATGTACCAATTACGTCGGAAAACGTCGAGTTATTTCAGCCAAGTGAAAAAGTATTGGCAGAAGCGAAGCAACTCATTGAAGCGAATGGTCTAACAGTACATACCGCTGGTGTGACAATGACTGTAAGTGGGACGAAAAAGCAGTTTGCACAATGGCTGGGAGAGGAATGGAACAAAGGAAATTTACAGATTCCTTCTCATATGCAACATGTCGTAGAACAAGTTGTGTTTCAAGAAAACAAGCCTATTTATTATGACAAAACTAGTGGAAAAGGGGACGAGAGAAATGACTGAGAATCATGACGTAACAGGGGTATCCTCAATGCCTCCTATCATATTTGCGGAGGCATCTGTACATTCTGTTGAGGGAGAGTCTCTTTTTGCAACAACAGGATCTATCACGCATGAAAATGTTGAGCGTTACTATAACAAACCAGAATTAGTGGATAAAGCGGTGGAAAAGTTGAAAGAGGCAGGGTTTGAAGTTTTACATATTGGAAATACGACAATCAACATATCAGCTCCACCAGAGACTTATGAGAAGGCCTTTAACACGAAGATTGTAGCAGAAGAACGCAGTGTCATGAAACATGGTCAGATGGGTACTGCCACGATTTTAGATGATCCATCAACGGAGATGTCTGGACTGATCGATACGTCTAATAGTACGCTTTCTGATGTATTAGAAGGTGTAGCAATCAATGAACCAGTCTATTATCTTTCATTAGGTGATGGTGGTGTGGCTACATTAGAGAGGCCTTCCTCGATGGCTACTCCTCCCTTAGCTACTGCGCCAAACGTACAAGGCTATTATTTGGATGTTCCAGAAGACGTAGCTCGTATTTTACAAGCAGATTCTGTTCACGATGAAGGCATTACAGGACGAGGCGTTCATGTTGCCATGGTAGATAGTGGGTGGTATCGTCATCCGTATTTTGAAGCGAAAGGATATCATGCCAATCAAGTAGTACTAGCACCTGGTGCAACTGCTCCAACCCATGATGAGAGTGGGCATGGGACGGGAGAGTCGGCTAATATTTTTGCCTTAGCTCCACATATTACCTTTACGATGGTAAAACAGGGAGGGCTTCCTAATGTTGATGCAGCTGTCAATGCAGCAGGTGATTTCAACACGGCAGTACAGCTTCAACCAGATGTCATTACATGTAGCTGGGGATTTGATACAAAACAGCGCAGTTCTATATCAGCTTTTGAGAGAGTGCTATCTACCGCAGTTGCGAATGCAGTAAGGCAAGGTATTACAGTGGTTTTCTCAGCAGGGAATGGTCATATTTCATTTCCGGGACAGCATCCTGACGTAATTTCTGCAGGTGGGGTCTATGTCGATGAAACTGGACGTATGCAAGCATCTAACTATGCAAGTGGTTTTAATAGTCGTATCTTTCCTGGACGTAAGGTTCCTGATGTATGTGGTCTAGTAGGAATGCAACCTCGTGCACAATATATCATGCTTCCTGTCGAACCAGGAGATGAGTTAGATGAAGCTGAAGCAAAAATTGATCCGATGTCGGGAAGTACAGATGTGGATGGGACAACGCCAAGTGATGGGTGGGCTAGATTTAGTGGAACGTCAGCAGCAGCACCACAGCTAGCAGGTATATGTGCATTGCTAAAACAAGCGAACCCAGCCATAACCCCACAAAAAATAAAAGAAGTACTAATGAGTACAGCAACAGATATTACAGTAGGAGTAAATGCTCTAGGTGCACCTGCGGGCCCTGGAAGTGATGTAGCGACAGGAAGTGGACTAGCTAATGCAAAGAAAGCTGTACAGCTGGCTAGAAATATTCACTAGTCTAATTTGAAAAATCGTTCTAAGGAAAGGTGAGGCTTTTTGTTCTAGTCAAAAAGCCTTTTTTGTACTATCCGAAAGTGGGATATTTTAAAAAACGAAAAATTGAATGGATTGTGCATATTTTATCCGTAACCTAACAGGAATGTGAGTGCACTTTTGCTTCTAAAAAAAACCAATAGAATAGCTAATTATGGTACTATTACTGTTGATGGTAAACAATCGGGTTTCGCCATAAATATAAGCTAAATAGAGAAAAAGCGATTTTTTATTAAATAGTGGGAGAGATTTACTTGTCTAATAGCACGATTGCGTATGTTAAAGTATCCATTGCCATGTCTATTGTAGGAAGCTTTGTAGTAGTAAATAAATTTATTTTGGAGCAAATTCCTATTTTTTTAGCATCTGAATTAAGGCTACTTATTGCTAGTCTTATTTTGCTGCCAATGTTTTATCGAAAAGAAAGAAGGTTTCCTACCTTATATAAAAAAGATGCTTTTGTTCTACTCGTACAAAGCTTCGTAGGAATTTTTCTATTTAGTGTATGCTTATTATATGGATTACAATATACCTCTGCTGTAGAAAGTGGAATTGTTCTAAGTTGTACTCCTGCTGCAATGGGAGTCATTGCATACGTTTTTCTTAAAGAGAAATTAGGTGTTGTAAAGATTTCGGGAATTTTATTAACTATCTTAGGCACAATTTCAATAAATGTTTTTGGAATTATTTCTACAAATAGTATAAGTTTTAGTTCACTTTTTGGGAATTTTCTGATTCTCTGTGCTGTTATAGGGGATGCTATCTTTTTTTCGTTTGGAAAACTATTATCGAAAGCGTGGTCTCCTTTAGCTATTTCAACGGCATTGAGTATTATAGGGGCCATTTTATTTTTACCACTAGCTATTCATGATTCATTGAGCATCGATTTTTCTCAAATATCTATATCGGTTTGGCTATTGGTTTTCTATACAGCCATTATCGTTACAATACTGGCAGTCATTTTAATGAATCAAGGATTAAAAGTGATACCTGCTAGTGTAGCCTCCGTGTTCACTGCACTAACGCCAATAACTACGATTTTATTATCGAGCTTAGTGCTTAAGGAAGACATCTACTGGTATCATATTTTAGGAATGGGGTTTGTAGTATTGGGGATAATTGTTCTGACCAGAACAAATGAAAAATCAGTAGGAATGAATGTGGTAAAAACAGACGAAGCTAATTATAAATAAGGGAATAAAAGAGTAATTTGCCTCCATGTGTCGCAGCATCTAGAAAATGATGAGCGCACAAGGAGGCTATTTTTATGCTCTTATAAAGAATAGGCTATGCTTATTTTTAAAGCTGATATAAGTCTTTATATTTCGTTTCTAAATAATCAACTAGATAGCTTGCATTCACTTGCTCTCCGGTTACATGCTGCAATAACTCCTGTGGAGATTTCATTTTTCCGAATTGGTGGATATTCTCGCGTAACCATTGGTTAAGCGGTGTAAAGTCACCAGCACGTAAGAGATCATCAAAGCTAGGAAGCTGCTTCTTCATTGCATGTGTAAATTGTGCGGCATAAACATTTCCTAGGGAATATGTTGGGAAGTAACCCATTAAACCGCTAGACCAGTGAACATCCTGCAAGACCCCAAGATCATCACTAGGTACATCGACGCCTAGGTATTCTTTCATTTTCTTATTCCAAATTTGTGGTAGTTCGCCTACCTCAATGGTTTCGTTGATTAAGCCCTTTTCGATCTCATAGCGAACCATGATATGCAAATTGTAAGTAAGCTCATCTGACTCCGTACGGATAAAGGATGGTTCTACTAAATTGGCTGCCCGGTAGAAATCTTCCAATGCTACACCGGCAAATTGCTCAGGGAATGCTTGTTGTGCAGCTGGATAGAAATGCTCCCAGAAAGGCAGACTACGACCGACCATGTTTTCCCAAAAACGTGACTGGGACTCATGAACGCCCATGGATGTACCGTTACTTAGCAATAGACCATTATAAGCTGTATTTACATTTTGCTCATACATACCATGACCTGCTTCATGAATACTACTCCATAAAGCATAACGGAAATCTTGTTCATCGTATCGGGTGGTTAGACGGACATCGCTGGAACCAAAGTGAATGCAGAAGGGATGGGTACTGGTATCCAGGCGACCTGCTTGGAAGTCAAAGCCAATTTTCTTCAACACAAGCTGATTAAATGCTGCTTGATCTGCTTTGGCGAAATGTTTTTCCATAAAGCTAATATTTGGTCGACGATTAGATTCATTGATTGCATGTACCAATGGAACCGTTTTATCACGCAATAAGGTGAAAATTTGGTCCAATTGTTTTACTGTCATACCTGGTTCATATTGATCCAATAGGGTATCATATTTATCTGGCTTCGCTCCCCAATAATTAATGAATTCCAATTTCATTTTAACGATCTTTTCTAGGTAGGGACGGAACAGAGAAAAATCATTTTTTTCGCGAGCCTCTTCCCAGAGATTTTCAGCTTGGTTTGTCACGAGCACATATTCTTGATAACGGTCGGTTGGAATCTTTTTGTTTAAATCAAATTCTTTTTTGGATTCTTCCACTAATTTTTGAGTAACCGCATCTAATTGCTTGTAGGTTTGCTCTTCAGTCAGACGTTGTAAGTAATCCTCCATTTGTTCGGATGTAGAGAGCTTGAATGCCTCAGTGGATAAGGTAGAAATTACTTCAGAGCGTGCATCCATCCCTTTTTTCGGTGCTTTCGTACGAAGATCCCAGTATAAGACAGCGGTTGCATTATTGTACGCCTGAATTTTTTTAGAGAAAGTAGTAAAATCTGTAGCTAATTGATTAATCTTACTCATAGAGAGAACGCCTCCTAAAGAAAATTTTCTGATAAAAAATTTTTGTTCGAAAATTATGTATATACAGAATGCCTAGGATTATCTTCGCTTACACATGCTGACTGTCTCATTATTATAGCGGATTTTTTGTGTATGTACATCTATCTTCTAACAGAAAAGCAGGCGATTTATTTGCCCGCTCTTCGTTTTGAATAACTGATGATAATATAGCCAATAAAGAAGATAGCAACGATTGGTGCCATAATGATAGTCCAGTTTTATCACTATTGTGGGTATCTTTAGATTGAACCGACTGATAGTTTTTGACCTTCATTGATAATTTCACCGACAAACTCAGGTTTTACTGTTGTGTCATTTAAGAACAAATTTTCTTTAATTACATAAACTTTGCTACTAATACTGTCTTTCATAGTCAGCCGATCTCCTTTAAATCTTATATACGAATTACGAGCCATTTTGGTTAAAGTTTCATGTAAAGTAGGATGTAGTAGAAGAGAATCACGCTAATTGTAGACTTTTCTCTTTTATCGAAGCGAGTTTGTTTGTATAATCGTACTGGTAGAGAAGCGTAAGGAAGAATTTGATTGCCATAGGAGAATGAATAAATGACTCAATCACAAGCGAATTGGGAGAATGAAATCACGAGACGGCGTACATTCGCTATCATTTCCCACCCGGATGCCGGGAAAACGACGATGACTGAAAAATTATTGTATTATGGAGGCGCCATTCGAGAAGCCGGCGTGGTGAAAGGACGTAAAAACTCTAAACATGCTACTTCCGACTGGATGGAAATTGAGAAAAAACGTGGTATCTCAGTAACCTCCTCCGCGATGGACTTTGAATATAAAGGACACCATATTAATATTTTGGATACACCTGGTCATGAAGACTTTAGTGAGGATACGTACCGTACGTTGACTGCTGCTGATGCTGCGGTCATGATCATTGACGTAGCAAAAGGGGTAGAGGCGCAGACCATCAAGCTGTTTAAGGTTTGTCGGATGCGTGGAATTCCTATTTTTACCTTTATCAACAAATTGGATCGTCACGGAAAAGACCCGTTCTCTCTTTTAGAAGAATTAGAGAATGTATTGGGAATCCGCTCTTATCCAATGAACTGGCCAATTGGTATGGGAAGCGATCTTTGTGGTGTATATGACCGTGTGAAAAATCGCGTGGAGCTGTATCAGGATGATAGTGATCACCAAGAGATTTCCTCCGTTGAAGTAAGTGGACCTGATGATCCCAAAATTAAGAGTAGCGTAGGCGAGGTTCTGTACGATCAGCTACAGGAAGAAGTTTCCTTGTTAGATATCGCAGGTGATGAATACGATGAGTCACTGATCGCTAAGGGGGAGTTGACTCCTGTGTTTTTCGGTTCGGCGATCAATAACTTCGGAGTACAAACCTTCCTAGAAAATTTCTTGCAGATGGCACCGCCACCTTCGCCAAAGAAAAGTACAATCGGAGAAGTTGATCCATTAAATGGTAAATTCTCTGGCTTCATCTTTAAAATTCAGGCTAACATGAACCCAGCACATCGGGATCGTGTAGCATTTATGCGAATTTGCTCAGGTAAATTCCAAAGAGGAATGAGCGTTCGCCACGTGCGGTTAGGTAAAGATATCAAATTGGCTCAACCTATGCAATTTATGGCGCAAGATCGTGAAATAGTTGATGAGTCATTTGCTGGTGATGTAATTGGTTTATTTGACCCGGGAATTTTTCAAATAGGGGACACACTCTGTGTTGGGCCTGCCTTTGAATACGAAGAAATGCCGCATTTCTCTCCAGAATTCTTTGCCAAGGTGACCGTTAAAGATGCGATGAAGCATAAACAGTTCCAAAAAGGCATCATGCAACTGACAGAAGAAGGTACAGTGCAGTTGTTTAAGACCCATCCATGGGAAGAGCTCATTATTGGAGTGGTTGGTGTCTTGCAATTTGAAGTACTGGAGTATCGCTTGAAAGCAGAGTACGGCGTTGATATTGATTTACAACGTATGTCGTACCAAATTGCACGTTGGATCGAAGGAGATAAGGAAGCAATGGATGCGGTTAAATCCCGCAGCCAATCCGTTACAGATCGTTATGGTCGTCTAGTCATGCTATTTGATAGTGAATACCAATTACGCATGGCTCAAGAAAAATATCCGAAGCTTACTTTCCATGAGAGTTCCTTAGGATTACACCGAGTGACGGACTAATATAAGCAAAGCAAATACCAAAAGACGCAAGGATGCAAAAGACATCTTTTGCGTCTTTCTTGTATAAAAAGGTTTTTTTTTCATTCATGAAGCGGACAGCCACTCTCATATAGTGAAAAGAGCAGTAGCAAAGGAAGGAGTGGAAATGTTTTGCGGAGAAAGTATGCCCTTTGGTTGCTGTTTGTCATTTTGTTTTTAGCCTCGTTCGACATGCATGCACAAATGCCCCTCTTATCACCCTTTATTGAAGAATTGGGAGCGCCTGCTTTGTTAATTGGACTTTTGTTAAGTGCGTATTCCTTCACTAATCTCATTGGCAATTTGACAGCAGGACCTATCATCGATCGCTATAACAAAAAAGGATTTATTAGCGCAGGCTTGATGATCTCAGGAATTTTATTAATGCTACATGGGATTATTGATAGCTCTACGCAATTGCTCGGTATCCGGTTGACCTATGGGTATGTTATGGCTTTTGTCTCTCCTGCTTGTTTTGCGGTGCTCGCCTCATCTGCGGATACGATTGATGAACAAAATAAAATATTTGTACAAAAAGGCATTATTCTAACCTTTGCCTCTATTTTGTCACCAGCAGTGGGGGGATTTTTAGCGGGAAGGTTTGGATTTGCTAACTCCTTTGTCATCTTGGGATGGGTAATGCTAATCACAGGACTAATCGCATTACTCTTTTTACCGAAGCATAGCGGAGAAGGAAGGAAGGTGACTCCTGAGGAGTATTTATTCAAAGCAGACGTAGATGAACAAAAGCAGGATCACCAAAACGACCAGACTCAAAAGAAAACTGTAAAAGCAACGCTGCACGTGATATTTGGAAGTGTTGGGATGTATCCTGCTTTCTTTTCTGCTTTTGCAATCATGTATGCACAAGGAACTATGATGTATGAAGTGCCATTATTGATTGCTCGTCAGCATTTAGACCCTACTGTAACTGGTATGGTTTTCAGCATGATGGGATTAGGTTCATTGCTTACACTGAGTTTGGCACAGATACAACGTAAGTCGCCAGTGGTTCGCTGCTTATTTGGTCTTTCCATTTTGAGTGCCATGTTTTATGTGACAGCAATGAATTGGAATGTCTCGATTTACTGGATGATGTTTTTAGTAGGGGGAGCCTTTGGGCTGTTATTTCCTGCAATGACAACCATTTTGACTTCCTATTCACCACGTCATCTCTACGGTACTGCTTTTAGCTTTTACTCTGCTATAATGTCTGCTGGAGCCATTTTAAGCCCGATAGTAGCTGGAATGTATGATAATATCAGCCGTTCCTTTTTTACTGGATTCCTCGTACTGATGACGGCTAGTGTGTGTTGTATTTTGTTTCAGGATAAAAAGTGGCAAGCAGTCTCTCCGGTGCGGCGCTAATATGGCGTCGTAACGGGGAGAATTTCATTTTTAGAGGAGTGAATTGTCATTACATGGTAAATATATTAGAGAACGAAGAGAAATAAAAAACTTCTTGCTCAAATTGTTACGAAACTATTGCTAGTATGGCTTTTAGCCCCCATACTAAAACTAATTTTGTTAAGGAGGAATGATCATGTCTACAAAACGCAGCATGTGGTCGTTATCAACTACAGCGCTCGTACTTATTCCAGTAGCGGTTGGTGTTAATTACATTGGTAAATTGTTTGCAGGACTCTTAAAATTACCTCTGTGGCTGGATGCTATTGGAACAGTGCTGGCTAGTTTACTTGCAGGTCCTATTATCGGGGGATTGTCTGGACTCATTAATAACATTATTTATGGTTTAACGGTGGACCCGATTTCGTTTGTATATGCTTTGACTAGTCTTTGTATGGGCTTAGTTGCAGGGGCAATGGCTTTCAAAGGCTGGATAAACAGCTGGGGTAAGGCGGCTGTTGTTGGACTAACTGTTGGTGTAACTGCTGTGCTCATTTCTACACCATTAAATGTATGGTTTTGGGGTGGACAGACTGGGAATTTATGGGGCGACATTGTGTTTGCTTCTGTAATGAACAAGACGCAATCAATCTGGCTTGCTTCTTTCTTAGACGAATTGGTGGTGGATGTTCCTGATAAATTATTAACTGTTTTGGTTGCCTATGGCATATATCGTGTGTTGCCAAAGAGCCTTATTCATATGTACAAAAACAAGTCAGATATTGAGTCACTGGACTAAAGTTGGTAGATAAGAGGTGTAGAAACCATGAAAACATTGAGTCTATATGTTCCAAAGGATACGGTAATACACCAGATTGATCCGATTACTAAGCTTTTCTATATTGTTTTTGCTATATTGGTACCAATCATTTTACCGTCTTTGTACACTGCTTTGATTGGTATGCTCGTTAGCTTCCTTATTTTATTGATTGGCAAGGTGTTCAGGCGTGCTTTGGCAGTCATTAGCTTTGTTGGATTTGTACTGGTAACCATTGTTCTTATCCAAGGATTTTTTTATGTGAAAAATGAAACGGTGCTTTTTCAAATAGGCTCTTGGATGTTTTATCAGGAAGGCTTACTATATGCTCTGGGTATTTGTTTTCGTGCCCTTAATATTGTAGGAGCTTTTCTCATTCTGGTATTAACTACTAAGCCGTCGGATTTAATTGAATCACTCGTCCGAAAAGGTTTGTCACCTCGCTTCGGATATGTGTTAAGCTCTGTATTTCAAATTATCCCACAAATGATGACAACAATGGAAACGATTACAGATGCACAGCGATCGCGCGGGATGGAGACACAAGGGGGCTTGTTGGCCAGAATGAAAGCATTTGTTCCGCTAATCGGTCCGGTTGTATTAAGCTCGCTCATAGATACGAAGGAACGGAGTCTTGCTTTACAGGTTCGCGGGTTTAATGTATCGGGTCCCAAGACGTTTCTACAAGAAGAAACACAATATGCACATGGAAAAATGTTACGAGCACTTATGGGAGTATGCATAGTGATTGCGATTGTTTGGAGGGTTATCGGATGAGTCACATTGAGATTAATCAGCTAAAATATCGGTACCCAATGAGCGAACAATTGGCGTTAGATGGTGTAAGCATGACAGTACAACGTGGTGAGTTCCTCGGTGTGATTGGACAAAATCGAGCTGGTAAATCAACATTTTGCCAAGCATTAACTGGACTAGTGCCCCACTTTTATAAAGGGGCTTATGGTGGTAGTGTGTTGATTGATGGTACAGATGTGGGCAAAGAGGGAATTGACGAAACCATACGCAAGGTGGGCATTGTCTTCCAGAATCCTTTTACACAGGTAACAGGTGCTAAGCTAACGGTGTATGAAGAGATTGCGTTTGGACTAGAGCACTTGGGTGTACCTCGGCAACAAATGATCGAGAGAATTGATCACGTCCTGCATTTGTTAGATATCGAAGAATGCAAAGACCGTGCCCCTTTTGACTTGTCAGGTGGTCAGATGCAACGGATGGCAATTGCTAGCGTCATTGCTATGCGGCCTCAGGTGATTGTGTTAGATGAGCCTACATCTCAGCTTGATCCTCAAGGTTCCGAAGAGGTATTTCGCGCTATTCAAAGTTTGAGTAAAGAAGGCATGACCGTCATATTGGCTGAACACAAAATGGAAAAGCTGGCCGTATACGCTGACCGTATTGCCTTGTTTCACCAGGGGAAATTGATTGATGTGGATACACCGTCTCGCCTGTTCTCACGAGATGACTTGGCACAGTATGATATTCAACCACCCGTCTATACCCGAGTATGTCGGGAATTAGGTCTGAGATTACCTGGTGCAAATACATATCCTGTTACGTTAAAAGAAGCACAGCGCTCTTATGAGGCACATCAGCAACAAAATAGATCGCAGTCTAATGAGGGTGACCAGCATGATTAAACTAAAGGATGTTCGTTTTGGTTATCAAAGTGGACAGGAAGTACTAAAAGGAATATCACTTGCTTTTGACCAACGCACAACGGCTATTATTGGTCAGAATGGTGCTGGGAAAACGACCTTAGTCAAGCTATTAAAAGGCTTATTGCAACCAACAGCAGGTGACATTTGTATTGGAGAGGTTAATACCAAAACAGCGACTGTAGCACAGCTTGCTGGTACAATTGGGCTCGTCTTTCAAAATCCACATGATCAGATTTTTAAAAGAACAGTATTAGATGAAGTGATGTTTGGCCCCCTACAGCTCAAGGTAGATGTACAAACGGCAAAGCAACGTACCAAGGAAGCTTTGCAGCTAGTAGGTTTATGGGATCGTCATGCTGAGAATCCACATGATCTGGGGTTATCGGAGAAAAAACTAATAACCATCGCATCTGTGGTTGCTATGAATACAGACGTCATCATTTTAGATGAACCAACAATTGCACAGGATGATGCTGGAAAACGTCGGATTGCAGAGATTATCAAGCAGTTGAAGCAGGAAGGTAAACTAGTGCTGGCTATTTTACATGATATGGATTTTGTCGCTGCTCATTTTGAGCGAACAATTGTCTTGAACCAAGGGCAGGTACTAATAGACGCAGACACTCGCCATGTCTTTTCCCACCAGGAGCTTTTACAACGCGCAGGTTTGGACACGCCATATGTGACGCAGCTTGGCAAGGAGTGGGGGGAAGTCGAAACCATATTGACAGCGGAAGAACTGATTGAAAGATGGTCAAAAAAGGGCTAGTGGTATACGGATACCTGTCTTGTAAGTGACATAAAACTTCATCGAAAAGCCCACGATTTCCACAATAGGGGGAATCATGGGCTTTTCGTGTTTAAGGCCTAACAAGCATCACATGTGGAGATTTGATTTTGAGGAGAGCTATCTAGGCTTAATCAACTAAATGCCTATTCTCAAAAACTTTTATCTGACCGACGGATTGAAAGCCAGATTTTTTATAGATATTGATTCCATCAGGAGAGGCTTGTAGAACACACAGAGGAATCTTTTGTTTCTTTGCTTCTTCGACAAGAAAATTAAACATTGCCGATCCAAAGCCTTTTCCTCTGTATTCTGATCTTGTAGCAATATCGTAGATACCAACACTCTCTTTTGTGAAAATTAAAGATCCAATTGATACAATTTCACCTTTGTACTCACCAAGGTAGAGCTTCATCTTTTCTGTAAGTAATTGTGGATAGGAGGAGAGCTGTTCATAATAAGAGCGTACCGAGATGGATTCTTGTGATGTACCAAACAAAGAGGCAAGTATTTCGCCAAATTGTACGATGTCTTCAGCGGTTGATATCTCCCTTATGACAAAGCCCTCGGGTATCAATACAACTGGTTCTAATTGTTCTAAATTTGCTACCATTGCCACATTCATTTCGGCTTCTACTAATCCAGTACCTTCCAGTATATGACTCAAATCGTGGTCATCCTCCCAATACCAAAACGCCATTGGGAATTTCTTTGTATGAAATTGATGTATCTCTAATTTTACCTCGTCTGCCTCCGATTGGTTGAGATGATTATTTCGTAACACGATAATGTTAAACGTATCTGCGGGAAGACCACAATCTGTTTTGACGTAATTTTCAGTATTTTTAACTGACATTTCAGCTACGTTATTTGCTATAAATGAAACTTTGGCAATCAAATTTGTCAAAATTACATGCTTGTAATATTTTTGATCGTTATCCATTTTTATGTTCCTTTCTTAATTTTATGGTGTAAGAGCGCTCTTATATGTAAAAACTATACAATAGCAGAAGAAAAATAGAAATTGGTTTCACCATATGTACATCCTCCCGTAATATTCTGATAATTACTTACAAGCTATAACTACAGCGTATTTGGAGAAGAATTATTCGCTGATTGGTCATTTTTACCTATCCTTCTGCTTCTATACCAAAGATGTTTTTTACTGTATACGCCTTACATTTTTAGTAAGTTAGTCAGTTTTTTACCTTTCGAATGAAAAATAATCATTATCTACAATTGTTTGTATAAATAGACTATGGTATCATGTTTTTTGTAAGCGATATCAATCATACGGCGTGTTACTAGTTAGACTAGGCATAAGCCAATTAAACGGAGCTTTTTCTGCCGTTTTTTGGGTCATGCCTTTTTTATTTTATTCTATTATTTTTTATGCGCTTACATGAACTAGCTATACCTATTATGAATCAAAAGGTAATTTACATCACCAAGATATTTTAGGAGGAACTACCATGATAAAACACAAAAACAAACTGATCCTGTCATTAGCGCTGGCACTCACCGTCTCTCCTTTGACTAGCGCATTTGCTGAAGGAGAAAAAACTCCTGTTGTAAAAAATGAAACAACAGCACAACGGATACAGCATTTGGTTGATTCAACGATTGACCTATTTCGTAATAGCTCTCAAAAAGATAAATTTGAGCTAATGGAAAAAAATCTGAAGGAAGCAAGCTCCTTAGACCCATTTAATATGGAGTTAAAGTTCTATTTGGCCTCAACCTTGGTTTTTCAGAAGAAAGTAGAAGAGGCTGTGGGCATCTACAAACAAATCGTTAACTTCCAGCCTAATCATTTCGATGCAAATCTATTGTATGGCGTTTATTCAAAGGTAAATGGTGATGAGGCTACATATAACAAATCCATGGCTACCTTACAAAAGATTGATCCACAGCGAGCAGTTGCTTTTCAAGCGAAGCTACAGGCAGCAGATGCTTATTTAAAGACTGAACTGAATACCACAGTGCCTCAAAACCTACCTCAAAAAAATCATGCCATTATCATTTTAGGCTTTGCACTTGAAAATGATGGTTCTATGAAACAGCCATTAATTGAACGTTTACAAGCTGGATTAGCTATTGCAAAAAAATATCCTAATTCAAAAATTATCGTTACAGGTGGCTCGGCTAAAAATGGCATTACTGAAGCGGAAGCGATGAGCAAATGGTTGTTGGAAAAAGGTGTAGATAAGAATCGTATTGTTCTAGAAAAAAGTGCATCTGATACAGTAGAAAACGCATTATGCACAACGGCTATTTTAGAAACCATGGAGATTACTGATGCAACCTTAGTAACAAATGCAACTCATATGCGTCGAGCTCTATCTGGCTTCCAAGCATCTAGTGACCACTATGCTCGCCTTATGGGAAAAGAAAATAAACGTATCTTTACGAATATGGTATATATGGATTACGCTTCTGCCGATAAAGCAAAGCAAGTAACAAAGGATGAAAAGCTAGGGATTTACCGTGATTTATTACGTACCTCTGGAATCTGGGCATTCCCAGGCTATCAGCGCTAATCGAACAGATAAAAGAAGTAAAAGCCCCGTTGAATGGGGCTTTTACTATTTGTAGAAGAGCAGATTGATAGAGGAAAGTGTATATATATTTAAGATCCTTCTAGTATTTTTATCGTAATGTCTACTTTACCTGAGCTTGTGTACCTATCATATCTTTGTGTCTATATACACTTATTATGATGCCGATAGCAATGAATTTGTATATAAGATGAACACCACTGTCGTTAATAAATGGTAGCGGAATCGAATCGTAAAGGTCAATTGGTAAATACCCTACGGACATTAAAATATTTCCTAAGAATGTAAGTGAAAATATCGCGAGAAAACTAGTTATTATCCGTTTTCCATAGGAATCATTTACTCTTTTGATCATTCTCGTAATGCGTATAGCAAAAAAGGCTATTAAGGCAAGGAAGATTATTCCTAGAACCCATCCAAAGCTATAGATTAGGTATACAAATATCAAACGATCGTCCATATATGTGATTATTTTAAATGCTGAAAGAAAGCCTTGCCCCCATAAGCCTGCAGAATGTAGTAGGTTTGAAATTTGAATATATATCCATCCAGAGTCTAGTGGATCAACGTATGGATTTATAAATCCAATAAAGTTCCTACTAGAACCTATAAAAAGGAAGATTGCTGCGTATATGAAAATACTGAGAATTTAATACAAATACCATCTGAGTTCTTTTCGTCCTACTCTAACCAAAAAGACAACCGTAAGAAAACTGAGGTTATTCCTCCCCTACAATCCGATCTACAGTGGTACGGAACACGTGCCATTCCTTTTTCTTATCTTTTAAATGTGCTCGGCCTTCATCAGTAATGCGATAGTATTTTCTTTTCCGGCCGTCATACTCTTTCCAATAGGATTTAACAAAAGTATTACTCTCTAAAGTGTGAAGGATCGGATACATAGTCCCTTCTTTTAAGGTGAAAATACCATCTGAATTCTTCTCAATCTCTTTAGCTATTTCATACCCGTACATTTCCTTTCTATCCAGAAGAGTCAATATCAAGATAACGGTACTTCCTTTCATTAATTCTTTGTTTATTTTCATATTTACCTCCAAATAAAATTGGAATTTACATAGATATATGATGCATCGTAAATCTATGTATTAGTATATGGAATTTAATGCAAAAAAACAACTGCTACTCTAAATGGTGTAATTACGAAGAGTAGAGTATTATTTTGGAATTTATTGCAAACGCTCAGTTCTACAACATGTGGAGTGTGGTATATTGATACAAGAAGAATGAGAATGGGGGAGAGGCGCAATATGGAAATTAAGGTGAATCAAAATGGCGATTCAAAAGTTGCCATTATATCAAGCGATAGCATCATTATTAATAACGTAAACGACGCTTTGGATGTAATGGCAAATGTCCGATATAATAATGGATGCGAGAAAATGCTGGTGAGAAAAGAGCATCTGACTGAAGATTTCTTTAATTTGAGAACAGGTTTTGCGGGTGAGGTTTTACAAAAGTATACGAATTATAAAATGAAGATTGCAATTGTTGGTGAGTTTGAATCCTATAACAGCAAAAGTTTGAACGACTTTATTTACGAATGCAACAAAGGAAAACAGGTATTTTTCAAACCGACAGAAGAGGAAGCATTGGAAGCATTGCATGGTATAAATACGTAAAAATGAGCGGTGTCAGATTCCTATTTTTTGTAGCCAATTTATCTACATATATGTGAATCATAATATTAGAGGCCTACTAGAGAAAGACCACTTAAACTGATCTTACCCCTGTCAAGTAGACAACTTTAAACAAGCCCCATCTAGGCTACCTGAGTTCGGCATTCTATCGGATTTTCCCCAACTAATTTTTCAAGGCTTTGCAAGGCATCTCCGGTAATATAGGATACTTATTGGCCAACCTCCCAAGGCCCCTACTTCCACCTTCACCTTCACAAAAAAGTGGACATAACCGTTCTTCTAAAACGGATGTCCACTTATACATAGGTTATGATGATTACATTGAGCTCGGCCAGCAGAGGTTCATGATGAAATGTTTCGCTCTTCAAAAGACAAAGACATGCGCCTGCCTTCTCTCTCGGGGTATCGATATGGTGTCCTATCGTAATCGAATCAGGTTTGCCCCATCGCTTCCAGACTCTCTGGAATAATCTGACCGCCATCAACGATGATGGTTTGGCCCGTAATATAACCTGCCTCCTTCGAAGCCAAAAAAAGAGCGGCGTAAGCGATATCTTCGACGCTTCCGAGCCGCTTGAGCGGGATGGACGCCGTCATCGCCTGCAGATAATGATCTCCAAGGCCATCCAAGCCTTCCGTCATTATGTTGCCGGGCATGACGGCGTTAATGGTAATGCTGTAACGCGCGAGCTCGAGCGCCGCACTGCGCATGAATCCAAGCTGAGCGGCTTTGCTTGCGCCGTAGTGCGACCATCCGGCATAGCCGGTGGCCGGCCCCGTAATCGAAGAGGTAACAATGATCCGGCCGTATTCCGCCTTCTTCAGAAAGGGCAGGCAGGCTTGAAGGGAAAACAGAGTCCCGCGAGCATTCGTGTTCATCACCTGATCCCAATGCTCGCCGGTCATCTCCTCGATCGGCACATTCGGAAAAATACCGGCATTGGCGCACAGCACGTCGATCCCCCCGAAAGTACCGGCCGTCTCGCTCGCAACGCACTTCATCGACTCCAAATCGGCGACATTGCCCTGGAAGGCATGAGCAATGCCTCCGTTCTTCCGGATTTCCACCGCGGTTTCCTCCGCTTTCGTCAGGCTGCGTGCGACGACCGCGACTTTCGCCCCCTGTGCGGCGAAGGTTCTCGCAATTCCTTTGCCGATTCCTTTGCTGGCTCCGGTCACTACGACCGTCTTATCCTTCAGTGGCGTCAGCATGTAGCAGCACTCCTATCCTCTGTTATATAAGTTACATTTTCCCATTGCTTGGATTCCTTATCATCGTACTACAAATCCAAACGTGGAGGCAATTTGCTGAGCAGCCTTTTTTCATCTAGCGAAGGAACTGCACTGTACCACGGATTTGACTTAAAATAAGGTTTGGGTCATTAATGCCGAGATCCCTTGTAAGTGTTTTGTACCCTTGTTCACCGCTCAAATAAAGCCGTACGGCTTTTAACTTAAAATCCTTTGAATATGTTTTTCTAATTTCCCCCATAGAAAATTCCCCTCCTAGTTAATACAGTAAGGGGTCTTGCTTCTTACTGTCTACTAAAAGGGGATAATATCATAATATCAAACTTGTCAGGGGGGGTCTTTCTTGTATTTACTCATCTCCTGTCGCCACAGGACTATCCTTATAGGATGACCAATCGCTCCAGCTACCTCCGTATAACTTTGCATCGGCTCGACCTGCTCTCATAAGTGCTAGGAGGTTGACGCATGCTGTTACACCCGATCCACAGTAAACCATGATTTGCTTTTGCTGTAATAACTCACCGAAATGGTTTTGCAACTGCTCTTTCGTTTTTAATGTACCATCTGCTTGTAGGGTGTTTTTGTAAAAGAAGCATTCAGCTCCAGGAATGTGTCCTGCCTTATAGTCCAATGGTTCCACATCACCACGATAACGCTCCGGTGCACGAGAATCGAGAAGAGGTATAGTAGCCTCTCGTTGTTCAATCGCATTCTTGGTCAGAAGCATATCTGATTGAACATTAGCTGTGAAGGAACGCGATTTCCGCTGGAGGATTTCTGTGCTAGTCGGATAATTTGCTCTGTTCCATGCGGCATAACCACCATCCAGGACATACACACGCTCATGTCCAACGTAGCGTAACATCCACCACAAGCGAGCTGCCATTGCCATATCATCCCCATCATAGGCAACAACGGTTGTATGCTGGTCGATACCGATTTGGGAAAATAATTCTTCCATGACGGAAATGTTCGGTAATGGATGGCGTCCACCGTGCCCTTGCTCTGTTTTTTGACCGGATAGGTCTGACTCCAAGCTGATGTAGGTGGCGCCCGGAATATGACCTGCATCGTATTCTGCACGACCTGCATCTGGTTGTCCGAGAATAAAACGGCAGTCTAGTATCACTAGTGAAGGATCGTTAAGATGCTCATAAAGCCAATCAACCTGTACCATGGGGTCTTGTAGCTTATCCTGTGACATTTTATCCCTCTTTTCCAAAAAAGATCGAAATTCTTGCCTTTTTTCTACTATAACAGATTAAAAGTTGTTTCGTCTTTGAAAAGGATGATACATTGAGGTATAGAGGGGCATACTTCCCAAATTTCATGGGGTACATATGATCTAGAGCAAAGAAGCAGTTTTGGTTTTTCATAGATTGTCAGGTTCATATATAAGATAGATAAACAGGTAGGAGGATACCATGATAAAAGCACTCGTGTTTGATTTTGACGGAACTATCTTGGATACAGAATGGACATTATATCAATCATTTAAGGAAATCTATGATTCTTATGGTGTAATACTTCCTATTGATCTATGGTCACAGGGGGTGGGGAGTGAACTTGTATTTGATCCTTTTGCTCATTTAGAAGAGATGATCAAGGCGCCTGTTGACCGAGTTGCAACAGAAGATAGATGGTTGAATCGCCACAGAGAATTGTTGCAGACAACAGATTTACGTCCAGGTGTGAGGGAATATTTAGAAGCAGCGCGTTCTCTAGGGTTAAAAATTGGTCTTGCATCTAGCTCCCCTCGCTCCTGGGTAGACCCTCATCTAAAAAAATATGGCATACGTGATTATTTTTCTTGTGTCTTAACCAAGGATGATGTGCTACAAGTCAAACCTGACCCAGAGCTTTACATAAAAACGCTTACTTGCTTTGGGGTAAGACCGTATGAAGCGGTTGCCGTGGAGGATTCAGTCACAGGGGCGACAGCTGCCAAAGCGGCTGGTATGTACTGTATTATTACACCGCATGAGCTATCTCGTAAGCATACTTTTGCAGAGTATGATGTACGGATGGAATCTCTTGCAGAGAGACAGTTGGAGCAGGTGTTAGAAGATTTTAAATAAGGCTCTGTTGGAGCAGCGATTTTTTATGTAAGCATACGCTATGTAAAATTCCATACGAAAACCCTTCTGATGCTCCAGCCCTCTTTTTGAGGTGGGGGATGATCAGAAGGGTTTTGATTTGTTATCTACATCGATGTTTTATCATAAACGTACGAATGTAGCTTTCACTGAGCTTTTTACAAGAAGCTACTTTCGTTTATTTTTGTTATTGACGTTTACCAAGGAATACGACATCGTCATCATCTGAGATGGAATGTTCGCGAGGTTTGTTCTGAAAAGCCTCGTTTTTATGTGACACGGTACTGGTAAAACTACGAGAGTTATTGCCATTTTTCAGTCCTTGGATAAACCGACTAGCTTTGCCTGCTATAACAAGTGCCACTACGGCAATCAATACAATCGGAATTAAAGCTAACATCGCTAAAATGAGTAAGAATTTCATTTCTGTGTCTCCCCTTTGAGTCGGTTAGTAATATATACGAAATAGGAGCGGGGAAGTTTCAGGCTTGTAAATATTTTTGAAAAGGTGTAAAGTCAATCTCTTTTTCTTTTAAATGAGCAATCAAAAATTTATGATCACGTTTTGGCGTGGCAATGATGTAGCCACGAATGATCAGCTCTGTCGTCATATGCTCAGCTTTTTCATCCAGTGCCAACTGTCCAATTTTAGCAGCAATCGTACGTCTTGCGACTGGACGGAATAATTCGGGAACAGGGTGTACTAATTCGTTTAATAACTCTAAGCTGTCATCGTCCCACATATGCCTTGTCTGATCAATAAAGTGATCTTGCCAATCTAAGTCAGATTTACCATCTTGTTTGGGCATTGATTTTAGAAATTTTCGGAACATAAAATAGCCACCAATGGCAAACAGTCCAACCAGCACAATGGTCCAACCGATAATAAACCAGGAAAACATTCCGTTCACAAGCTACACCTCGTTATCATTATGCTTCTTAGTATCCGTAATTCAACTATTGACCTTATTTTCATTGTACAACAAATATTTTGTTTTTTTAAGAGGAGGAATATGCAGAAACTACCTAAATGAACACCATTTACCTATCCTGATTTGCCTAATCAAGGATTTTCTCTTTCCAATTCTACACGAAATGAGTAAGATAGATAGTACAATAGCTGTTGGAAAAGGGGGCTCGTGCCTATGTTTACACTTGGACAACGGGTAATTATCACAGCAGATTCCTTCGAACAATCGTTGCCAATCGGAGAACATGCCTATCTAATTGGCCGCGATCGCAACCCGGATTCGGCTTTTGACTGGTTGATTCGTGTCCCAAAGTATGATCGACATTTTCCTGTGACGGATAAAGATATCTCTTTAGAAGAGAGCATTTGGGAAGAAGCAGCTGAGCGAGCGCAGCAAGAAGCTTTGCTTGACTTTGCGTTGGCTACCAAAAATGAAGCATTGTTTCGTAGAGTGGTAGGTCTCGCTGACGAAGAGCCTGAACAAGGTGCGACAAAGGAATCACCTGAGGAATTTATTCGTAAGGTAAATATGAAAGCTTGGATATAAGTGACTACCAGAATGATTTCCCCATAGGGCCAAAGAAAGTTGGCTTGGGGAGATCATTTTGTATTTTCTATACCTTCATTGCAGGAATTGCAGGGGGAAAACAAGAAGTCTGTTAGAGAAGAGATCGATTTTATAAAAACTAGGTGACGAAGCTTGTATCGCCATGGAAAGAGAGGCCTTTTAGCCATGTCAGATTTTATCGAATTTCAAAATGAAGATGGACAGAGTATGCAGTTATCCCGCGAGGATTTTCAAAATAAAATAATTCCGAAGTATATGGATCTTTACTGGAATGAGAATGAAAAATTACGAGAGTTCGCTATGGAACTGGTACGTCAAGAATTTCCTGAACATGCTTCCAAAGCAGCGGATCGTTTATTGGAATTGTATGGTCCCATTGAACCAGCAATGATTTTCCGTTCCATTGTACATATGCAATTGGGGGAATTTCCTCAAGCACAGAAGCTATTGCATGAAACAATTGATCAATACCCAGAATCAGCTACCGCTCATCTTAACCTAGCCCGCCTGTATGCACAGGGAGGGGAAGAGCATACAGCTGGTTTGCTGTTGCAAAAGTCATTACTTATTGATCCAAACCAAGATAATGGGTTAGAATGGTTGACCAATTCCTTTATGGAGGCAGGAAAAAAAGAAGAACTATATCAATATTTAACAGAACTTGGAAATCGAGAAGGTGCATGGCGTCCGCATTATGTGTTAGCACTTGTCGCATTAAAGGAAGGCGACCTCTTGACTGCTATGAACATGTTTAAAGAAACACTAGATAAAGTGAACGGTCATGAAGAAATTGTAATGAACGTGACAGGGGAACTAGGACAAGCAGGGTACGTTTATCAGCTGATCCAAATTAGCGAGCAATATTGGAAACCAAGCTTTGAGCGACCATATGCCGGCTTTAATTATATCAATGCGCTCTTGCAAACCGATGAGACAAAAAAAGCGATTGATGTCCTAAAAGAATTAGTTGAACATACGCGTGAAGAGTTTAAACCAGCGGTACAAGAGTACGTGGACAGATTGCCACAGGAACTGCTAGAAGCACACCAAGCAGATGAGAAAAATTCAGCAGCTACCAACGGAGAAACAAAGAAACCTTGGTGGAAAGTTTGGTAATAAGCAACATAAACATATAAAAATTGAAACAAGGCTCTATTCCCTTTTGGGAAGATAGGGTCTTGTTTTTGTTTTATCGATGTTCGTAGCGTAAACAGTTTGTTGACGATATCCTCTAGTATCCTAGTCAAAAAGGTGATAAAATGCAATTGTATATTTGATAATGATTATCATTTTTAGTGATGGAGATATATTCCGTGGAATGAGCTTACAAATGTAAACGTAAAAATGCTAACTAACAGGGCTACCTGTTAATGCCTACACACATATAAAAAACTGCACGATACCATCAGATTAATAAACCATTGGGGAGGAATATACACATGACAGAAGCAACGCAGACGTTGGCAACACTGATTACATCGAGAAGAACGGTACGACAAACGCAAAACACTCCTATTCCACTGGAGACGATTAATAAAATTTTAGAACAAGCAGCATACGCTCCGTTTCATAGCGAAGTAGAGCCTTGGGCAGTCAAAATTGCTTCGACTGAGCAAGAAAAAAAGTATTTTTTTCAATGTGTCTTTAAGAGTTACGAGCGTATTGGTCTTTTTGAATCTTATACGGATGAAAAAATAGAAAAGGTAAGAGAGTCCTATCGGGAATACTTTGAAGGTACACCAATTTCGATTCTGATAGCAACAGATGTGTTCGACCATGAAAAAAAGGATTTTGAATCAGTTGGGGCTACTTGTGCATTTATCCAAAACATTCAACTGCTATGCTGGGAACAGAATATTGGGGCTGTGTGGCGGACCAATCCTTATATTTTTGATTCAGAATTTATAAAGGAAATAGGTTTTCGTTCCAACCAAAAAATTGTAGGCTCGCTTCATTTAGGCTATCCACAACAAATACCTAAAGCCAAGGAACGCCGGTCGTTAGATCAATGGGTATCGAGTATTCAAGAGGGTGTCAAATAATATAGGTTCGAAAATAGCAATATCAACATTCCATGTACCACCAGTGTGTGGTGATGGAATGTTTTTTAATATGTAGGTAAGAGACATAAGTAATTTTGCATAATCTTGTGATTTGAAATTAGGCAGGATATACTTATTTTGTTTCCTAGGAAACAAAAATGACAGAAAGATAAGGAGAAGTAAATACATGACTACACAACAAATTGTAGGGAAGTTGCAAAAGCTACTGCACCAACATGAAGAAAATAGTAAAACGCGACAGTCAGGCCTACTGAACTCCATTCGAGATATAGACAGACCGACAGAGGAGCTGACTTTATCAGAACTGCATGTTATCGCTTGTATAGGAAAACATGGACAGGTTAATGTGACGGCCATTTCACAAGAGATGGATATGACTCGTGGAGCTATTTCTAAGATTAGTACGAAGCTTTTGAAAAGAGGTTATCTAGTAAAAAAACAAAAAGCTGATAATCAAAAGGAGGTTCATTTTCAATTAACATCTATGGGAGCTGAAATTTTCCGTTTACATGAAGAGCTACATGAACAGGCAGAGAGGAGAATAGAGAGGTTTTTACAAAAATACTCTAGCTCTGAGCTAGCTTTTATCGATCGTCTGCTGACCGATGCCATTGCAGAACATAAGAGCAAGCAGACAGAATAGAGCATTTTTATTTGGTTAGGAGGAAATAGAGCATGAAAACAAAATTGATTTTGTATACATTAGCAATCAGCGCGTTAGTAGGATCGCTGTCTCAAAACATCTACACGCCGATCTTACAGCAAATGCAGGAGCAATTACAAACATCACCATACCTGATCAATCTAAGTATTTCTGTGTTCACTATTGCCCTAGCTATCATGCAAATTGTGTATGGCCCCTTTATTGATACGAAAGGACGTAGAGCTGTGTTACTACCTAGTCTGTTCCTCTATGTTATAGCTTCTGTGGGATGCGCCTTTTCAGGAAGCATTTCTTGGTTTTTATTCTTTCGTGTATTACAAGGGATTGGGGTAGCTGCAATACCCGTGGTGGCTGCTACGGTAATTGGAGATATATTCGAAGGATCACAGAGAGCACAAGCAATGAGTAACTATCAGATGCTTCTCTCCTTGGCTTCGGTAATCGGACCGTTGTTAGGCGGGTTTATTGGAGGTCAGAGTGGATTTACGGGTATTTTCTCCTTTTTAGGTGTAACGGGTCTTATTATGTTTATTGCTAGTCTAGTCATTATCCCAGAAACTAAGCCAACAAAGGGAATCGCACGAACATTCCAACTACAAGCCTATGTAAAAGTACTTGTTCACCCGATTGGCCGGCTAGTATTGTTGCTTGGCTTTGCTCAATTCTATTTATTTTACAGTGTGTTGGTGTTTTTACCACATGTACTACAGAACATATATGGCTTATCTGCACAACAAACAGGGCTTGCTTTTTTACCATTGTCCCTATGCTTGATGGCGGGGAGTTTTGTAAGTGGTCGATTAAAAGATAAACAACTGGGGAGAAGCGAACAAAGATTGCTGTTCACTTGCTTTTTGCACCTGATAGCAGTCGTCATTTTTACACTGACAGCAAATATATCTATTGGGTGGCTCTTGTTTAGTTTATCTTTATATGGATTTAGTGGTGGTTATGCCATGCCATTCCAAAGCACGTTACTAACCGAGCTCTTTGTAGCAGAGCGGGCAACGGCGATTGGCTTCTATAATTTTATTCGTTATGTTGGTATGGCGGTAGGACCTATTATCGGTAGCTTATTGTATCAAGATGGACGATTTGTTTTGACATTTGGAGTAGGAGCCATTGGGTTTGCGATTGTCATTTTATTTGCTAGGAAAATGATTAGGCTACGCGAAAAGCTGTTCTTCCAATGATATAGAGGCTATAAAGTCATCCAAGGGAAGTGGGTGACTTTTTTGTTACCTAACAGACTAAGAGATAACAACATAAAGCCATTTTAGAACGACATTGTCTAAAAATAAAAATATAGTGTAATGTTCTCTGTTTTGCTGGATCAAATAAACGAATCAAAGAAAGAGAGGATGACTTATATGAAGAAACAAACGCTTATAGTAGTAAGTACATTGGCAGTAATGTTATCAGCCATATCTCCATTTTCTCCAGTGCTAGCCGATAGAGTGAATGCAGCGGCTAGCAAGAATCAGCAAACTCTAACTCTGGATCAGGTAATTGCTGAAATGAATAAAAAAACGCCGATCTCTACCTATACGGAGGCAACATTTACGACGCAGAATCGACTTATTGAAAACAGTCCTAGAACAGCTACAACGAATTATAAATGGTGGGACAATACGATAAATAATGAGATGCGTATAGAAACTACGAAGGATGGTAGGACGAGTTTTTATGTTAGTAAGGGTGGTACGTCTACTAGTTATAAGGAAGAAAGTATGGAAGGTAATGAGCAAGCTGTAATATCTTCAACGGGAGTAAAGGCTGCTGTCGATAACAAAATTAATAATACAAAGCAAGAATTAAAAAAACTTAAAAAGGATATTCTTTCTGACGCCAAAGTTACTTTTCATATTGTGGAAGAAACGTTGCTTAACCGAGATGTCTATCATATCTCTAAAAAACAAGAGAAGGTAAGAAACAATCAATCTAATGTTACTTATAATGAACTTTGGATAGATAAGAAAACCGGTCTAAAGCTAAAGTCTATTTCGAATGCGAATGACAAACAAATTTCCGAGTATACAGTTACTAAAGTAGATTTTCATCCACAATTCAATGAAAAAGACTTTACTCTTGATTTACCTAAGGATGTCAAAATAATAGAAAACTAGGCTGAGAGAAACAAGCGTTATATCCTCAAAGAAAAATATCAAAACATACCCATAAATTAAAAAAATGACTCTGTTATTCGTTCAGAGTCATTTTTTTATGCCCATCAGCAATGGTGAACGTTACAGTCATAGATGCAATAGTGAACGAGTTGATGCATTTTAATCATTGTCGTATATTGACGAAATTTGTATAATAAGCGTACCTTTCAAACTTGTTATCTTTCAATCCAATGGTGGAAAACGTAAGTTCTCAGTCTAGCGTTTGTTTAAACAACAGTAAGTATGAATAACAAATGATCAGAAAAAACCCTTTCGAAAGCAAAAGAGCTTTTTAAGCCTTGTTCTCCATAATGGGTAAAATTGCAGTTAAATAATTCAGCAGAAGATTCATAGATTGGGCAGGTTTGGTTAGGGATTCGATTACTTTAGGATTTTATACAACTGTAAAAGGGGAGATGATCTATGTTTTTTAAGTCAGTACAAGCTAACGAGCTTACTGCATTCGTAGAGGAAAGTCGAAAATTACGAAAGATGGTTGAAAAAAATGACTTTTCAAGTGTATTTCAACCGTCTACAGATAATCCAGAATTAAAGGAAATTGCTGAGAATCTGAATGTTGTTCTAAACGCCATGCAAAGCTTCAGAGAAAACGTAGCCGTTCGACTTGATTTGGTGACGGAAGCCATTGAAGTGGGTTTATGGGATATGAATGTTATAGCGGGCGATCCTGTAAATCCTCAGAACACCTTTACATGGACGAATGAATTTCGCAAAATGGTAGGCTATCGGGATGAAACGGATTTTCCCAATGTCCTTGATAGTTGGGCATCAAAACTGCATCCAGAAGATCATGGTCAGGTTCTAGAAGCTTTTGAAAAACATCTATTGGACCATTCAGGAAAAACATCTTATGATGTGGAATATCGTTTACTGTTAAAGAACGGCGAATATCGCTGGTTCCGAGCTACTGGGGCAACAGTTCGAGATCCGGATGGCATTCCTTTACGAGTAGCAGGTGCTTTATTTGATATACATGACAAGAAGATGAAAGAACAAGAATTAATATCCTTGGCTGAGCGGTATGATCTTATCAATCGAGTTCTCGTGGAAGCTCCTTGGGATATGACCGTTGTTGAGGGGGACGTTATTAATCCGAATAATGAATTTTGGTGGTCACCTCAATTCCGAAGAGCACTTGGATTTAAAGACGAAACAGATTTCCCAAATGTGATGAGTAGCTGGAGTAGTAGACTTCACCCAGAGGATGAAAAACGGACATTAGAAGCCTTTGCTAATCATTTAAACGATTATAGTGGGAATACTCCATTTGATATTGAATATCGCCTTTGTTTAAAAAATGGTGAGTATCGTTGGTATCATGCCAGTGGTGAAACCATTCGAAGTAGTAGAGGTATTCCACTACGAGTAGCTGGGACGATACGGGATATTACCCTCGAAAAAAACAAAGAACAGGTCGTACGT
This sequence comes from Brevibacillus laterosporus DSM 25, assembly GCF_002706795.1. NCBI lineage: Bacteria > Bacillati > Bacillota > Bacilli > Caryophanales > Paenibacillaceae > Brevibacillus > Brevibacillus laterosporus. Next base: position 3,855,916 of record NZ_CP017705.1, read on the forward strand.
GAGATGACCACTCAAATGCAGCATCTGTCAGACTCTATTAGCGATATGGTTAAAGGTGTCAATTCAATAACCAATCAGGCACAGGAGCTTGCCATTGCTCAGGATCAATCTACTGAAGCCGCTAATAAAGCAAAAGGTAGTGCAGATGAAACGAAAAATATTTCAAAGTTCATTAAAGAAATTGCTGAACAGACGAATCTATTAGGGTTAAATGCAGCAATTGAAGCAGCTCGTGCAGGTGAACAGGGGCGTGGTTTTGGTATTGTCGCAGATGAGGTAAGGAAATTAGCTGTACATAGTGCAAATGCTACCGTAAACATTGAAAACAGTTTGAATGATATGAAGGAACTCATTGAAACTATTCTACAACATATCGGAAAAATGAATACTCTTACACAGACCCAAGCCGCCTTGACAGAGCAAGTAAATTCATCGATGGATGAGATCAATAAAATGTCACAGTCCTTGGTAGATTTCACTAAAACGTTATAGGCTCATAAATCGTACTCTATGAAGATAGAGAACTTTGAATCTAAGATAAAAAAAGCCGGATATACCACTAGCATGGGTATACCGGCTATTTTTCTAATTTAAGTAGTATACAGGAGGGATGATTAACAGTACTGTGAAGGATAAAATCTTTACAGGGCTAAGCCGATTAATCTGTTAGGTGGATTATTCCTATTTAGCGGACGTACTATTGTAGGAATTAGCTTACTTCCTTTGTTTTAAGAATTCCTCAAGTTGAATAGATATGTACATCAAAGTTCCCACAAGTGCCCCGACCATCACACCGTCCAAGAAAAAGCCAATACCTCCCCCAACTAGTGCAAACGTCATTACCCTTGTACCCATCATAGTAGTATCTCCTTTTTTACTAGAGTTGATTATTTCTATTATACCAATATTTACAACATTTTTTACATACGAAAAAATCAACTTTTCATCAGACGAGACGGGATTTCTTTTGCAAACTTTTATGTCATATTTTACGCCACATCTATTTCCTCTTTGGCAGAACTGAATATTTTTATTTTTATCATGATGAAGAGGAAAGCAAGCAATGCAAATGCTATTCCACTCCAGAGAAGCTGATGGATTCCCAGTTGAGAAATAAACCAGCCACCAATAGAAGCTCCCAACGTAATTCCAAGATTGGAGAACGAGACAAATAAACTATTGCCGAACTCAGGAGATTCTTTTGCCTCAGTCATGAGCCAGGTTTGGCTGATGATAAGACCACCAGAATGTATGATTCCCCAAATACATACGATAACCACCATCGGGATGAAACATGAACCCAAATAGTAAGCAAGTACGTAAATTACCATATATAGAAGCGGAAACGATATCACTGTCTTAGGTAAGCTTTTTTGTAAGGAACCCCCAAACAAAAAATTGCCAAATATCATAATTAGTCCAAACACCATCAACATTAAACTAATCCAGGAGCCATTCATGTGTGTTACCTGTCCCAGATATTCGGCAAAATAGCTATATACAGAAAACATAGCTGCAAAGATACATATAACTGTAGCGATATTTAACCATAATTCAGGCTTGCGTAATATGCTAACCTGCTTTCCATAAGACATCTTTTCTTTTACAGGCATGGAGGGAAGCCAAAATAAAATTCCTGCAAAAGCAATCGCGCTTACAATAGCCCCAAACAGGAAAGCCGCCTCTAACGACAATTGTTCGGCGAGAAAAGATGTCAAAGGGATGCCAAAAGCAAATCCGACAGTTATTCCAGCGAAAACCTTTGTGATTGCTTGCCCGCTTTTTTCTGGAGGGACAAGCTTGGCTGCGGTCACGAGAGCCACTGAAAAAAAGACAGGATGAAAAATAGCAGGCAGAATACGGAAAGCTAGCATGACCTCGAAGCTAGTTGTATAAGCATAAACAATATTTGCAATCGTGAACATAAGGACAGCAGTTAACAGAATTACTTTTCGATTGACACCAGAAGCAAGCAATGTCAGAAATGGGCCTGAAATAGCAACGACTAAAGCAAATATACTTACAAGTATTCCTGCCTGTGAAGTTGTTATGTTAAATTTCTGTGTGATCTGGGGAAGAACCCCTACAATCCCCATTTCAGTGGTAATGATACCGAATACGCCTAAAGCCAGCATCATGATAAGAAGAGGGTTAATCTGTTTCATATAAATAAATCTCCATCCTTCCTCGTATAGGGAACCTTCTATTTATATATACATATCTATATATGTAGATATCAATAATCAAAAAAATATGCCTCCTTTCCGTTTATAGTTCTTTTTGGACATACTCGGAAAATTCCTGGATGGTCTTTTCATTTCGTCGATAATACGTCCATTTTCCGATTCGTTCAGAATCCAACAGCCCAGCTTTTTGCATGGTTAACAAATAACTAGAGATGACTGATTGTGCTAAACCAGATTTCGTTTGAATATCGCCCACACATACACCAATTTGAAAACTTAGCCCTTGCTGTAAATAGGGTTTTTCATCAAAGAATTTCCCTGGATTTTTTAGCCATAGCAAGATTTGTCTACGCGTCTCGTTTGTCAGTGCTTTATAAATCAATGAAGGTTCCATACGGATTATTATATCTATTTTTATAGATTTGTAAATGTAGGTTGTGTGCATTGTTATTCTTTGAGGGGGATGAAAGGAAAAAGCCGCCCTGAATTGGAGCGACTTTTCGGTATTGCTATCTATTTAAACTGGCTGGTAAGCCCCTTCTCTAAATAGCTTACACCTTGGTACATCAAAGCGGCGACGAGGGCAATGACGAAGAGAGATACCATGACCAGGGAAAAATTGAAAACCTGAAATCCATAAATAATTAGATAGCCTAAGCCTTTTTGAGCAACTAAAAATTCTCCAACAACAACGCCTATCCAAGAAAGTCCGACATTTACTTTTAAAGAAGAAATAATCGTAGGCATTGTGGCGGGAAAGATCACTTTGGCAAACATTTGACTTTTGCTTGCACCAAAGGTCTGCATGACTTTCAGATAGTTAGGATTAACCTCACGGAAGCTAGAATAAATCGTTATGGCGGTAATAATAATCGAAACAGAGAGTGTCGTTGCGATAATGGAGATGACTCCAGGACCTAAACCTACAATAAACAGAGGACCCAATGCAACTTTGGGCATGCTATTTGCAATGATTAAATAAGGCTCCAGCACTCGTGATAAAAATGGAGACCACCAAATCATGATGGCGAGTAAGGTACCAAAGAGGGTTCCAAGTATAAAGCCAATGACGGTTTCAAGTACGGTTACGCTGGTATGCATCACCAAGCTCATATCAGTCATTTTTTCAATAAACAAACTCCAGATTCGACTAGGTGAGCTAAACAACAGAACATCAATCCATTGGAAGAAAGCGGCCATTTCCCACGTACCTAAAAAAACGAGTAAGATTAGAAGCTGAGTGAGAAAAACCAACCATTTGGTACGTATTACGCTATGTTTATACTGCTGATGAATGCGATCGATGTTAATCTGCTCCATCAGAACTTCCCTCCATCTCTCTCCACACATGGTTATACAGATCGGAGAAGCCGGTCAATTGTCGAGCTTGGAACGGCAACGCCTGACGGATGATCTCTGGTATCTTCATTTCCGAACGAATGCGTCCCGGATTTCGATCTAATATGTAGATTCGGTCTCCCATAGCTACTGCTTCTTGTAAATCATGGGTGACTAAAATAGCCGTTTTTTTGTGGCGACGCAAGGTTTCAATAATAAGATCTTCAAGTTTAAGCTTCGTCTGGTGATCCAGAGCGGAGAAGGGTTCATCTAGAAGCAGGATTTCTGGTTGACAGGCAAGTGTTCGGACCAAGGCTACACGTTGTTTCATTCCGCCAGATAATTGCTGTGGGGAAGCCTTGCGAAAGTGAATCAGCTCCATCTCTTCTAGGAGATGCAAGGCATATTCTTCATTCGCTTTGGTACGGATTCCTTGCACCTCTAATCCGAGAAACACATTCTCTTCTATCGTGCGCCAGTTAAATAAATAATCTTGTTGAAGCATATAGCCTACCTTACGAGTAGTTCCTGTTAGGTGATTTCCGTCTACGTAAATTTGACCTGCCGTAGGTTTTTCAAGTCCTGCTATGAGTGAAAGTAAGGTGGTTTTTCCACAACCACTCGGTCCTACTAAACAGACGAACTCACCTTCCTCCACATGCAAGGAAATATTGTTGACTGCCATGAATGCGTTGCGTGGGGTTACGTATAGGTGGGTGACATGGTTTAACTCAATTTTTGCTTGAGGAGAAGGGAGCATGAGCTATTTACCTCCTAACGCCTGTTTGGCAAACGTATCATTCACTAGTTTTTCATAAGTCACTGATTGTTTCAGCTCTCCAGCAGCTTTCATAATTTCCAGTAATAATTCCCAGTCGTCTTTTTTTAGTAAGGGAGTAGCTGAATAAGTAGCCTGTTCCTGATAGCGCTTAACGGAACGAGTGAGGATATCTGCTTTTACATCCGAAAAATAGGGAGTAATCACTTTTGCCACTTCTTCGGCAGTATGAGAATGTACCCATTGTTGCCCTTTATAAATGGCGTTAGTAAATCTCTGAATGTTTGTTTTATTTTTCAGGATGTAGCTTTGTTTGGTCATATAGCTGGTATAGGGAACATTACCGCTTTCCTTACCAAAGGAGGAGACTACATAACCGATGCCTTCTTGTTCAAATTGCGATGCTGTTGGTTCAAAGAGTTGCACAAAATCTCCAGTACCTGAGGCGAAGGCAGACGGGATATTTTTAAATTCAATGTTTTGCAGAACGGTGGCATCTTTTTGGGGATCAATGCTGTTTTTTTTCAGTACAAACTCTCCGACCATCTGGGGCATACCACCTTTTCGTTGGCCAAGAAATACCTTGCCTTTTACCTGATCCCAAGAGAAGTGCTTTGGTTTAGAACGAGCGACGAGGAATGTACCATCGGTTTGGGTGAGCTGGGCAAAATTGATGATTGGATCTTGCGGACCTTGTTGATCTACATAAATGCTGGTCTCAGAACCTACCAATGCGACATCAATTCCATCAGATAAGAGGGAGGTCATTGTTTTATCGCCACCCCAAGTGGTTGTTACTTCGACTTCTAACCCTTCTTCTTTAAAAAATTCCTTTTCTAAAGCAACGTATTGTGGGGCGTAGAAAAGGGAGCGAGTCACCTCTCCTACTCGGATTCTATTCGAATTACTGCTGGAGCAACCGCTCAAAAAACAGGCAAGACCTAGGCAAAGAATAATGCCTAGGATAAGGAAACGTTTCATGAAAAAACCTCCTAGGCTTTTCGTTTTACTGTAACCTATGCCCAGTCGCGGTGAATGGTGAACGGATAAAAGAATAATAAGGAGTATTTATCGCTATACCTTTAGGAATTGTAATGTTATAGGGTTAGATGAAATTTCGCTTCAAATATGATAAGATTGGTAAAATATGCACGTGGATTTTACATAAAGGATGGAGGTGGATAGGGCATGCAAATTGTTTTTCTTGGAACTAGCTCAGGAGCCCCTACCACTAAGCGGAATGTATCGGGTATCGGACTTCGTCTCATGGATAGAGGCACGTGGTGGCTCATTGATTGCGGGGAAGGTACGCAACACCAAATCATGCGTTCTGTGCTAAATATTTCGCAGTTGGAAAATATATTTATTACGCATTTGCATGGCGATCATTTATACGGATTAATCGGGATGCTTGCCAGTCGTTCTCTAAGAGGGGCTGATACAGGTGGAATAACGCTATATGGTCCAAAAGGCATTGATGAATATGTACAGGCTATTATGCGTATTAGTCCAGTTCATTTACAGTATCCCCTTATCATTAAAGTGGTGGAGGAAGGAATTATTTACGAGGATGATACCATTGTTGTAGAAGCGGCAAAGGTAAAGCATCGTGTTCCAGCTTTTGCCTATTCGATGACGGAGAAGCCCCGTCCTGGTGCGTTTAAGATTGAATTGGCAAAAGAAGCGGGTATTCCAAAAGGACCGATGTATGCTCAGCTTAAAGCTGGAGGGAGTATTCAATTAGAGGATGGCAGGGTTTTTCATGGTAAAGACTTTGTGAACCCACCTCAGCCAGGTCTTAAGGTCGCATTTAGTGGAGATACTGTACCTTGTCAAAATATGGTGCGTTTAGCCCAAGGAGCAGATATGCTCGTGCATGAATCTACTTATGTACATCAGCATTTAGAATTAGCTGAACGAAGTGGTCATTCAACTGCTAAACAAGCAGCGGAAATCGCTGTTGCAGCAGAAGTAAAAGGCTTGTTGCTTACGCATTTGAGCCCGCGTTATGATATTGAGGATGGATCGATTACTCTTGATGATATGCTACAGGAAGCGGAGGAGGTTTTTCCAAACACACAGATTGCCCAGGATCTTGGTGTTTATGAAGTGAAAAGAACGCGTTTGTTGTAACTTATATGGTAATAAGCATCAGTCAAACCCTTGGAACACAAAAAGTGATACAAGGGTTTTTTCTAATTTGTGAAGCCTTCCTAGCTGAGAAAAGACCTTATTTTTGATTGGTAATGATTATCATTTTAGGTATAATTATGGTGAATGAATCCTTTCAAAGAATGCTTTAAAAGGGGGTAACAAAGATGAAGGTGCCCATAGATTTCACAGTGCAAACGGAAGCTCAGTTGCGAAAAGTAGTAGGTTCTCCGTCTGAGGCTTTAATGGGAAAAAAATTACCCACATTAGAGGAGCAAAGCCGCTACTTCATTCAGCATTCGTCCATTGTATGTGCCACAACGAAGCAAAAGAATGGTCTCTTACATGCGTCTATGTTCGGTGGGGAGAAAGGCTTTGTCCGTTCCATTGCTGAGAATAGTTTGCTTATTCCAATAAAAGAAGATGGGGACTACATGCGCATGATTGAAAATATCAATGCGAATCCATTCATCGGGCTATTATTTTTTGTACAAGGAGTGAGTGAAACCCTACGAGTCAATGGTAGAGCCAGCATTGTTAGAGAAAAAGAATTACTGACCGTTCATTTTCCAACAGATCAGCAGCTAGTAGCAGCGATACAGGTAGAGGTCGAGGAGTGTTTTTTACATTGTGCCAAAGCCTTTTTTCGCTCTAAGCTGTGGGATTCTACAACCTATCTGCCTAATTATCATGCGGAGATGCCTTCAACAGGTGACCTCTTCCTTCGACAGACTATCCTAAACGAACAAATGCAATCGTTTATGAAGTACTCTCCATTTATTTGTCTCGGCTCCAGTCAAATGGAGGGGGGAGCTGATATATCGCCCAAGGGTGATCCAGCAGGGTTTGTACAAATAGTAGACGAACAAACCATTTTAATTCCTGATCGTCCCGGGAACAAAATTTGCGATAATTTTCAAAATATACTTATTAATCCGTATATATGCGTTCTCTTTTTTGTTCCGGGTGTGGATCAGATCCTCAGTATTCAAGGCAAAGCATCTATTGTAAAAGAAGCAAAATTATTAGAACCTTTATCAATAGAAGGCAAATGCCCAGCGTTAGGCATATGGATAGAGATTGAAGAAGTGACCTTGTCTTACTCTCAAGCAATGGTGAATGCTGGATTATGGAATCCAGCCAATCAAATAGATCGAAAGACGACGTTCCCTACGATGGGAGAGATGGTGATGAAACAACTAGCCCATTCTAAATATATAAAAGGGATGAGTGCCAAAGCTTTTGATGACATGGCAAACCAAGAGTACAAGCAGCGTTTATATTAAATGTAAATGAGTAAGATGGCTGTAAAAGCCCGAATCCTACAATTCGGGCTTTTCTGTTTCAATCGTTTAGATACATGCTCTATAAAGCGGTGTAACATTGAACTTACTTACATACCTCTCCTTTATACGCCACTTTTCTTAAAGTTCCATAAGTAACCCTCTTATAAGGATAGAGTAATCCAGTATAACCGTCCTTACTATATTTTACAGGACTAGTTTCTTTCATAAATAATGGATATGTAATCCAGTAATTGTCTTCTATTCTGCATGTTGATGAATTTTCCTGAGAGCTAGTGTTCGCCATAGCTTCGGTAGGGGCTATACTTGATGACGTGAAAAAGGCAGCAAGTAGAGTCACAAAGATAAGTGGATTTTTACATTTTTTCATTCCAGATTCTCCTTTTCGTATGATAAAGTTTATTTCATTTGAATGTACAATATATTTCCGATAAAGTAAATAATTGGTGTGATTAAATAAACGAGAGTAAGCAGGTTTATCGATGTATCGCAATTTTAGACGTTTTGTTCAAACGTTTTGGTTTGAAATTAACCAATACAATGCTTCCGGTAATCAAGACAAGTCCAGCGATCAGGTTAATTGTCACCTTCTCATTGAGGAAAAGTACGCTAATAATGACGGAGATGAGTGGAATGAGAAAGGTAAAAGCCCCCACCTTGCTGGCTTCGATTGTAGCGAGTAGTTTAAAATAAACAAGCCAGCCTAATGCAATGACGAAAATTGATATAAAAAGAGTAACAACGATAAACAAAGTATTCCAAGCAATGTCAGACCAGCTTTCAACAGCTGAACCTGAACCCAGCATAACGATACCACCAAATGTAATCTGTATTGCCGTCATCCAAATAGAATCTACCTGTGCTGCTGTTTTTTTCATATAGACCGTCCCAAAGGCCCAACTGAAGGAAGAGGCGATGGCGAGCATAATCCCCCAGATTGACATGCTTCCAGTAAACCCATCGGTGGTTAACGAGACAACTCCGAAAAATCCTAACAAGAGACCGAGGATTTTTAATCCGTACATTGATTCTCCAAGCCAAAGCCAGGAAAAAATACCGAGTAGTACAGGCTGAAGAAATACGATAGCCGAGAATAGTCCAGCTGGCATGTACTGTAATCCTATGGTTTGAAAGCCATAGTAGAGAATAATGTTCAAAACGGAGGCAATGAGATAGATATGCCATGTTCCTTTTAAGTGAAGCTGTTTGCGTTGTAATATTGCAAAGGAAATTAAAATAAGGCCACCGATAAATGTCCTCAAGCCAGCGAACAGTAATGGTGGTGTATAGGTTAATGCGTATTTGGAAAGTGGCCAGTTAACGCCCCACATAAGAACCAAAAATGTGAGATATAGAGCCGGCTTTATACGAGATTGTTGAAGCATGTGAGTTCACTCCTTGTCTTGGTGTCACAGTACATGATAAAATGATTTTTTGTATAAATAAAATGAATGTTTTTTATAGGGGGCATATCGTTTTTGTTATGACACATTCACAAATAGAGTTATTCGTCAAAATTGCTGATACTGGAAGTTTCACCAAAGCAGGACTAGAATTAAATATGACGCAGCCTGCCGTCAGCCGTGCCATCTCTACACTGGAATCGGAGCTGGATGTGACTCTTCTAATTCGTGATCGGAAAAACGGTATTATGCTTACCGATGTAGGAAAACGAATTCTAGTATTGTTTCGGGACATTTTACAGTCCTTTGAAAAAGTACACCAAGAAATTGCTAGTGAAAAAGGTCTTGAAATTGGCACGATACGGGTTGGAGCATTCCCGGTGGCGTCTGCTCACTTTTTACCCAAAATGATTAAAGTCATGACCGAAAAATATCCCCAGTTGGAATTTGTGATTTACGAAGGAACCATCGATGAGATTAAAGAGTGGCTAGAAACCCGAGTGGTGGATATTGGTTTGATTATTCCACCAGACGATGAATTTGAAACGATCCCTTTATTTCGAGAGAGAATGTACGCCGTGATAAGAGACGACCACCCTTTTCAAAATCGTTCGGTCATCTCTGTCAAAGATTTGGGTAGCGAGTCGTTGATTAGCTGTAAATCAGGCTATGAGCCGCCCATTGTTGATTTGTTTAATAGAGCACGAGTAGATTTGAATATCAGATTTGTTGTGAAAAACGTAAACACAGCGCTAAGTATGGTACAAGAAGGTCTGGGAATCGCAGTGCTGTCGCAATTATCGCTTTGGGCGCTTCCACCTAATGTTCTCAAACGAGAACTGGAGCCAGAAGCATTTAGAGAGATCCGTTTGGCAGTTCCTTCGTTGAAAGAGTCTTCCATCGCTGTTCAAATGTTTATCCACACGGCACGTGAGCTCTTTTCTGGAGATCATTAATACATGGGATTGGGCGTTTCAAATCATCCATTCCCAAATGCTTCATCAAAATGTTCAAAAGTAAGCTTACTAGTTACAAAACAAAGGAGTGAGGAAAAACTAGCCTCACTCCTTTTGTTACATAACATGTAGAAAAGGAAAATCTTCTCCTAATGTTCAGCTGTTTTTATTGCAATAGAATCAGGTTATTTTTGGAATAATAGTTCGAATTATAGTGTTTTAAAAAAATTTGAAAAAATGTAAGAGGGGTCTCTCTAATTTTTCGTTATATATAAATGAACAGACAAAAAGGTAAGAGCTGCGCAGCCCCTTTTTGGAATGGGAGGATAGTAAATGCAGGAAGATGAGGAGATAATTGAGCAAATCTTACAGGGTAACAAAGAAATTTATGCTCAAATTATTCACAAGTATAAGGGTAAGGTGGCTTCTATCCTTAAGAAAATGTTAGGTCATTCATCGAATATACAAGACATTGTTCAAGAGATTTTTATTAAAGCATACTACCATTTGCCAGAATATCAATCACAACAAAAATTTTCAGCATGGCTTTATCGTATCTCCATTAATCGTGGACTAGACGAGGTACGCAAGCGAAAAAGAACACCGTCCGTTATTGACCTAACCTTTGAAATAATGGATAGTTATACACCCGAAAAAGCCTATTTGGACAAGGAGCAGAAAGAGTTTTTACAGCACCTTTTATTACGGGTTGATGACGAGTATCGAATCATAATTGAGATGCACTATATTCAAGATTTAAGCTACAAAGAAATAAGTGAAAAGTTATGTGTATCGATGAGTACAGTAAGAATGCGTCTTTCTTATGCGAGAAAAAAGGTAAAGGATGAATTTATTCGGATGAACAAAAGGGGGGAGTTTATTTATGAAGTGCCTGAGCCAACAACAGCTGATAGCATACATGCACGATAAACTTCCTACAACGAAGAGAGAGCAACTAGAAAAACATCTGGATCATTGTAGTGATTGCCAAAAACAGCTAGAGCAATTTGTTAATGAATTGGATAGCTTTGGTGATGACGGATGGACAGATGATTCGTTTTCAGAAATGTTTGAACAAGACATCATAAGTAAAATCCACCCTTATCCGGTAAGTGTATTAAAGCAATCAGTCCCACATAAGTTGTCCCAAAAAATGAATTGGAAAAAAAGGAGTATAGACATAATGAAAAAAATGACGATAACAGTAGCTGGATTGGCATTGGTTGTATCTTTAGGAACGCTTGTTTCTCCTACTTTTGCTACCTATGTAAATGGATTATATAACGGTAAAACAGATATTGGTTTACATGTCATTTCGACGAAAAACAGCTTATTTTCTGACTACAAGAATGCTGATGAAGGCCTTATACATGCTATACAAAAAGGATATTCAAAACGTCTTGATTTGTCTGTTACAGATCAAGGGCTTACTTTTGAAGTAAAAGAGGTTCTAGCAGATCCATTGCGAATTACCATGATTCTTGGTGTGAAGGATAGTAAGGGAAATCGCTTAGATATAAGTAAGTTGTATGATGAAGAGGAAATTAGCCTGAAGGATAAAAAGGGAAATGTATTGAAGCCGAATCAGGATCTCGCTAATAATCCCCTTTATGAGAAGGAGTCAGATTTTTGGGCCCATGATATAAATGGTGATTATATCGTGCTAGAGCGAGCACTATTCGATTTTTATGGGAAAGAAAAAGCTCTACCAGATGAAATGAACGTTGAACTCAATGTGAAGAAACTAGGCGAAACGAATGGGAACTGGAAAATACAGATTCCAATTGATATGAAAAAGGCCAAGGAGGCGACAAAAACGAAAAAGATTAATCAGGAATATACCAGTCCTCAGGGATTAAAGATTAGTTTAAAAGAGGTCGTATTTGCTCCAAGTGGTACTCAGCTTATTATGGAGACAACCGCCAAGGGGGCAGATAAGGAGTTTACCTATGAGCTTGTTGATGAACAAGGAAAGAATATGGCTGCATGGGAAAGTCCTTACTTCAGAGGAGCTCCTCCTGTTGATGAGCCTATTTCTTATGGAAGTAGAAGTAGTAATAAAAATGTAATTGATTCTCTCACAAAGAGTATCGATTTAGCAGAAGGATCAGAGAGATGGTTCCATACCTTTACCCCTACTTCAGAGAAAATGTCTTTTAAGCTTACCTCTTTAATTCTTAATGAAGTAGCCGATTTCCAGGCAAAATTGAACATAGAGAAGCTACAAAAAGAACCTATAAAAGTTGAGGGGCAAGGGAATCTATTCCGTTTTACAAAGTTTAATCAAGACGAAAAAGCAGCGAAGGGAGGAAGTAGTATTGACTTTGAAGCTGTTTTCTCCCAAGACGTTCCTTCCCAAGAGGTCATAAAAGTGAGTGGATGGAAAATTAAGGATGAAACTGGAAAACGAATAATTGGGGTTTTCCACTCTGGAAAGACAACGATTACTCCAGAAGGTAATGTGCAATTACAAGGGAAGCTGATATTTAATAATGAAGGCAAACTTCCGAAAGAGCTTACCATTACCTATGATAAAGTGTTAAAACAAGACCACAACGTACAGTGGGAAGTACCTATTCATCTAGAGAAAAAATGATTAGCCTTACAATGAAAGGTACGAAAATATATGTCAAGCTATCCGATTAGGATGGCTTTTTTTCTTTAAGAAGCAATACTTCAGCAAATGGGTCAACACTTTTTTTAAGTACCCCTTTACTACTCCAAGCATAATGTATAGGCAAAAGTAACAAAAACAAGAAGCAGGTGACCCAAAATGTACGAAGGTCTAAGAGAGAACCCGTTTTCTCCAGTAGGTGATCTTGAAAATGTGCCATGCCTATACCCTCATCAGCACTTCTATTATCCTTACCCAAGTGATTTTCCATATTCTTCTCCTATCACCTTTGTTTTAGTTCACGGTTCATGGGGTGACTGTAGCTATTGGTATAATACAGCGGAGGAACTATATAAGATGGGTAACACAGTGTACACTCCAAATTTACCAGGACATGGGGGAGATACGAATAAATCGGTAACTCACGATGATTATGTGAGGTCCGTCATTGATTTCATAGAGGAAAGAAATTTGTGTAATTTTGTTCTTGTCGGGCACAGCTTTGGGGGAACAGTGATCTCTAAAGTGGCAGAACAGATTCCCAAGCGAATCAGACGACTGGTGTTTATGGATGCGTTCGTTGTACGTAACGGCTATAGTGTTGCGGACGAAATACCACCGGAAGGAAAGGCCCTTTGGGAGGAGCTTGCAAGAGAATCACCTGACAATACGATCATGCTACCTTTCCAAAACTGGCGGGAAACGTTTATGAATACAGCTGATCTTGAACTGGCTTCGGAGATTTATCAGACTGTTACTCCAGAACCAGCAGGGCCACTATTTCAGAAGCTGGATCTTTCCGTATTCTATAGTCTTTCTATTCCTAAAAGCTACTATTACCTCACGGAGGATACGGCGCTTCCACAAGGAGAGCAGTACGGATGGCATCCACACATGTCCAGTCGGCTTGGATTGTTTCGGTTAATAAAATCAAAAGGGGATCATATGACCTCTTTTTATGTCCTACCGTCTATGATTGCCAAAAATCTGGTTAGAGCGGGCAGAGATTAATAAGAATGGTGCAATCAACAATGATAGAGACTCAGCAAACACCCTGTACATCCCAGTAATTGGGTGACTTCAAATTCTTCTATGATGTCTCTAATAGACGTAGAAGGAATTAGTTGATAATGTTTTGGCCCGGGGTTGTTGTAGACTACAGATATCAAATATTGCTACTTCTCTTGATCGGCTTATTCCAGTTCTTAAGGAGTAAGTCTTTTTGTATGTAAAAAAGTTTTACTTCCTCTGTAAGATTTTCGTTACTTTTTGAATAGTAAGGGTAGAAGGCGTTCTTTTTCTTATACACCTTCTCCTCTTTACCAACGCTCTATTTAATGCCATAATGTCGCCATACAGTGTCAATAACAGACAGGAGTGAATGTAGATAATGAAACGCCTTACTTTTCAAACCCCAGCTGAGCTTGCCGATTATGGACGTGAACATGAGGTAGCGATCACTGTGGAATTTCGTGATGAAAATGGGAAACAACGTCAAGTTATTTTATCTGATGAGCGTTTAGCTGAAATAGGGGAGTATTTAGCCAAACCAAATGCTATGGCTTATTTTAAAGAGGAGAAAATCTTCTATGAAGTAATTGCAGAGTGGCTTCGAGCCTGATAAGACCAACACGAGGAATCCTCAATACGCCGGATTAACGAATAGAATATTTATACAATCTGTTAAACCATATATAGAAGAAAAATGTCATAAACCCATGATTCCTTACATATAAAGGTTTCATGGGTATTTTTGATATTATGTTCTTTTAGGTAATTCAGTTAGTATGTTGAACAAAAATGGCGTTTAAAAACACACAGCTTTATACATATTTCCTTACACAATTGATCAGCTGACCTATTTACAGTTCTAGCATCGCAATATCACCGGTGTATTTCTGTCGACTCAAAGTCCTGCTGAACACGAAACCAAATGTTTAGGTCATTGATTGTACTAGCTAACTCAGCAATTTCAGAATTAAGCTCACACGAGCGTTCAAAATTATCTTCCTGATACAGCTCAGCTTGTTTTTGGTTAATAACAGCTTCAAGAGCGATGACACGATCTGGTATTCTGGAACGAATCTCTTCCCATTTTATCAAGATATCGGCTCGCTCAAAAGGATCGTATTCTTCCCATTCCAGATAGAGAAAGGGAAGGGGAATACCTAGCCGCTCCTCACGTTTAAATTCATAACGTACCACGTATCTGACTCCCTTCAGCAAAGCATGCTATAATTATCGTATACGAAAAAGAGCAAAGAATATAGAGCCATGCTACATAAAACTGCAAAAATAGAAAAGCTGATGTATGCAAGATACAGTCATATGAAAGGAATATGATATGAATCAAAAGCCTAGAGTCTTAATTGATGCAGATGCTTGTCCAAAAAAGGCTCTCCAGATAGCAGTAGAGCTATGTCAAAAAAACGGCTATGAGCTGATCACCTTCGCTAGCTATAACCATCAATTTCAACATGATAATCATGTGGTTGTTGATGCAGGCTCGCAAGCAGTGGATATTCGTTTAACGAATGAAGCGAAAGCAGGAGATATTGTGGTGACCCAGGATATTGGTTTGGGAGCTATGGTAATGGGAAAGGGTGCAAAATCCCTGACGCCACATGGTAAAGTTTTTACTTCAGATAGCATTGCGTTTGATTTAGAAGTACGTAATGAAAAGGCGCGATTCCGGCGGGGTGGTGGACGGACAAAAGGACCACATGCTAGAACTCCAATAGACGACCAACATTTTCAGGATGCACTGATGTACCTGATGCAAGAGGGAGGGGAATAGTGATGGAAAACGATAGAATGCAAGACCCCTCGCCCTTTTATAGCAGGTTTTCACTTATGTTAGCAGCTGTTTTGTTTGTTGCTTTCTTTTGGATAACCTATATTGTTATTGGGCTTGGTTCTAATGTAATGGATGAATGGGGCATCATGATGAGTAAAGAAGTACGAAATCCCCACTTAACCATTATTATGCATGCTATCACTCAATTGGGAGATGTGTACATTTTAGTGATTGTTGTTGTCTTATTTGTTACTGGCTGGTGGAAAAAACATCGAGTAGAATCCTTGTTTTTTTTAGGCACGCTTGCTCTTGGTTTTTTAGGTAAAGAAATTTTTAAAAGAACGATTATGCGTGAGCGACCTATTGATGTAAATTTGATCGATCTGCCTTCCTCATGGTCCTTTCCCAGTGGACATACGACCTTTAGTACTTTATTTTTTGGAATGGGAGCCTATCTATTATGGAAGCATCAACGTGGGAGTACGAACACATGGATTTGGCCGATGATAGGTATTGCAATTCCTTTGTTGGTTGGATGTAGCCGAATTTATTTAGGGGTTCATTTTTTCAGTGATGTTGTCGCAGCTTGGTTATATTCAGCTGGATGTATTCTTGTATCAGCCTATTTGTATGAAAGAAGACAGATACGAGGTGTGAGCAATCAATAAAAAGAGTAGCAAAACAGACTCTATTGACATATTAATGGGAAAGATGGTACGGTAAAGATGAATTGTTATATTTATCTGACTATTCCTCGGTAGCTCAATAGTGGAACACCCGGCTGTTAACCGGTAGGCTGGCGGTTCAAGTCCATCCTGAGGATCCATGCTCCTGTAGCTCAGTCGGTAGAGCGTTTCCATGGTAAGGAAGAGGTCGCAGGTTCGATTCCTGTCGGGAGCACTCCTTTTTTCGTTTCTATATTGATGAGGCGTGACCTAGCGGGGGAGCGTCTCTTTTTATTGAGGAAAATTTTCTTTTTAACAGTTTCAACTTTGCTTTTTTCTGGAAAAAAACAAAAACTGTGTTACAATGATATGCATAAACACTTATATTGACATTGGTATGCATCAGTATGCAAAAGAGTTGCTGTTTTGGGGACTACACGACAGTAGTGTAATCAGTTCTTCAAATAACTTTTTATATGGCGAAACCTTTTACCTGCTTGATCGTATACCTTACTTGTCAGTCGAAAAGAGAGGGGAATTTATACTATTATGAAACGAAACAAGCTGTTGATGGTCTTAATGGCATTAGCTCTAATGTTTACGACCGTTGGAATAAACGCTCATGAAGTAGACGCAAAACGCGGTGGTGGATACAAATCTGGTTCGAAGTCATTCCAACCTACACAAAGTACCACTACTCCCAAATCTAATGCAAAGCAAGATCAAAACGTAAATAGCAAAACGAACACTACTACCCCAGCGGCAAGTACTGCTAGCAAAAGCGGCGGTTTCATGAAAGGGTTGTTGTTTGGTGGATTGGCAGGTATGTTGTTTGGTGGTCTCCTAGGTCACCTAGGCGGTTTTGGAGCGTTTGCTGCCGCATTATTGAATATCCTGATTTTAGTAGGGATTATCTTGTTGGTGGTTCGTCTCTTCCAAATGGTACGAAATAATAAAAATAATAATAAATATAAGGAACAGGAAAACCGATGGAAACAATAAGACTATTAGAACAAGATCTTATTAATGCAATCTGTCTTTACATTGCTGAAAAAAGAGAGGTCGAACCTTTTCAAGTAAATGTTGAACTGATGTGGGATGAGGAATATGGTTATTCTGCAGAAGTGAATGCGAACGGACGTGAACAGGTGCTGATTGAGGCCAACATGCTAGAGGCCCTGCGCAAGTATTTACGTGACCAAATGGAATTAGATCCATTTTCGGCTCGAATTCAGCTAGATATTGATGATGAAGAGGGCATGATTGCTCTTGTTTCTTATAATTCATAACTAAAAGCCACGTAGAGCTTATACACTCTACGTGGCTTTTTGCATGTTTAACTAGTTGCTAGTACTCTGTTACGATTTTTTGACCTCACTAGTATCATTCATAAATAATCGCCAGAAGTATAGGAAGCCTGGAGCAAGAATAGCAAATCCTACGATATAGACAACAAACATAGCTCGAAAGTTATCTGGGTGTGTGAAGCCTGATTCAATCGTAACATGTGGATAAACCAAATACGGAAGATGAGCCACGCCATAGGCATAGCTAGCTAACAAGTACTGGATGACGGCAGCAATGGTAGCCAGGCGAGGTAAGCTAAGCCAGCCTTTTCGTTTAGACGTACCAAATAGTGATGCATAGGAGAGTAGGAAAAAACCAGCAGAAGCAACGAGCCAGCCAATTTGAGAACGTAGATTGGTATATATCCAATTAGCTTCGGTAGACATGGTGATCACAACAGCAATAGCCAGTACAATTGAGATGGGACCTACAATCCGAGCATCTCTGCGATAAATTTGAAATGCTTCTCGCTCACCAAGAACATTAGAAAAATCGGCTAGTAATAACGAAGAAAGAAAAAGAGTACTAGTTATCGCCAGTCCAATATACATATATTCATGTGGACTTGAAAACAGCCTGAGTAGTTGAAGCTGTTCGTAGCCATTTTCAAGCGTTATAAAACCGCCCTGCGTGATTGGTAACACACTGATTAATAGAGCAGGAATTAAGATGCCAGTAATACCTGAGACTATCGACATCATTTTACGATAATCCTCTACTACATGAGAGAAGACTAGGAAGGCACTTCGCAGCAACAGCAATAGCAATATTAAACTACCAGGTATAATCAATACAGTACCTAATGTATAGGTAGCCCCTGGGAAGAAGGTAACAAGTGCTATGACGATAAGTACAATAAAGACATTCGTTACTTCCCAGGATGGAGAGAGGTAACGATTAGCGATTTGCGTTGCTTTCGTCTGCTCACGATCACGATAAATCATGGACCAAAAGCCTGCGCCGAAGTCAATGGAAGCAGCGACTGAGTAAATAAATACGAAGCCCCACAGCATTGTAACGGCAATAATGGTTTCACTCATGCTTCTCCCTCCAAACTGATGGGATGTCGACGGAAATAATAGCGGAAGACTAGGATTGTTGCGATAGCCATGAACAGATAGATTCCTAAGAATAACAGAAATAGCGTACCTAAGCCCTGTGATTGCGTAGTAGCATCTGCTGTCTTCATAACACGATATAAAATCCAGGGTTGACGGCCCGTGCATGCGAAGATCCAGCCAGCCTCGATACCTAGCATGGATAAAGGACCACTTAGGACAAAAATCCACATTACCCACCGAGGATAATGAGAATGTTTGAGCCATTTTTTCCAAGCAAAACCGATAAAACCAACAAAAATGAGTGCACCACCAACCAAGACCATAAAATTAAAGAGAGTGTGGACAAAGAGTGGTGGCCATTCATCCCTTGGAAAGTCATTTAGCCCAACTACCACCTCATTTGGTGTGTTTCCGGCTAGCACACTTAGCATCCAAGGAATTTCGACCCCATATTTTACTTGCTGTGTTGCCTCATCTGTAACACCACCAAGAACAAGAGGAGCATGGGACTGAGTCTCAAATAAGCCCTCTGCTGCGGCTAATTTTTCTGGTTGATATTGATGTAAATGTTGAGCTGAATCATGCCCATTAATCCCTGTTAATAAGGAAAATGTACCGCCTACCACTAGACCCATTAATAAGGCTTTTTGATGAAACGCATATTCACGCGAGGATTTGTTAACTCGTAGCATTTTGTAGGCAGCGATGGATGCTATTACAAATGCACCCGTCATATAGGCGGAAACAACTACATGCCCGGCTGTGACAAAAAAGCTGGGGTTAAAAAATGCCTTCCAAGGATCTACGTCAACCACTTCTCCATTAACCAAATGAAAGCCGGTCGGGGTTCCCTCAAAGGCGTGAACATTAGTAATGAGCACAGCAGAAGCAGTCGCCCCAATCAATACAAGTAGTACACTTAGGATACGCATTTTGGGAGATAGTCGATGTGCTGCATATACATAAATAGATAAAAATAAGGCTTCTAAAAAAAAGGCAAAGATTTCAATTTGGAATGGGAGGGAGATAACTTTGCCGACGACTTCCATAAAACCGGGCCATAGTAAGGATAATTGAACACCTGAGATCGTTCCAGAGGGAATAGCGATTCCAAGTAAAATGGCCTGTCCCTTGGTCCAACGCTTTGCCATTAGTGAATAGTCGGTGTCCTTCGTGCGTTGATACAACAGCTCTGCGATTAAAATCATTAGCGGTAAGCCAACGCCAAGCGAAGCAAAAATAATATGAAAACCCATAGTCATTCCAAAGGTGCTTCTGGCGATCAGAATTTGATCCATATCCCATCAACCTTTCTCCGTAACAAGTTCCTCCTTACCTTTGCATATTTTTCCTGTTATTATGCATGGAAGCTGGAAAAATCACCCATTTACTAGGGGAATAGATTGATTACTAAGGAAAAACGTGCTAGATTCAGGTTCACCCGTTCAACAAACGTCTGTCCGACGCAAGCCTATGCGGTGTCAGACCGTAGAGAACCGGAATATTATCGGATAAATTATGGTAATCTAGCGGAGGGATTTATTAGCGTCTATTTACGAGAAATCTACAGCTTCGCAACTGTAGGTGTAAAATAAATCGGCGACCGAATATCGATGTTCGATTTATCAATCGCACAAAAAAAGAAGGAGCAGTATTCGCCCCTTCTTTAGATATATTTGGGTACCAAAATAATCTTAAGGTACAGTTATGAATTTGGAGGTACAGTATTATTGTAGAGTTACTAGCTTTTATGCGACCCAACATTTGTCTTTTGCTAGAAAGCCGTGCTTCAGGTTCACGACTCCCATTAGTAAGTCTCTCTTAGCTCATACTCATCGAAATTTCGAGTTCAACAAGTTCTCTAACCGCTTTGATACCAGAATGAAGGTCTCGGTTCAATGCCTTCGCTTCAAGCTAAACCCCAATACCGTTGCTGACTTATTTGTGATTTACAAATCAGGCTCCTGTTTTTCAAGCTCTTGAAGCATCCCTCTTAATTGTTCTACCACTGGAGCCGGCGCTTTCTTTGGTGAACCTGAATCAAACGGGGGCATAGGATCGTATTCCAAAATCAGCTGAACCGCTTTGCTCATATCTTCCCCCGATTCCCATGCTACTAATTGGAGTGCCATGTCGATGCCGGAGGAGACACCGGCTGCTGTAACAATTTTGCCTTGGCGAACCACTCTCTCATCAGTTGGGATGGCACCAAGAGAATGGAGTAGGTCGAAGGAGCTCCAATGACTAGTTGCCTTCACTCCATGTAACAAACCTGCGGCACTCAAAATTAGAGAACCGGTACACACCGATGTAGTCCACTTCGTCGTCTCATGTATTTGCCGAATCCAATTCAACGTGGTTTCATCATTCATCGGAGTTTTATAATTAGGCGGACTGCAACCAGGAACGACAAGAATATCAGCTGAAGTTACTTCAGAAAAACTGTAATCCGCATGCAAATAACCCATTTTCGAATCCAGTTTGATTAACCCCTTATCCTTAGCGACAAACTTTACTTTGCTGCCCGTTACGGCAGCAAATACTTCATACGGCCCCAATGCATCCAGCGCTGTGATCCCATTGTAAAGCATGATTGCGACTTCCATGATGATCCCTCCCGTAAGCAATATGAATAATTCATCTCACATACATATTACTATACCCACGTAAGGTATATCGGTGTCGATATTGTGAAGAACACTATTCGGACGTTATGGTCATTCGAATTTCAGAAGGGTCCATTTGTCTTAAACGGAGCTATTCAAAGGAAGCCCAAATGTCCACGCTGTGATTTTATAGTGTACATTTCTCATATGCTTACTGTGGTTTGATTGGCAATTATAGTACGCAAAATCTTTATCCAGTAACGCACTCGCTTCTTGAGGAAGTAGTAGCTACTTCGAACGGTACTCAATTCCAACTTTCAAGATAGACGCGGGCAGGGCCTGTATTCTTACAAAGGAAGAGATGGCCGGCTTGGCATTATATGGGGGGGATTGGCGGGGCATTATAACGTGAGGAGAAAGTTTGGTCTTTGGATAACGGAAGAATACGAAAAATGTACCACAACAACGACCTTACAATGAAGAATAAAGTAGCTTGTATTATCTGTTTTAAGAATGGGATGAGAGATCGTAGTAAAGAAAAAGAAAATTAATATCTAAAAAATGAAAGAGCCTCCCTTTAGGAGGCATTAGATTAATTTATTTGATCACATTGCCAAACATTACAAAAACTTTGTGGTTCAGCAGCGATTGCCGCACTGGAAAGTGATAAGATCATCAAAGTAATAAATCCTATAGTACATATCTTTTTCATATAATCACTCTCTCTTTTTAGTAGTGTAGGAATTTAATTTTCAGAAATAGTTACCATGGACATTCCTGTTGCATACCTTTAGGCGCTGGTTTGCATTCAGGTTTACCTACTGGACAATCGGATTTAACATAAGGATCGGGGTTGCACAAATTTGCAAAAGTAGGCTTAGGTGAAATTGTAACCATGCCTCCAACGATTAATGCAGCAGTAAAAAATACACCCATTATTTTCTTCATGAAATGATCTCCTTTGCTGTTAAATTATGTATTGTTCATCAATTATATTATTATATTATTATTTATATTTCAAACTTTTAAATAATACAGCAAGAAATTATTGGTATAAATTAAAAAATGATAAAATTCTGTTTCGTTATATAAAATTAATTGATTAAAATCCCTATGAAACTTTAAGATTTAGAGATAACTACTTCAGATTGTACGAGTATTGTGGAAGCTTACCCAAGGAACAACTATTACAAAGTCTACAAAGATTACTAGATAATTATGACAAGGAAACTGGCAAAAACGTTAGATAAAGGGAAGGTATTGTGGAGATGACAATGATATGCAAAAGACCTTACGTTTTATTCGATTCCGAGTAGACAACCAGACCTTGATCACGACAAAATCATGGCGATCAATTATAAATTGACGGAACGTAAACGTTATAACATCAAACTTTTCTCATTTGCCCACAACTGGACCAAGTGTTGTATTGAACGCATTAAATGTCAAAATAGTTGGGTGATTGACAAGTTTAAGTCGTTTGTATTAAACTAAGTTTTGTAAGTTGCGAAGGCACGCTTTTGAGTCTATTCCGTATTAGTGTGATGGCCTAACGGTTGCCAGAACGGTCTATTACAGAGCGTCAAAGAAGACGCGGTCACAATGCCCTAGAAAATGCATTCCCTTTGCGGTCATGGCGGAATTGGCAGACGCGCTAGATTCAGGTTCTAGTGGTGGCAACACCGTGGAGGTTCAAGTCCTCTTGTCCGCACCAATTAAGTGATGCGGGTGTAGTTCAATGGTAGAACTCCAGCCTTCCAAGCTGGTCGCGTGGGTTCGATTCCCATCACCCGCTCCATAGATTTTTTCTCTAAAAGCCTTGTATATCAAGGCTTTTTTTATTTTTATCTCTATATACTTTTCTCATAATCCCACATTGGGGACGAATTGGGACTAAAATATAACAGCAAAAACGTCCGAATTTAGGTTCGGACGTTTGGTTTACCTTTTATAATCTAAAGATGTTTATTCAGATAAGGAAATATAAGTAATTTAGAAGCTCTTCTCAAAATCTGCATTACCTTTTCCTTATTAGTGGTTCTCCCTTCAATGTGAGGAAGGGGAATTATTTTGGTAAATAAGCCTTCTAAATCGGGGGATAGGAACACCAGCCTCTACAGCAGATTTTATATTACTATGGTGTTCTCTTAAAACATCTAAAATCTGTTTTGCCTGGTTCTCATTTAACCCTTCTGAAATAACATGATCCAACTAGGCAAACGTTTCTGGATCTACTGCAAACTCCCTCATCAAATTTAGATAAAATTCTAACCTTTCTAATCTTTGTTCCAAAAATCTCTTTAGTCATTTGCTTTATCCCTATTTAAGAGTTTTTATAACAAAACTTCAACTTAAATATCGTTAGGTGTTAAAGAGCGTACATTTACTCTTGCCTTTACAGCACTACCTTTTGTTCCTGCAAATCTAAGTCTATACTCGCCCTCGCCGTAATATTTAGATGCTTTTGGAACTACATACTCGGCTACTTCACCAGTTTTCACAGGCTCGATACCCCAAATTTCTGTACCGTCCTCAGAAAGAAGTTCTAGTCGGAAACTTTTGCTTCCTGTATTCTCTACGTGTACACGTAGGTGTGGGTACTTGCCATTATGAGAAGAGTAATCGAAGACAAAGGAACCTTGACCTGATTTATAGCTCACGTCCTCATCTTTAGCAATTGAAACGTAAGGTGATATAGTCTTTTCATCTATAGATTTTTCACTTACTACAGCACTAGAAGCCTCTGGCTTAGTAATATTATCAGAATTAACATTAGTAGAAACATTTGGAGAAACGGTAGAAATACTTGGATGGGCGTTAGCACCAGTGACTACTACGGCTGTAACTATTAACGCAACAGGAACGGAAAATAATTTACTTATTTTTTTCATTGTTTTTATCCTCTTTCCCTTTATATAAGTATATTTTACTAAAAATCTAACTATTTTACATTATTAGGAATACATATCATTCTAGTTGTCTTCAATGAATTTCTGAAACACGGCTTTATTTGTTCTAAAAGGTTTTCCGTACAGCTTATTCACATGTGCGACAACTATTTTTTCAATAAAAAATATTTTTTCCCCTTTGAACGCAAGGGCATGATAAACTTGAATGGAGCATTTTTTAAATGCTTGATATGGGGTGTTCCAAAGCTTTCTGAGGGCCAATGGGAACATCCCGTTTTTATTACCTTTTTAGCTTCCTTCTCTCGACATCTATCGTCGTCCCATGCTAACATCTTTCAACTCCTTTCTGTGAATATTCCTTCTTTGCTATCCTCCTTTCTCTGGCAACCACAAAAATGATAAAAAAATGTAATTTCTATATTTTGTGTGGATTACCATTTGTTAGCTTAATTATATATCAAGATATACAAATTCTAAGAAAAAATTTTTCTGTTAATTTTTTATAAAAAAAAGAGAGGATGCAACCCCTCCTTTTACCAACCTTCACCATATCCATTTGTTGATACACTTTGTTCTGTAATTGTTGTTGAGATTGGTGTGTCAAAACTCATTCCGATAAAACCTAATAAGGACAGAATCATTAGTGAGGAAATTATAGCTTTTTTCATTTTGGATATCACCCTTTGCCATAATATTAATAAACATCTCTTTGTGTTTTTCAGAAGGGGTAAATTGATAATGCATAAGAATGATACGTTTTAGTCGCTCTACATTTTTGAAATAGAGTGCCAATTGTAGAGCCTCGATGTTGTAATGGAATCCTAAATCGTTTTTCCCCCTTACACAATAATATGTAGATAACGCTTGAAATAATCTTAGTTTATATTTCTGATTAAGGATATCCGTCTTATTGGATAGCTGGTCAATTTCTTGTTTGTGTTTTTGTAAAAGCTCATCAATGTTGTGAATCATTTCTTTTTGGAGATATGATTCTATTGCTGCGGGTAAAAAAAGAAATAATTTTTTGGGATCAGGAGAGATTAGCTTTATATGTTCATCAATATACTCCACATGTCCCATATCAACGTGTATCAACGTTTCATTAATTCTAGCTAGTTGAGCATACTCTTCACTATAAGAAGAATATTCCTTCACTACAAGAAGGGCATTTTCATAATCTTTCAAACCCTGATAGCTAAAAGATTCATACAACAAAGCCTCTGCAATATATTTCTTGTTATTCTGTGATGTAGCTAATTCCTTTAACTCTTTTGAATACTTCAACAATTTATCCCAATTCTCAACGACGTTATAAAAAGTCAATATTTTGTAATATGCCTCAAATCTATATTCTTCTGGAAGTAAAGGGAGGTATTCAAAAAGTTGATGTAAAGCTTCAAAGCCAGAAACAGGTAGGTCTACATCTCTTGCTATTAAAAAACGTTTAAAATATGCGATAGCTAATTGTACACTACGTGTCGTACTGTTGGATATCACAATTTCATACAACGGTAAGCTGTAGTTTCGTTGGTCAGAGGAAAAAATATGCTCTGCCATCCTAAATGTCTTGTCAAGAATCCTTTTTCTATCTGTTTCTTCGTTGATAAAATACATGATTTTCTTTGTAATATCATATCTTTCTGCTTTAATGCAACCGATGAAAAAGTCAGCGGTTTTTATAGGGGACATACTCCCAGATTCATTGAAGCATTCACCTAGAAAATCTTCATAGAAGGTATCTTTTTGTAATCCCAAGGCTTCTGTCATCGAATCTAATTGGGGCAATGTCATCTTCCTTTTGGAATTCAATATTTGGCTGATGATAACTGAGTCAATTCCAGTAGCTAGTCCAAGGTCTTTTCGTTTCCACCCTTTACCATCAAGTGCTTCTTGTAAACGTTGGCGTAATTCTATCTGCGCACCTTCATAATTGTAATCTAAGACGTGCATTTACCTATCCCCTTTTTCGTTTGTGGAAATATAAGGAAAATATAATTTTCCATTATCATACTGTAATTAGATAATATTGTAAATAAAAATGAAAGTAAATGAGTAATGTTTTTAAAAATATTAAGTACCTATAGGTTCTTAAATACCGCAGGAGAGAGTAGAAAATCTACTCATCAATGCCTATTGTTCCCGTTCCCATTCGTAGAGGTGTTCCATGCGGAAGTTTGGCATGTACATCTGAATGATAGAAGTAATGGAATACATAGCTTCTGGAGACATCAGTTTGGTATTAGTGGCATAATGCGAGATCATTCTAGCTGAAAAACCTGTTCGTCTCGCTAACTCAGCTTGTTTCATACCAATAAGATTCAGAACGGGTTGTAATAGGCATTTCCCACGTATGTAAGATGCCATTACATTCATTCCCTATAGGTTACTATTTTGACTCTGTCGTCTAGTGATAATTTAAGCAGGTAAGTGATCTTTCCGTTCACTACATAAAAGTGTGTATTACAAGGGTAGATGTTCAAGAAATATAATTGTCCTGTTGAGATTAGTATATTACGTAATTTGTCATTACGAAACTGACATTTTACAATTTGTGCAAATGTTTATTTGTGATGACGATAGAGTAATGAAGCAATATCTCTTATAGAAGGATCATAATTTCTAAAACTCTGAACCAATCACATCCTTGTTACACTAGTCAATCGGGCACGCAGTTGCTAGTGGGCAAGCCTTTAAAAAACATAATAACTTTATCGGTTGGAGCATTGGCTTTATTGATTGGAATATTCTATTTAGCGATTAAATTTATGAAGAAGACCAAGAACTAATGGTGTTGAAAAACAAAAAATGGCTATGTTAATTTATATTGGTGTTTTAAGCTGAAAAAAATAGAGTCGGCTCTACGAATATGTAGAATCAACTCTATTACACTATGGTATATCAAGCACCAAATATTCCAGAAGCCGCCTTAATTAACTCAGCTACATTTTCTTATTTAAAATAGCTTCCAATTTACGTTGACACTTCATTTGATAATTTTTCTGATTTAATTTTTCTGTATTAAATCGTCCGATTACCGTTCTAACATCTGTATTATAGATGATTAGTTTTCTATACTCGTCATTTTCTAATAAGACTTTGTACCAATTACATTTTCTTATTTTTTTAATGTTTTTCGTAATTTGTTCTTCGTCTGGCTTTAAAAATGGTACATACATTAATAAATTTAAAAAATCAAGAATCAGTGGCATTCGTAATACCTCCCACAAAAATATCTACTTCTCTTTATTTATGGTTTAAGCTGAAAAGAGTCTCAAATTTCTGTATTTTAGTTAAACAGCAGTGCCTTCCAACCTTATACAAAAACATTCACGCTTGGTCTTAGAAGGGACTGACATGAGTGTTTTTGTATTTCTAAAGTAGAAATGCTCTTCTTACTCTCACTAACTACCTAGTTTTAACTAAAAATTGTAACCAAATTCCTGCATCAATAAAAGCCACTTTTCTATACTTGGACGGTCTTTCTTTTCCTTTGGTAGAACAATGTAGGCAGGGCGTTTAGGAGGGATGCTTCCTGTTAGCTTAATTTGACAGATACTCCCATCCTCTAAAGCTCTGCGAACCATAGAGCGTGTTACTAGTGATAAACCTAGTCCTTCTTGTACCAAATCGAGGGCGAGATGAGCCCCATCTACTTGTAGACGTGGGATATAGCTAGGTGGGAGAGTCTTGATAATCCACTCGGTGAAGGGTGTACCCCAATTGACTAGAATCAATGGTATTTTACTTAGATCGTCTACATCAATACTTTTTGCTGAACTGAGCGGATGATGAGGTGATCCTACCAACAGAATCTCATCTTCGTAAAACGGGATAATTTCATAATTAGGCAGTGAGGGCGGGGTATATACCATACCAATTTGGATAATTTGATCATGCAGATAGGTGTTAATGTCTGAAGAATGCCCGGTTTTCGTCCTAACAGCAATGGTTGGATAACGTAGATAGTATTCCTTTAGAATTGGCTCTAGAACGTAAGACCAGAGCGAAGAGACACTACCGATTGTAAGACGATCTTCATAGGGTTGTAAGGAGGCAACCTCCTGCATACCCTCCTGAGCTAGCTTGATGATACGCTCTGCGTATGGCAATAATGCGAGTCCAGCTTGTGTGATTTCAACACTCCGTTTATCCCGAACAAATAAGGGCCTGCCAATTCGTTCTTCCAATTGCTTAATACGCATAGTAACTGTGGATTGAACCAAATGGAGAATTTCAGCGGTGCGTGTGAAATTGCGGGTTTGCGCTAGTGTATAAAAAGCTTTTAACTGCTCAAAGTCCATAATATAACCTCTTATGCATATATTTGATTACTGTGAACAAAAAGATTCGTTTCTCAAATCATACAATACTTTGTAATCTGTTGATACTGATAATTCGAAAAATCGAAAGTGAGTGACAGTTGATGATACAGGGATTTCACATTTTAAAGAAAACGCCAGGCGCCATTAGATGGTTGCTAGCCTTGTCCTTCTGCATGAACCTTGGCTTTTATGCCTTAATTCCATATTTGACACTTTATTTGACCGGTAGCTATGGATGGGCATTATCGATGGCGGGATTGGTTTTGAGTGTACGCCAGTTTTCTCAACAGGGCGTAGCCTTTTTGGGAGGAATTATTGCCGATCGATGTGGATATAAGCTAACGATGATATTAGGGATGATTGTGAGAGGTTTAGGTTTTCTCGCCTTTGCCTTTTGTACCGAAACCTGGCATTTTTTCATTGCAGCAATCTTTTCTGGACTGGGAGGTTCGCTATTTGAACCAGCTGTTAGTGCTTCGTATGCTGTATTGACACCTGAAGGAATCCGTAAAGATGTATTTGGTGTAAAGAATGTCCTAAACAATGTAAGTGTTGTGGGTTCACAATTGGTCGGTACAGCATTAATTATGGTCGATTTCTATTGGCTGTCCATCTTCGCTGGTGGGTTATACTTCTTATGTGCAGGGCTTGCCTTGCTAGTGTTACCACCGCTGGCTGTAAAAGCTACTAAATCAAATGTGCTGAGGAGTTTTCAGACTGTCATTTTGGATCGAAGCTTTATGCTTTATACGTTTATATTGATAGGACATTATTATATTTATATGCAATTGTTTTTGGCCATTCCACAATTTGTTGAAGATACCTTGCAAAATAAAATGGCAGTAGGAACTGTGTTGTCAACAGTAGCTATCGTAACAATTCTGTTTCAAATGAAGGTACTCCAATGGTTGAGCAACTATAGTCAACGGTTTACATTGATTGGGTTGGGCACTTTGATAATGGCATTTGGACTATTTTTATTTAGCTTTTCAAATCAATTATGGATGATTTTGCTTGATGCTAGTATTTTTGCGATCGGCACAATGATCTCTGTTCCTTATTTAATTGATATGGTGCCGTATTTTGCCCCTAAACACCAATTAGGCGCTTATTACGGGTTTAATGGCTATGCACTTGCTATAGGTGGCTCTATTGGGACCTCATTAGGAGGATGGGCTTATGAGCTTGGAAAACAATTGTATATGCCATGGTTGCCGTGGGGAATCTGTTTAGCAATCGGATTTCTTGTATGCTGGCATATGTATCGAATGGAGCAAAGAATGGCGGTACAAACTAAGAGAGTGGCTATCTAATTCTTGCTGGATATTTTCACTGTTGTCGATTCAACGCAGAAATTGGGGGTAAAAAGAAAGAGAAGAGTGCATAAAAATTGAAACGAAATGGGCTTCTCATACGTATGGATATATATAATACTACCGGAGTTGGATTCTGGTTGAAAGCGAGGGACATAAGGTGGAAGATAAAAAGAAAATTCGCCACATGCTATTCTTCACTGGTTCATTCGGGTTTGCTGTCTTCGCTATGGTTGTTGTCACAGAGATTATTCGTGTCTCTATGCATTAGCCTTATACTCAGAAAAGCGAATGTAGAATGTAAACGTGAATCGGATAGAAAGAGGGGCGGCCATTATGGCCGTCTTTTTTTATGGTACATCTATATTTTTCGACAATATGTAATCGTTTGTGGATAATTAAAAAAAGAAATCCACAAGGATATATACCTGTTTAACCACCTTTTGCACAATTGCCCCACAGGCTATCAACAGGATTTCCACAGCACTTGTGGATATCGGAACGATTGTTCGTTTTTTTATAAGCTGTTACAATACGGTATAGAACAAAAGGGAGGTGACAAGCGTGAGATACTTAAGTGATACGATGTTGATAGAAGTATATCAACGTGCAGTCGCCCTTCATCTCGATGCCGATTTTATTTTCCTGGTAGAAGCTGAAATGGCGCGTAGGAAACTCTCTGTTCAAAGTGCTTAAGTCATGAAGGTATTAGAATTACAGACATATAAATAGAAAACGGGCAAATAGAGATAGCCACCCTATGTAAGGGTGGCACTTATTTTTCTACTTAGAGTAGGATTTCAAACATCGTAATATTATTCAAGGGTTGCTTATTTTCATGCAAATCTTCTGGGAAATATAAAAACACTGGACCTTTCTCTCGAATTGGTCTACCGTCTTTTGAGAATTGGAGAATTATTTGCTTGGATTTTTCCAAAGAAACATCTACATAATCTTCTTGTTCACGGTGAATACGAAGAGTCGTAGCATTTGCATAAGGCTTGGCATTTTCCAAGAAAGGTGCAAATTTGATTGCATAATCGCCCTCTAGCACTTTTCGTTCTTCTACCAAGCTTTTGCGTTGACTAGGAGGGGTGGAGCCTTCCTTCATTTCTTTTTCCCAATGTAGAGCTGCACCACGGATATATTTCTGCGTCTCTTGTAGCTCCAGATTATCCTGTTCCATATAAGTAGACAGTTCGAATTTTCGGTCATCAAATACCCAAACACTTGGATCAATGGTGATAGGGAATTCTACAGCTCCCTTTACTACAATCACGTCTGCCATTTCGGTCTTCCTCTCTGTTAGCGCTCTTACTACTTAATTATTGTATCGCAGGATGTAGAGAGCTGCAATGAATGTGCTTGGTTACAAGTGTTTATTGACAGCGTTTTCAAAGGCATTTAACATATTATACACTATGAATAAAAGGTTATCCCCTTTTCAAATGACGCGTTATGACGTACTATGTATGTATGGTAAGGACGTGTCCAAACGGAGGGATAGGTTTTGACAGACGTAAAAATTCATAACGATATGGCCAATAAAGCTTTAGCGTTATTAAGAGCAGATGCGGATAAAATATATAAATTAATTGATGTTCAGATGGAGAACTTGAACATGCCACAGTGCCCTTTGTATGAAGAGGTGCTTGATACACAGATGTTTGGTCTGTCGCGTGAAATTGAGTTCGCGGTTCGCCTAGGAGTAGTAGTAGAAGATGAAGGCAGAACTATTCTGGAAAATCTTGAACACAAATTAGCCGATTTACATGAGCTCTTTAACGAAAAAAAATAAAAACTCGCTAGGAAAGCTTTCTTTCCTTAGCGAGTTTTTGTTACGTGTGGACGATCTAATCAAAGAAGAAGGCTGTACCAAGAATAAGATACACAATTAACAATAATACTCCTTCGAACCAGTTGGTTTTACCGTCCCGACAGATCGAAATCGTGATAATGGTTGATACGGCAATTGCTGTGAGTTCTGGAACAGTAAAGACGATGTTCATAGGGGACCCGAATAAGAGACTG
Source organism: Brevibacillus laterosporus DSM 25 (assembly GCF_002706795.1). NCBI lineage: Bacteria > Bacillati > Bacillota > Bacilli > Caryophanales > Paenibacillaceae > Brevibacillus > Brevibacillus laterosporus. The sequence continues at coordinate 3,887,697 of NZ_CP017705.1, forward strand.
ATTAAGACCAGTGTAGGAGCTACGAACAAAGCTACTTGTAAACTAGAGCCCACAGCAATTTCCACAGCTGCTCCGATACGCCCCTTCATAGCGAGCAGGATTGCGGCACTATGTTCAGCGGCATTTCCAATAATGGCAATGACAAAAGCTCCCACAAACAGCTCTGACCAGCCGAAGGTATGTGAGACTGCTTCCACACTATGTACTAACCACTCGGATACGACTGCTACAAAGAAAGTAGATACCACGAGCATGATGATGGATACTGGCTTAGACCAGACAGCCTCGCTCTCGTGCTGTTCCACATCAGTGAGAAATGATTTATGTGTTACCATGGAGAAGATCAGCCACAGCGCATATGCAAGAATTAATAATATAGCGATTACGATCGACAAGGTGTTAATCTTTTCAAGGGATAGTTCAGACATAAAGATAGCAGGAATAAACAAGGAAACTAAGGCTAAAGTCATCATGGAAGCGTTGTGTCCGGCTAGTTGACTATTAAAGATTTGTTCTTTAAACTTTAAGCCACCAAGCAATACGCTTAATCCTAACACTAATAAAAGATTTCCGATAACGGAACCTGTGATAGACGCTTTCACCATTTCAAACAAACCTTCTCTAACTAAAAAGAACGCAATAATTAATTCAGCTGCATTGCCGAAGGTTGCGTTTAAGAATCCCCCAATACGATCACCTGCATAATGAGCGACATTCTCGGTAGCTTTTCCTAACCAGGATGCGAGAAAGATAATAGCTATGGAAGCTGTGATAAATCGTAATACTTCATTGTCAGTGAAATAGTGAAAACCAGTTGCCAGAGCAAAGCTTCCTCCTACCAACGAATAAAATAGTCGCATGCTTTTCATACCATATAACCCCTCATTTCTTTCCGGATTATTTCAATCTTACTTTTCTGCTCTATGAGGTAAAGATTATCGAGATTCATGAGTGCATATTCCACTAACATTAGAGGAAAACTAAGGAAAAATTGTAGGAGGTGCTTTATGTCTGCTCCCTATTGTTGTCCGGTATGTCGCACCAATCGTATGAGATTTACCATTATACGACAACAACCACAGTATGTCCGCTTACATCCACAAACAGGTGAGACCATAGAAGAGTTGACCCAAACCGAACTAGATGCTTTTCATCAACCCTATAAAGGGGATGATTATCTTATTCAATGTGGTATCTGTGGCACGATTGAAAGCGAAGAACGATTCGTAAAGATGGCACAACACTCATTTGGCCCAAAATGAGTAAGCTGAAACAATATAATGTCATTAAAAAGGGAGAAACCTGGTAATTTATTTATACCAGGTTTTACATTTTTATATGGTTTAATATAAATATTATCTACAAAAAATGTGTTTACCAATTTTTTTAATTTGTGGTCGACTCCAGATCCAAGCAGAGGTTGCTGTATCTGGATTAAAATAATAGGTTGCCCCTTCACTAGGATCCCAGCCTTTTAGGGCGTCTTGGACAGCCTTTCGCGCTGATTCATCCGGTGAAAGATAAATTTGACCGTCAGCTACAGCTGTAAATGCACGTGGCTCAAACACAACAGCTGCTGGTGAATTAGGAAATGAGGGGCTTTGTGTGCGATTTAAAATAACGGCAGCGACTGCAACTTGTCCGATATAAGGCTCACCGCGTGCTTCTCCATATACAGCTTGGGCCATGATTTTCAGATCATTGGCAGAAAAGCCATTAGAAGGCGTCATTACTTGATTTCCTTTTTCTTTTGGTTTAAAAGTACCCATGACATAATTTTTTGTTGAATTGTACAATCTAACTTTCGTTTTATCATCCAACTCCCCCGTAATCGTCATACCAAACTCATATTGAAAAAGACGTAGAGCTGCTTTTGTACGTGGACCGAAAATAGAATCAATATCTCCTGTATAAAAACCAATATGTTTAAGTCGTTCTTGTAGTTCTCTTACATTGGCACCTGTGTTCCCTTCTTTATAAGTAGGACCCATAGTAAATGCCTGCGTGATACTTGGAATGCTACTAACCAGAAATGCAGTACACAAGATTACTCCGAAACACCAATACATAACTTTTTGCACTGTATGTATGCCTCCCTTTTTGTAAAAAAGCTACGTTTGTAAACGGTAGTTAGTTTGTCCGATTTTCTCTCGGTTTAAAAGCTGGTAAAATTTTCGAGAATAGTGCTTCAAGCTGTTGACTAAACCCGTTATAATAAAAGAAAAAACATTTTGAAGCAGTACATGATTAGTTGGGTAAACTATGTACAACAGGCAAGTAGCGCTACATAAGGCGGTTCACATAAGGAGGCGGTAGGGATGGAATCCGTGAAAGACCAAATCAGAGTGGCAGATCAAGTAGTTGCAGTCATTGCAGGAGTAGCAGCGCAAGAGATTGAAGAGGTAGCTGTAGGTGGTTCTAGTTCATTTTATGATGAATGGACGAAACGATTGGGTCCGAAAAATAATGCAAAAGGAATAATGGTTGAAATAGGGGATTTGGGTGCTTCTATTACATTATGGGTTTCTGTTCGCTACGGTACCATCATTAGCAAGACCTGCCAGCATCTTCAAGAGAAAGTAAAAGAAACAGTGGAGTTTTTAACAGGATTGACGGTGTATGAGGTAAATGTACGAGTAGAGGGCCTCACTATTGAATAACAAGAGTAAGATAGGTATAAACAGGAATATAAAAAAACCAACGACAGATTTTCTGCTGTCGTTGGTTTTTTATGTTCTTGAAAGGATAGGAACGTATCCTTACATCGAGGAGCTCTGGGTATGCTTTTGTCTGTTAACATCTCGAGAGACACTTAATAGGATTCCCATACTTGTCATACAAATTAACAAGGATGATCCACCATAACTGATAAACGGCAAGGGTACGCCTGTCATTGGTATAGCACCTGTTACACCGCCGATGTTGATTATTGCTTGAATACTAAGCATGGTAACAATGCCTGTTCCAGCAAGTGTGGCAAAGGTATCAGTAGATCGTAAGCTGATCTGTAGTCCTCGAATGATTAATAACAGATACAAAAGTAGGAAGATAGAGGTTCCGATTAAGCCCATCTCTTCAGCAATAACGGAAAAGATAAAATCTGTATGAGCCTCTGGTAGGTACAGATATTTTTGCAAGCTTTTACCGAACCCTGTACCGAAGATTCCGCCTCGCGCAATAGCAAATAAGGATTGAACCATTTGAAATCCTTTATCTAATCGATCACTCCAAGGATCAGTAAAAGAGGTTATTCGGGCCCAAGCATGTGGTTTTACTAAGATATAGGTAGTAATAAACAGAGTCGATGGAGGGACAGTAAGCAAAAAGATATGCTTAATATTAGCTCCACCTACTATTAAGATAACCCCAGCCGTTCCCAAAATAATGGCAGCTGTCCCTAAGTCAGGCTGTCCCAAAATCATTAAAAAGAAAATACCCGTAACTGTCAAAGGTGGTATTAAGCCTGTTTTGAAACTTCGGAAGGCATCTCCTTTTTTAGCAATGAGGGCTGACAGATACAGAATTAGTCCCAGCTTGGCAACCTCTGAGGTTTGTAAGGTCATAAAGCCTAAGTTAACCCATGAATGCGCTCCGTTCGTCTTGATCGCAAATCCGGGAATATAAACAAGTAAAAGTAAGAAAAAGCTACCAGCGGCAATCAGCAGGAAGTTTTTCTTATAAAAGGAGAAGGGGATGTTCATAACAAAGAGCATGAGAAACAGACCCAAAATGGCAAAGATGATTTGTTTTTTTGCGAAGTACAAACCGTCACCTAGACATTGATTACAACCTTTGGCTGTCAATATTCCGGTTTGAGCATAGATGTAGCTGGAGCTCATTACCATCGTAATTCCAAAGCCTACAAGTAGCAATGTTAAAAAAAGTAGGAGAAAATCTGGTACGCCCCGAGTTTTCATTGAAAAAGAAATCACCCCTAGAAATGAAACAGAGAGGTGGGTATGTCCTCTCTGCTTGTGTAAAGTATTTGAACAAACTGAACCTTCATACTGTTATGCTAATTTGTCTTTTAAACCTTGTAAAACTTGCTTTGCATTGTTTAGTACGCCATCTGGCATAGGACAGTCATAATCGATTCCGTGTGGGAACAGATGCTTGCCGATGAATGGCTCGTCCAATTTTAATACAGTGTCTGGATCTTCCATTTTGCCTTCTACACAATGTGCTTGAATGCGAAGATAGTACGTAGTGTCCCTATCCTTTAGCTTGTAATCGTAGGTTGCGTGGGCATAATCCCAAGCAAAACGCGTGAAACCTGAGCTATTCATAGCAATGTCTAAGTCGGCTAAAGTTCCTTGGTGGCCGCCGATTCCCGTTTCTTTGAGAAGCATTCTGCCTTCCTCCTTCGTGATATTCACTCCCTTATGATAGTAGGTTTTTCCTGTTTGTGCAATGATTATGAGACGTAAAAAATAGCTGGATTGCATGAAAGAATACGGGAGGGGGGAAACTAACCTTTGTTTAAGAACGGAAGGAGGAAGAAAAATGGCAACAAGAACACTACGCCAAATTATGACAGATAACTTGGCTACCGTTACGTTACAGGATAATGTATATGAAGTAGCAGTGAAAATGAAAGATTGGAACGTTGGCGTCATTCCAGTTGTGAATGAACAAAAAGATGTTATCGGAGTCATTACAGACCGTGATATCGTCATTCGTGGCCTTGCTGAAAAACATCAAGGCTCTAGTAAGGTCGAAGAGGTCATGAGTAAAGATGTCGTGCTGGGAACTCCAGAAATGACTGTAGATGCAGCAGCTAAGCTGATGGCTAAGCATCAAATTCGCCGTCTGCCAGTAGTGGATAACGGAAAGTTAGTAGGAATTGTGGCGATTGGAGACATGGCAATCCGCAACATTTTACAAGATGAAGCAGGAGAAGCATTAGCAGAGATTTCTGAAACAGCTTCACGCCATTAATTTTTCTAATGAAGAGAGAACATTTGTGGACACTCGGAAACGAGTGTCTTTTTTATGTGTCACTTTATAACATTTGGGCTTGTCTTTTTTGGACCCAAATTATTCCTTTCGCATAGGCTGTAACGAAGAGGAAAGGAGGGTCCACATGGGTTTTTTCGATTTTGACTTCTTAAATGGAGATAGCGAGGAACTGATATGGATCATCGTAATTGTTGTTGTTTTATTTTTTCTACTTGTTGATTGGGACTGGGAATAAATGACCAGATAAAAAGGCGGCCTACCAAGTCATGTGGGTCGTTTTTTGTTTTGGAAGATTAGAAAAACTGTAGACAAGCACGTATGTTTGGTATGATGGGAAAGGTAGAGTTAATCAAAAACATGGAGGATATGTACATGAGGACAATGATAACCAATACAAAGCATTTATTTGCCATCCTTTCCCTTGGAGTAGCCTTAGCGGTAAGTGGATGTGCTACTGACAAAGACACGCAAGAGAACAATGAGCCCACACCCAATGGGAAAATGAAAGTTAAAATAGAGAGAGTTGTCGATGGTGATACCTTTAAAACAACGAAGGGAGATAAGGTAAGACTGATCGGAGTGGACACGCCTGAGACTGTGAAGCCCAATAGTCCTGTGGAGCCATATGGAAAAGAAGCGAGTGACTATACGAAAAAGATGTTAGAAGGCAAAGAAGTTACCCTTCAATTTGATGTACAGCCTTTCGATAAATATCAGAGACTATTAGCTTATGTTTATTTAGAAGATGGCACATTCTATAATGAACATCTCGTATATGAAGGATATGCGCGCATCATGACAGTGCCACCTAATGTTGCTCAGTCAGAAGTGTTCTTGAAAGCAGAACAGAATGCTAGAGAAAACAACCGAGGACTCTGGGCTTTAGATGTTTATAAGAAAGCGGATCAAGGTAAGAAAAAGAACACTTCTTCCTCAAAGAACCTTCCCGAAAAAAAGGAAAGTAGTTCGCAAAGGGAAGACAGCAAGCAACAAATCAAAGGAAATATTAATTCAAAGGGTGAAAAAATCTACCATGTATCTGGTGGACGTTATTATGAACAAACGAAACCAGAAGAGTGGTTTGATACAGAAGAAGATGCTATAAAAGCAGGTTTTAGAAAATCAAAGGAATAACATTTCGATGATTGTTTGAATATTATAATGTTATCTGATACACTACGAGAAGAGAGATCGGAAAACGAGGTGCTGCGGGATGAGGAAAAATTTGAATGATAAGCATAATGGTCAAGAAAAAAACTCCAATTATTCTCACGTAGAACATCAAGATAACGAGATTGTAACGAAAACATGTTGTGGTGAACAGGGGCATCATTCCCATACGGATCACCATCAGCACGAACATTGTGGAGACACAGGTCATTCTCATCATGACCATCATCACAACGATCATAGTCACAAACATCACGAACATAATCATCACGAACATCACGAACACAAACATACAGGGCATTCTCACGGTGCAGGGTGTTGTTTTGCTGAACGCGAATTGGCGACTACGGTATTAGCTAATAAAACCGCTGCACAGGTATATCATATTGAGGGTATGGATTGCGGCTCATGCGCTCTAACTTTACAGAAGCACGTGCAGAAAACCTTGAACATGCCAGAAGTAGAAGTAAACTTTAGTACAGCCAAAATGCGATTAGGAAAAAAGGCTAATGTAGAAAAAGTCTTACAAGCTATTACAGAAGCTGGTTACAAAGGTACATATCAGGATGGGAGTGACCGTTTTTCTAACATTGAACCAGAAGCTTGGTGGCAAAATGAAGCAGTTCAACGTACAGGAATAGCAGGATTTTTTATTCTGGTAGGGCTTTTGTTAAAAGCGTACCAGATAGAACTGCTCGGGAATACTGCTTATGCTATTGCGATGGTAGTTGCTGGTTTAAAACCCTTAAAAGCCGCATGGTATGCCCTAAAAAGTAAATCAGCTGATATGAACCTGCTAATGAGTTTGGCGGCAATAGGAGCAGCTTTTATCGGTGAATGGTTAGAAGGGGCAACGGTTGTTTTCTTATTTGGACTTGGGAACTCTTTGCAAACCTTATCTATCAATAAGACTCGTCAATCCATTCGCTCCTTACTACGTTTGGCACCAAAAGAAGCTATGGTTTACAGAGAACAAGAATGGGTTAGTATCCCAGTAAAAGATGTGGAAGTTGGAGAGCGTTTATTAATTAAAGCAGGTGAAGGAATTCCACTTGATGGGTTTATCGTTAAAGGGGTATCTACTTTTAATCAGGCACCAATCACTGGGGAGTCTATGCCAGTTGACAAAGGTGTGGGTGACACTCTCTTCGCTGGTAGCATTAATGAAACAGCGGTTGTTGAGATGGAAGTGACGAAGATAGGTTCTGATTCCACACTAGCTCGCATTATTCATTTAGTGGAGGAAGCACAGGAGAAGAAAGCACCAACGGAACAATTTGTAGAGAAATTTGCTAGAATTTATACTCCAATCGTAATTGTAGTGGCCCTTGCTGTTATTATTTTGCCACCTTTATTTACAGGAGAGTGGCAACATTGGTTTTACCGTGGCCTAGAGCTATTGGTTATCGCTTGCCCTTGCGCCTTGGTTATTTCCACCCCTGTTGCAGTAGTGTCTGCTATTGGAAGTGCGGCACGTCACGGTGTATTAATTAAAGGTGGAGCAGCCTTGGAAATTATTGGTCATTTAAAGCAAGTAGCTTTTGATAAAACAGGTACGATCACAACAGGAAAGCTACATGTTGAAAAAATACTTACTCTCCAGCAACACACCGAGTCAGAGATACTTGAAAAGGCAGCCATGATCGAGCAATCTTCACATCATCCCATTGCTACTGCTATCTTGTTACAGGCAAAGGAAAATGGCATTCTAACACAGGATTCTGATAATCATCAAACCATTGTTGGTAAGGGTGCTAGTGCTACGTTATCAGGAATCACGTATTTGGCGGGAAATGAGAAGCTGTTTACCGAACATAAGGTTGAACTGGGACTTTTACAAGAGCAGATTAAGGAAGAGCAACAAGCTGGTAAAACGATCGTATTAGTGGGTACGACGAAAGAGATTTGGGGTGCTCTTATCATATCTGATACCATTCGACCAACAAGTCAAAGGGTGATGCAGCAATTACATGGCATTGGCGTAAAAACTTTGTTGCTTACGGGTGATAATGCAGGAGCGGCCCAACATATGGCTCAAAAAGTAGGGATTGGACACGTACAAGCAGGATTGTTGCCAGAAGATAAGCTTGAGGCAATAAAGGTAGCTAAAAAGCGCGAAAGTGGTACAATTGCAATGGTAGGTGACGGTATTAATGATGCTCCAGCTCTAGCTACTGCTGATGTTGGTATTGCGATGGGAGGAGCAGGAACGGACACTGCTATGGAAACAGCAGGAATCGTATTGATGGCTGATGACTTAGAAAAATTACCATATGTAATTGGGCTTAGCCAACAAGCGCTAGCGATTATCAAGCAAAACATATATTTCTCTTTATTGATCAAAGCTATAGCACTACTCTTGATCATACCAAACTGGCTCACACTGTGGATGGCAGTCATCAGTGATACAGGAGCAGCGATGATTGTCATTCTTAATAGCATGAGATTATTGAGAAAGTGATCTTATAAGAGAGTAAATCGTACTTGGTACCCGATGTACGAAGTAGAGAATTTGTGGCATAAACAGGGAGAAACAGGGCACTCTAGGGCTATATTCACCAAAAAGTAAGGAGTGTCCTGTATGATCCAAAAATTGCGTGGACGTCGTTTTTACTTATTTATTTTGTTTGTAGCTATTTTGGAGCTATCCATGATGGGATTGCATTCTTTGGAAGGAAAAAAAGCAACTCACAGCAATCAGACACATGTACTTGCTGAGGAAGTGAAGAAGCCTTCACTAATCGTGGAACATCAAGTAAAAGGTAATGATCTTGAATTGAAATTGGTCGTTCAAGGATTCCAATTCTCGTTGGAAAACATGGGAAAAGAAAATAAAGTTGGTGAAGGGCATGTCCATTTATATGTGGATGGGAAAAAAATAGCCAAGATTTTTGGCCCGCAATTTACCTTAGCAGATGTAGCTCCCGGAAAGCACAAAATAGAAGTAGAATTAGCCCATAACAACCATGAATCATATGGTGTCAAACAGACCTTTGAAATCGTAGTCAACTAAGCGGATGAAACATGAAAGTCCAAATGCGACCCCGCTTACATAGGAAAAAGCTGTGGAGTCCATTAAAGACCATCCACAGCTTTTTGCTTTTGCCCTGCGCGTTCGTTATTATAGATAGTTTATGGTTACGTGTTGTGCATCTTGAGGTAAGGTAATCACCGCAGTTGGATAGGTAATTACTTGAAGCAACATTGTTTTTTGAGGGCGTTCCTCTACGACATGGATGACATAAGTTCCGTCAGTCTCTTGCTGGACATTGTCAACCTTGATAGAATAGCCACTGGTAGGGCGCTCACCAAGCGCAATGGCTACATAGGTGAGATCATTTTCATGGATCAGCTGATAGCCACCCTGCTCTTGTATATTGGCAAGCGCCAGGTCTACAGAAGTGGGGTAGGGAGTAGGAGCAGTGCTAAAATCACTCATAGATACAACTCCTTTTTGGTTGGACTGTTGAGTATTTTGATGCAAAGAGCCATCCTGAGCTGTTACAGTTGGAGTCATGTTGACGTAGGAGACCAGGATTCCTCCCATTAGCAATAAACCTGCTAATACTTGTTTCATTCTCTATCCCTCCTATGATTTCCTCCATCCACCGTTACGAATAGAGGTGAGCTTCATGAATATACATAAATGTCTGGATATGTTGTCAGAACGTACAATTGAAGAAATTATCCAGGAACAAAATCGCCGATTAAACATAAAATGCGACAACTCTTTAATTAACCGACTGCAAGATTCGGCTTTCTGCCAAACATTATGGGATGCCTTAACAGAGCACGAGCGCCAAGCAGTGTCTCTTTTTTATACAAATGCTCAACAAGGCTTTATACGTAAGCGTGACTTTGAGACAATTACTCAACAAGATATTCTGTTAACAGCGGGTCTTACCAAGCTACGTCGGCTAGGTATTATTTATACGGTTCGAAAAATGTGGAGCGAAATAGGCTACATGATGCCATTTGAATTACGAAAAAATTTATACCCTCTTAGTAATCAAACACACAAAAAAAGGATAGAACCATCAATAAAAGAGGAAGCCATCCCGCATGTATTTTCCTATGCACTTCCAGCAGGGCGAGGTATCCATATGGACATACTTGCCTTTCTGCTGTTCTTAAGAGAACAATCGGTTTCTTTAACACAAAAAAATGGAATACCCCGGCGAATGGTACTCAAATGGATGGAACGCATTTCTTTGAGAGGTGAACATATGCGGGGCTGGTTTTCTAGTCTTTTGCCGTCTGAAGTAAAGGTAGATGATCAAACGCCCGTTTCTTTTCTCTTTGATCTATCTTTACGAATGCGGCTTGTCTACCTACAAGATAAAAGAATTTGCCTGCATTACGCAATATTAAATGATTGGTTACATAAGAAAAATGTGGAACAAATTGAGGAGATAAAAGCAAATTTATTCCGATACTACGCACCAAAGGAGTCATGGCAAGAAGCATTTTTGTTTGAGCTGCAATTGTTTGATGAAGAGTGGTACAGGGTAGATGAAATTCTTTCCAAACTTACACAGATAGGCTATAAACTACCAGAACAGGGTCAGGAGCAATTGAAAGAGACCTGGTTACATCCCTTGCTGGGTTTGGGCATGGTTCAACTAGGGGAAGATAATCAACAAAACCTATGGATTCGTCATAATCCGTACCATCAGGAAAAGGGGGATCATCAGCCTAAATGGTATTTGGATTCGACTGGTGAAGTCATGGTACCCCCAGGTATGGTCTTAGCTCAACTATGGGAGCTGAGCCGTTTGGGAGAAATGAATGTTGCTGGAGATTTTATAACGTGCAATCTTACCTCCCGAGGCGTGCAATCCTACTTATCTACAGGAGGAAGTGTGGATCAAATCCTACAATTTCTCCAAGAGAATACAGCACACCCAGTGCCGGATTCTGTAGCTCAATTAATAATAAAATGGTCAGGTGAAGCAAAACAGCTCTCCTTTGAGCAGGTGATTCGTTTTAAAACAGCAAGCTCTACCTTGTTAGCTGAATTACGTGATATAGGAATTCTTGCTCCGTATATTTCGGAGGTTATCTCTCCTGTTGCATTTTTAATTCCTACAAGCAAATTAGATGAATTTGTTACCTTGCTTAGGGAATGTGGGTATGAGCCACAATCAGGGGAAATTCGTCGTTTTCAATCTATAGGCTTCCATTTAGGTAAGGATCATTCGAACAACAATCAAATTCCATTAGAGATAAATACGGATAGAGAAGGCTTTTTTCCCTTGATAACACCCTTTTTTGATTTTAAGGTTGAAAATGTTTTTCCTGATGTTGGTGAAGCTATCCCAGGCTTGTCAACCTTACCAAAAATGTGGACGGAACATTATCAAAGCTATCATCCAAATACGGTACGCGTTATGCTAAAACGAGCTCAGGAGCTTCGATTGGAGATACAATGTCAAACGCATCGACAAGTTGAATGGACGGGCAGAGTGCAGGAAGTTGCATTGGAACATGGATACTGGCAAGTACGTATGATGTCAAAAGATCAATCATGGACAGAAAAAGTGGATGAAATATCGCGTCTACGTATCCTTATTCCGGCGTATTTATAGGAAAATTAAGCAAAAAGTGTGTGATGTTTAAATCTTTCCTGTGCGCCCATAAGGGGTTTCGTGCTAAAATAATAGTAGGTTTGCCTGTAAAGGAGGTAAAACATGATAGAAATACCAAGTGAATTAGATATGGCTAGCTTACTACTTGAGGCTGACGACTTAGCCATTATGATAAATGAATCACGAGAAGTGAATGATTATTTACAAACGAAGCAAGCTATGGAAGATGACGAGGCAGTGTTATTATATATCCAGCGCTTCAACCGTAAAAGGCAAGATTATGAGGAAGTGCAACGGTTTGGCAAATATCACCCAGATTTTCACAAGGTAATGGCTGAGATTAGGGAATTAAAGCAATCATACGAAGCATTGCCAGCTGTTCGTAATTTTAAGAAGGCGGAAGCACGTTTAGACCAGTTATTGTATCAAGTAGGCCGTGTTATAGCAGACTCTGTATCAGAGAGTGTTAAAGTACCTAGCAATAACCCAATTATGGAGGCAATGGCCAGCGGTTGCGGTACTGGTGGCAGTTGCGGTTGTGGTAATAAAGAAAAAAAATACGCTTAAATTAAAAATACGAAAGAGCTCATAAAACTACGCCTTTTGGTTTGCTAAAAAGGCGTAGCTGAGCTTGATTACATAGGATTGTTAGTAGAGGAAGGAGTTTTCAGGGTACGATGAGACTGAAAAGATTGGGAGTAGCTGTTTGGATTAAAAATCCTCGTGTTGCGAAGAATTTACGAAAATTCGGCACCATTCATTACGTATCCAAGAGGCTCAATTACGTTGCGATGTATGTGGACGCAGACGAAATTGAGCAAGTGATATCACAATTGGAACGGCTCCACTTTGTATTAAAGGTAGAACGTTCACATCGCCACGAAATCCCAACCGAGTATAACAATGCGAAGCCGGATAAGGCGAAAGAATTTGACTATCAATTAGAGAAAAATCAGCTGATGGCTTTGGCAGAATCGTTAATCTGTGATACTTCGTCGATTGGTAAGTCGGAACATCAGGCTGTAAGGTCTGTACCGGTTCAAAGCTAGCAAGCTGTATGTTCGAACAAAAAACACATAGGGGGCTTTTCTCATGTAACCAATTAGGTGTGATGGGAGAAGCCCTTTGCTATTTTTCTTGACATGATCTAAGGTAAAGAACCCGTAAAATTAAAAGTGAAATTTGTTTCACTTTTTTGTAATTGGGCCACGTGGTATGATAAGGAAATAAGGTTTAAGGTAAGGTAAATTATTACAGTTCGATTTGAATGCGCTTACAATAATATGGACAATAAGAGAGAGCGAGGGGACAAAGACAGGATGAAACTAGATATTAACTGCGATATGGGAGAGATGTTTGGGCGTCACAGACTCGATGAAGACATGGGGATTTTACGCTGGATTACATCGGTCAATATTGCTTGTGGTTTTCACTCTGGGGACCCACACGTGATATGCCGTACGGTAGAAGCAGCACTGAAACAAGGTGTGAAAATAGGTGCTCATCCCGGTTATCCTGACGTTCACGGGTTTGGGCGTCGTTCTATGAATTTGTCCATGCGCGAGGTTTATGAATTGATTTTATATCAGGTGTCTGCTTTAGAAGGAATTACGAGAGCACTGGGAGGCACATTACATCATGTGAAGCTACATGGAGCTCTATACAATGAAGCAGCCGAGCGACCAGAATTGGCAGAAGCAGTTGTACGTGCTATTACAGATATTCGAGATGATTTAATTTTGTACGCATTATCAGGGAGTTCGTTGGTTCAGGTAGGTTTGGAGCATGGTTTGTATGTGGCGGAGGAAGTATTTGCGGATCGAGCATACCTGCCTAATGGGCGCTTAGCTCCACGAGAATTGGAAGGAAGTATTTTAATTAGTAAGGAGGAGCAATTGCATCAGGCAAGCCAGCTTGTAAAAGAACAGCAAGTACGAACGGTAGATGGAAGTGTAATCGAATTAGCGGCTGATACGCTTTGTATTCATAGAGAAAGCCCTGATTCCTTGCACGTTCTAAAGGAATTACATCGCTGGGCAAAGCAAAATGAGGTTCGTTTAGAAGCAATTGCCGTTTGTTAAATGGAAAGGCGACTTAGGTCGCCTTTCTACATACATGATATGTTTAATATTATTTCTTATTTTAGTGATTTCAAATTGAGGTGATATATCTGAAAAGTAAGTTAATTAATTTTGTACAACATAATTCCTCGATCATTCCATGTGCTCACAGTGTTACGGTGCAATCCTTTGATGGCAAAGCTGGAAATTGGCTAACTACAAAAAACCCTGTTCAATATGAGGCAGCTACTGTGCATGGAAATGATAGCTTAGCTCCCCTGGCTTGGGGGGAGCCTGAGCAAGGAACGGGCTGGTATCATATGTACAAGCCCGGAGAGGTTACAGGAAAGCAGATCAATGGCATGCTTGACGACGCCAAATTCCTTATTCGTATCCCGGACGAATGGAATGGAAAATTAGTCGTGTCTGGGATACCAGCAACGCGTAATGAAACATCAACCGATTTATTATTTAGTGATTATGTTCTTGGCCAAGGCTACGCTTTCGCAGCCATCGATAAAGGAACCCAGGGATGGAACGATCCAGATGATCCGCTGGCAAAAGTGAAAAATGCACTTGTAGCAGAAGATGACAGTATAGCTAAATGGCATAGGTGCTTTCGACAGGTAACAAAGGCTGCTCAAAGATACTTAGCAACGCATCATCGAGATCAATTAATTTCTGCCAAGGATGTTTGTAATCCGGCTTATGTCTTACTTACTGATCATCATCTTATTCCTACCTATGCGATAGGGATTTCTAACGGTGGCTATGTAGTGCGATTTGCGCTAGAACATGACGATCCTCAACTTACTGGAGAACCTGCTTTATTTGATGGAGGGGTAGAGCTTGAAGGGGTGATGTGGCAAGCAGAGGCTCCAAATTTGATTAGCTCGCTCACCACTATTGTACAAAAAGCGCATGCTGCCATATATGAAACAGGGCATATACAGCAGCAAGCACGTGAATGTATCTATGCGGCTGGAATGCCGAAAGGATCTGAAAAATTATGGGCGTACTACGATCAGATCTATTGGTTTGTAAGCCTGAATATTTATCGAGATAAGTTTGATCCCACTGCTCCTAATCGATTGGCTTGGCAGAATTATCTTTGCTTTGATCAAACTGGCTTGCGTGACCGAAGATACGACCATATTTATGCTTCTTATGATTATAAGAAAAGACCTTCATCCGTCAAACGAGGAGTTCAGCAGATTGCAAATACAGGTCGTATACACGTACCGCTTATTTCACTTGCTGGAACCTGGGACGCTCTGATTTTTCCTGATCTGCATGCCAAAGCCTATGCAGAGTTAGTCCAGCAAGCAGGCCAAGCAAAGAAGCATCGGTTGTACATGATAAAACAGGCTAATCATGTGGACGGTTTGGTTTGGAGTAAGGTTGACCCTGAGCATGAATTACAACCTATGCTACCTTATGCACATCAGTGTTTTGATTTACTAGTCGAATGGGTTGAAAAAGGAATTAGCCCTCCTGCTAATAAAACCATTTCTATACCAACTAACCCAACGCGTGTAATTGATGTAGTGACTGGAGAGGAAAGGGAACCATAGGGAGTTATGAAAAAGATAAAGGCAGTAGTAACAGAGAAACGCAGAGGTATTTCCTGTCAGGATACAGGTTTATTCTGCGTTTCTTCTTAATTTCATTTGAAATGATGTGCCACAGTAGAAAACGACTATGATACAATCTGTAAAGAAGTTTCTTGCATTAGCCGATTGTACCAGTAAGAGGAATTATTATTCAGCTTTGGCTTGGGAAGTAGTGGGGAGAGTTCTACATGAAAGTAATACATAAGAAAAGTTTAGCAGTATGTATAGGCCTATTGATTTGCTTCGGAGCGATAGGAGCCTACATGAAATCGCCTGAAATCAAGGATTTTTTGTCTTCTTTACAGTCAGATTCTTTATTTTATTCCGGTGGAACATCGGTAGATCCATTTCGTAAAGAAGAGTTGTTACCGCCAGTCGTCAAAGAGCTTAATCCTTCATATATGATTAAAGCAACCTTGTCGCCTGATCAAGCGATAATAGCAGGGACCGTTACCATGACTTTTGATAATCCACAGACGGATAAGCTTTATCTGTATTATTACGGTTATAAATGGAACAACAACAAAGTTTCCGCGATTCGCTGGAAAGGAAAAAATATCCCGTTTAGCCGTCGCGATCCTGTCATTGTGTTGGACAACCCAGCTAAAAAAGAGACGCGCACGCAACTAGAAGTAATTTTTGAAACAAAGGTTCCACGTGAGCCAACTCGATTTGGTGTGCATGAAGGAATTTGGACCTTAACGCATTGGTATCCTATGCTTGGGGCCATGGATCAACAAAAGCGCTGGTATGAACCACCACAGGTCATTGGTTATGGAGACCCTTATATTTATCATTATGCTGATTATGAAGTCACTATGGTGGCACCCTCTTCATTTGAATGGGTAACTTCATGGGGGAGAGGAATGAAATCCAGTAATGGGGACGGACGCTCTACTTATCATTTTACTGGTAGAAAGTTGCTTAATTTTACGATGGTAGGCAGTCCATTATACAAAGTTGAAACGGTCAAAATTTCGCCAAAGTTAACAGTGGATATTGGGTCGACGGATGCAGCCCACTTGGCTAGATTAAAGGATATAGCGAGACAGGTTCTGCCTATCTACACCAAACTAATGGGAGAGCTTCCTTATCCCCGTATTGGTATTGCAGAGACAGGAAATAAAACAGTGTACGCTATGGAATACGCTAATATGGCTATTATCGCTAAGCATATGTTTAACGCTAATCAGGTCGAGCATTGGTTACCGCATGAGTTAGCCCATTTGTGGTGGTACAATTCTGTAGAAAATATCGAGCCATATACAGGATGGATGGATGAAGGGTTAGTAGAGGCGAGTGTCACCTTCTATTATCGAGAGCGATTTGGAGAAAAAGCCGCAGCAAAAATATTAGCTGAATATCAAGCAGATGTTAATAAATTAGCAAAAGCTTATCCATATGGGAAACTCTCCAATCACCTGACACAGTTTAAGGATTACTATGAATTCGATTGGACCTGGTACTCCAATGCAGCCTTATTATACGATAATTTACGAAAGCAGCTTGGGGATGAATTGTTCTTTGACTTTTTAAAAAGGGTGCAAAGTAATTACCAGCATCAAGTCATTGGCCCAGAGCATTTGGATCAGGCGTTAGGTCAAATCTTAGGAGCCGAAGCCCAGTATTTTGTGCCAAATGTACACAAACAAAATCAAAAGAGCTTTATTCCAATTGCTGCTGAGTATTATGTAAATATTATTATCGGTCAAACTCATTTTTATCCGGCTACAAGGGCACGCATCCGTAATCAAGTGGTTTATTTACCTCTACGAGAAACCTTGGAACAGCTAGGATTTAAGGTAACATCGGATCAAGCCAATCGTATCATACGAGCGGAGTCAAAACGTAACGTGATTGTTTTCCACGAAAAATCAGATCGTTATGTGTTAAATGGTATCGAGCAGAAAATGCCGGTTCCTTTGTTAGAGTGGCACGCACGTAGCTTATTCCCTCTCGCACTGTTGGAGGAGGGCTTAGGATACCGAGTTACCTATCAGAAGGAAAAAAGGACGGTCACCATTCAATAATAATGACGAAAGGAAATTCACCATGCAACCAAATAACATCATTCTCATTGGATTTATGGGCACAGGTAAGTCAACAGTTGGTGAACAGCTAGCACAACAACTACAGTATGAGCGCTGTGACTTAGATGAAGAGATTGTCAAAGCAACGGGGAAAACAATCTCCCAAATTTTTGCTAAGGATGGCGAAGAGATGTTTCGGCAGTTGGAGTCGGATGTGCTACGCCGATTAATTGACGGGAATCGTCGAGTGATAATTACGGGTGGCGGAGCGGTGCTGCGACCTGAAAATGTTCAGGTAATGCTTCAGCATGGAATCGTAGTAGCACTTACCGCTGAAGAGCAGGAGATTATTCGCCGAGTTGAGCAAGATCAGAATAGACCACTTCTCCAAGGGAATGTTAAGGTAAAAGTGCGAGAACTGCTACAAGCACGTGCAGGGGCATACGATTTTGCCCCTATTCAAGTAGATACAACTGGGAAAACGATAGAAGAAATTGTCGATGAAATAACGAACGCGTAACGATTAAAATCCTTCTCTTCGGCAAAACTAATGCCAAGGGAGGGATGCGCGATGTCATCACAAGAATATGTAAAATATATGACCAAGCGCTTTGTGCAATATTTGGAGACACCTAAGGAAGAGCGTCGGCGTCAGCGTGAAATGCCACGTGAACCTTGGTCTTCGAAATGGTTTGGCGCCATCCCGATGTCCATCAAGCTATTATTCAAAAAATAACATCTGGGGGTTCTTATGCCAAAAGTAGCCGTAGAAAAAACATTATCCCATGTGAGCACGATGTTGCGTCGTAATGGATTTGATGTGGTTGAATTAGGAAATTGGCAACAGATGGTAGATGCTGTAGTCATTACAGGTATGGATGAAAACTTGATTGGAGATCAGTCTAAAAGCATTGCAGGAGCACCTGTAATCAATGCAGAGGGTATGACACTTGATGAAATTTTTCATCAGGTAAATGAGCGGTGCTCCCCTGCCGATGGTGGTTTTCGCTGAATAAAGGTCAAAACGGTGGTATTCTCCCAAGTCAAAGGAGAGAACCACCGTTTTGCTATTTTACATTGATTTATGAGGGGTGTACGATACTGCCCACTTGTTTGATATATGAGTAGGGTAAGAAACGTAATCCCGAGTCCCAGACACCTATGTAGGGTTCATTATCCCATACATGAACGGTTCCAATGGTAAAGGGAGCCATCACTTCTTTTTCGAACAAATCAGCAGTAATAACAATCGGCTCTTTTGTTTTTTGAGTAAGTAAGTAGGTAAGCTCCTGAGTCTGAGTAGTGGAACGATTAACTTTGGCAGTTAACCAATCAATGCGGGAAAAAGGGTCAGCCTCCGTAGATAGTAACGTCCGACTCAAGGTTAGTTGAGCCTCTTTATCCACTAATTTCTGACTAGCTATACGATGCATAACAGAGGGATCGGGCTTAAGTCGAGCAGGGAACTTTTCACCAGATTTGGCATCGATGTATTCATGCGTATCTGCTATAGGTATTCGCCAAAACGAAGTAAAACCATCATAATATAATTCAGCACCCGCATCTCTCGGGGCTAACTTTTCATCAAATAATGTGTATTCACCGAGTCCGTATTCCATTAGTACAAATTCAGGAGTTGTTTGATTTGCTGTCTTCTGTGACTCAGCGACGATCATATAGCCAAGGGGTTTTTTGTTTTCTTTCATAGTGACTAGCCATTCATGTGAACCAGGGCCTAATGTTTGGATTTCGATGCTAGCATGTTGCCAAGTTTTAAACTGACTATCCTTTTCTTCTAATTTTTTCATCCATGTCTGAATGTGTTGAGTGAAAGCAGTAGTCCATGGACCTTCTTGGGCAGCATGCGCTTGAGAAGAGGAAAGCGAGAATAGGAGGAGGAGCAACAAGAATCGGCTCGCTAGTGAACGTAGTTTCATACACTGAGACACCATCCCTTCGTAAGGTACGTTACCTATTGTAACCAAATGCCACCAAAAGATTTGTTGGTTGCTGTCAGCTCTCCTCTATTTTTCTTCGCTGTTGTTTTACAAATTTCTGCGCTATGTAGAATCAGGTCTAACGAAGCGAGCACAGGGTTAGATTGGTGGTAAATTAAACAAATAAAACAAGCCACCATTAATCAGCTTTACCTCGACACGCGGTTCGTATTGCCAACGTAATTCACTCATACGTCGCTCCTTTTCTTCCTCTATACTACTTGCTTTCCATTCCTCTTGTTCTAATTGCTCTTTTGGTGTTTCTTGAATTCCGTTTAATCGTAGAAAATCAAGAATACGTCCACCTTTTTGCACATGCTCCTCCATCGTAGCAGGAGATGGTGAGAGTGTGATAGGAGTGGAATCGTCAGCCAATGGTGTCGGACGTTTCACAGAGAGCAACTGTCCTAATGAGGAAGGAGAATCAGGTAGAGTAACTGAAGTTGTACTTGTTTCACTTTGTATACTATTGATGATTTGGCCCTTTGTATGAGGGGAAGGGGGGACGATTTCTATGGAAGCCTTTGAAGCCTTTTCTATATCGTCTTCTCCTTCAGGAACCGATTTTGAAACTTTTTCTTGCTCTAGTGCTACATGCTTGTAATATTCCTCTAAGATATCTAATTCCTCTTGAAGGCGGAGGCGAGCCTGGTCAGCCCATGAATGATCTTGATTATCTAAAAAATGGTACACTTCCTTTTTTGCCATCTCAATTGCTTGGAGAATGTCCAGACGACGATCCAATGTATAAAAATAATCAGGTATAGCAGGGGTAAGGTGTAAGCGCTTGAGAAACGGATAAAAATCCTGAACAACTCGCGCTTGATGTAGATTTACCCCGAGAGAAAGAAGGAAATCGCGTTTTTTGTCACAGATAAAAGAAACTTTAATATTTAGATGGAGCCAAGGGGTTAGCGCTGTCGATCGTCGTGTCGACATACTTGTTTTTTGTAAAATGCCTTTGGGAGCTTCGTACATACAAACAAAACGTCCGTGCTTAGAGGTAGATTCAAAGATTTGTTGTAGCCGCTTTGAACCAAAATGAATATGCTCAGCCCGTAGCTCCTTTGGAATCTCGGTCTGAGGAAAGAAAAGGGTAAGGTGGAGTGGCTGAGGAGCGATGCTCATCTTCTCCACCCAAGACCAGTAAAACGGGCGATTGCCGATATCCTTATCTACATCCTCTGGTAATTTTACAGTGACATAGTCGGGATGATTCTCAACCACGTGTGACTGAAAGGCAGCAAAATATTTTTCTACGAATTCCCGTACTTCCGTCTGTTGCATGAGGGGGAACGTCCTTTCTCGATAAGTGATGAAGGTGTGAGAATTTCCTGTACCACTGGTTACAAAGATGCTTATGATTGCGAAAGAGATTGTGGGTGGTTTTGCAACTCTTTTGTATTTTGGCGTAAAGTGCGAAGCACACTACCCATATTATCCATCTTTAGTGCCATTTCTTTATTGGATCGAGAATCCATAATAATTTCTACAAGGCTTTGCTCCAATGATTTTGTTAAGGCAAGGCGCTCTACAATATCATCTAGCTCGCCAATAACCATTTCAAATAGATCAATTTTTTCATATAGCAAACGAAGGATATGTTCTTCAATCGTATCTGTGGTAGATAGGTTATAGATGAACACATCTTTTGTTTGCCCGAGTCGATGAACACGTCCGATTCTTTGTTCAATGCGCATCGGATTCCAGGGCAAGTCATAATTGATGACGTGATTGCAAAATTGCAGGTTAATTCCTTCTCCGCCAGCTTCAGTAGCAATAAGAACCTGTGCTCGATTTTGGAACAGATCAGTCATCCAGTCTTTTTTACTACGCTTAAAACCACCTCGAAATGGTACCGATGTAATACCGTTCTCGCTTAAATATTTTTGTAAATAGTTTTGAGTCGCACGATATTCGGTAAATATGATCACCTTATCATTGATTTTTTTTAGCAGCTCAACGGTTTTAGCCGCTTTAGAATGCGTCTCAATTTGTTTGATCATATCTACTAAGCGCATGATTTCTGCACGTTTGGGAGAGTCCTCTGGAGCTTTTTGATGCATATGATATAACGTCATAAAAGCAGCTTCACGACTTGAGCATACCTCCCGCTGTAACGTTAACAAAGCCAGAGCATTAACCTTACCCGTCTCCTGCTGATATCTTTCCTTGACGAAGTGAGTTACTCCATCGTAGAGTGCACGTTCTTCAGGGGATAACTCAATCGGAATAGATTGAACACGGCGAGGAGTAAAATGAACGCCGCCATCACTACGACGATTACGGATCATAATTTTTTTGATTTCCTTTTGCAATTTACCACTGTTCTTAGCTTGGCGTTTGCCATCTACATAAGTGGATGAGAAAGACTGCGTATGTCCTAAATGACCAGGCCGAAGTAAGTTGATCAGATTGTAGAGCTCGTCCATCTCGTTTTGAATAGGGGTTGCAGTCAATAACAGACAATATTTTTTCTTAATCTCTTTTACGAACTGATAGTTTTTAGTTCGCTTATTTTTAAGCTTGTGTGCCTCATCAATGATTAACATATCATAATCAATATCAAGCACATGACGCCGGTGAGGGTCTCGTTTAGCTGTATCAATTGAGGCCACAACAACATCATATTGGCGCCACATGTACTCCTTCTTCTGTGGCATGGCAGAAATACCAAATTTTTGATTAAGCTCTTTGGTCCATTGTATGACAAGAGAAGCGGGCACAAGGATCAGAATTTTTTTGGCTAATCCACGAACCATATACTCTTTCATAATGAGTCCGGCCTCGATTGTTTTTCCTAGCCCTACCTCATCGGCCAAAATAGCCCGACCTCTCATCTGATTCAAGACGCGATTAGCTGTTTCGATTTGATGAGGGAAGGGTTCTACGTAAGGGAGATACTTTAAACATTGAAGCTGATCAAAATCAGTTACTGCCATTGCTTCCTCTGCCTGTAATGCGAGCTGAAACAACTCCCATTTATTCCAAGGTCCATCCTGTTGAATTAATTCTTCCAAAGGAGCAGCCCAGCTCGTATCGAATGAAAGTGAGAAATTCGTCATAAATGGATAGCTCCCTTCTTTCTATCGTGAAAATACATTTTAAATCTATTAAAAAACGAACATTTTTTGTGTGAAAACGCTTAAATGTTAATGAATAATTGCTGGTTTGCAAATTTCTGTTTTCTTCTTTCCAAAGTCATGTTAGGATAAAGAAGACAACAGGAAGACACGTTATAGTATGCGTTTCTTCCATAGATTTTATAACCCTTCTTTTGCGAATGAAGGTAGTAGGGAGAGACTGCGAGTATTATCTGTGCAGCGCCGAAGGAGCAAACCAGAAATGGTGAATCTCTCAGGCAAAAGAACCTCTACTGGACGCACCTCTGGAGAGAGCTTTTTCATAGAAGCCACCAAAGGGGAAACCTGCTTATGGGCAGGGTAACTCTCAGGTACCGGGACAGAGAACTTGGAGAGCGGGCGCTTATTTGCGTTGGCTGTCACAGGTTTGCTGTCTTTTTTTGTGCTATCCGAAAACGATAAATAGGTAGGAAAGATAGTAAAAGAGCAACGAAGACTCTACCGGCGCCAAGTTTACTTTAGGTGAAAAACAAAGAGACGAAGAAAGCGAGTGGTTACATGTCAGAGTTGAAGCAAACGCCATTGTATCCGATCTATGCTACACACGGTGCCAAAACCATTGATTTTGGCGGCTGGGATTTACCTGTCCAATTTAGTAGCATAACGCTAGAACATGAAGCAGTTCGTACAAAAGCAGGACTATTTGATGTATCACATATGGGGGAAGTGGAAGTAAAAGGGGAAGGTGCACTGTATTATTTACAGCGCTTAACTACTAATGACGTATCTAAATTAGAAGACGGTCAGGCTCAATATGCAGCGATGTGTTACCCAGATGGTGGTACTGTCGATGATTTAATCATTTATAAAAAACGAGATCATGACTACTTGCTGGTTATTAATGCAGGCAATATTGATAAGGATTTTGCTTGGATGCAAGAAAATATAACAGAAAATGTCACGGTTACTAATATTTCATCCAAAATAGCGCAACTTGCGATTCAAGGTCCGCTTGCTGAAACCATTTTACAGAAAATGACGGATGTGAACCTGCAAGAGATCGGTTTCTTCCAATTTAAAGAAAACGTTTCCATTGAGGGGATTAACGCGTTAGTATCGCGTAGTGGCTACACTGGGGAAGATGGCTTTGAACTGTATGTAGATCAAGCAGATGCCATTGAACTGTGGGGAAAATTGTTGGTAAATGGCAAAGAGGATGGTTTGGTTCCATGCGGGTTAGGTGCACGTGACACCTTGCGATTTGAAGCTAAGTTACCGTTATATGGCCAGGAGCTATCTCAAAACATTACTCCAATAGAGGCAGGCATTGGTTTTGCGGTAAAGGTAGATAAAGATGTACCTAGTATTGGACATGATGTATTGCTGGAGCAAAAAACGAACGGGGCGCCACGCAAGCTGGTTGGGTTAGAAATGATTGATCGTGGTATTCCACGTACACATTACCCTGTATTTGTTGGGGATAAACAGATTGGAGAAGTTACCACTGGGACACAATCCCCCACTTTAAAAAAGAATGTAGGGCTAGCGTTGATTCAAACTGCTCATGCTGGTATCGACAATGAGGTGGAAGTAGAGATTCGTGGGAAACGCCTGCGTGCTAAAATTATCGCTACTCCATTTTATAAACGACCTAAAAAGTAAGGAAATCGAGAAGTTAAATCAGAGGGGGAACCATCCGTGACATATCGTTATCTACCAACAACGGAACAAGATAAGAAAGAGATGCTGGAATTTCTGGGTGTTTCCAGTGTGGATGAATTGTTTTCCGATATACCTGAAGAAGTACGTTTTCCAAGAGAACTAGCAATAGACGAAGCACTATCTGAACCAGATTTAGTGAAATTTATGGGCGGATTAGCTTCAAAAAATGCTAACTTTACAACTCATGTAAACTTTTTAGGCGCTGGGGTTTATCAGCATTATACGCCAAGCACCGTTAACCATATGTTATTACGTGGTGAGTTTTTTACCGCTTATACCCCGTATCAACCCGAAATCAGCCAAGGGGAGCTACAGGCTATCTTTGAGTTTCAAACGATGGTTTGTGAACTGACAGGTATGGAGGTAGCCAATTCCTCAATGTATGACGGGTACACATCGATGGCGGAAGCGGCAATGATGGCTGCTGGTCATAAAGGAAAACCACGTGTAATTGTTTCCAAGACAGTTCATCCAGAAACACGCGCTGTACTCGCTACCTATGCATATGGTCAACAAGTAGAGGTAGTTGAGGTAGACTTTACTCAAGAGGGTGCCACTAATTTATCGCAGCTACAGGCTGCCTTAGAGATAGAAACAGCTGCCGTACTGGTTCAATACCCGAACTTTTTTGGTAGCGTAGAAGATTTACGTGCGATTGAACAGCTTACTCATGAAAAAGGTGCTCTTCTCATTGTCTCCTCTAATCCAGTCGCACTCGGCTTGTTAGAAGCACCGGGAAAATTAGGAGCAGACGTCGTGGTTGGCGATATGCAACCGTTCGGAATTCCTGTGTCTTTCGGAGGTCCTCACTGCGGATATTTTGCTACGACTTCTAAATTAATGCGGAAAATGCCAGGTCGTATTGTGGGTCAGACTAAGGACGAGGATGGCAAACGAGGATTTGTTCTTACCCTTCAAGCACGCGAACAACATATTCGTCGAGAAAAAGCGACTTCTAATATATGTTCCAATCAAGCATTGTTAGCCCTAGCGTCTTCGATTGCCTTAACCGGACTTGGTAAACAGGGTGTGCAAGAAATGTCACAAATGAACCTGCATAAAGCACATTATGCTAAACAAGTGCTTTGCCAGTTAGATGGGGTGGAAGATGTATTTACAGCTCCATTCTTTAATGAATTTGTCATCAAGCTGCCAAAAGCGGTAGCTGATGTGAATCATAGCTTATTACAAAAAGGCATCATTGGCGGTTATGATCTGGGTCTCGCTTATCCAGGACTTGCCAACCATATGCTGGTCGCCGTGACAGAGTTAAGAACGAAAGCGGAAATTGATCAGTTGGCAAAAGAAATGGAGGCGATTCTACATGCGTAACGACAAACAAAAAGAAATCATTTTTGAAATGAGCAAGCCAGGCCGTGTAGCTTATAGCTTACCGAAAAACGATGTACCAGAAGCTGAGCTCTCCTCCTATTTGCCAGAGCATCTGATCAGAAAAACGCCAGCAGAATTGCCAGAAGTCTCCGAATTACAATTAGTGCGTCACTATACCGAACTATCTCGTCGCAATCATGGTATTGACAATGGGTTCTATCCATTAGGTTCTTGCACGATGAAGTATAATCCAAAAATTAATGAAGATATCGCTCGTTATGCTGGATTTGCTCAGGTACATCCTTATCAACCAGAAGAATCGATACAAGGTTCACTCGAAATGCTGTATAACTTGCAAAATGAGCTAGCTGAAATCACAGGTATGGACGCCGTCACCTTACAACCCGCGGCAGGTGCAGCAGGAGAATGGACAGGGTTGCTATTGATTCGTGCTTATCATGAAAGTCGTGGAGAAAAGCGTACAAAGGTTATCGTGCCAAACTCTGCACACGGTACAAATCCTGCGTCTGCAACGATTGCGGGACTAGAGACAATCACGATTCCGTCTGATGAGCGTGGACTTGTTGATATTGAAGCATTGCGTCAGGTAGTAGGTCCAGATACGGCAGCCTTGATGCTCACCAATCCAAATACTCTCGGTCTATTCGAAGAAAATATTGTGGAAATGGCTAAGATCGTACACGAAGCAGGTGGAAAACTGTATTATGATGGAGCGAATGCGAATGCCATTTTAGGGATTGCTCGACCTGGTGATATGGGCTTTGATGTTGTGCATTTGAATTTGCATAAAACATTCACAGGTCCTCACGGTGGCGGTGGGCCAGGAGCAGGTCCTGTAGGTGTAAAAGATGATTTGATTCCATTCTTGCCAAAACCAATGGTGAAGAAGACTGAGGAAGGAAGCTTTACACTTGATTACAACATTCCTGCTTCAATCGGGCGGGTAAAAGGCTTCTATGGTAACTTTGGTATTCTGGTTCGCGCGTATAGCTATATTCGCACGATGGGCCCAGATGGCTTGCTGCAAGTGTCTCAAAACGCCGTGTTAAACGCTAACTATATGATGCGTAAGTTAGCTACTGCATTTGAGCTACCATTTGACCGAGTATGTAAACACGAATTTGTTCTCTCCGGTGTTCGTCAGAAGAAATTAGGGGTACGTACGCTTGATATGGCTAAGCGTTTACTAGATTTCGGCTATCATCCACCCACAA
The DNA here is from genome assembly GCF_002706795.1 of Brevibacillus laterosporus DSM 25. Taxonomy (NCBI): domain Bacteria; kingdom Bacillati; phylum Bacillota; class Bacilli; order Caryophanales; family Paenibacillaceae; genus Brevibacillus; species Brevibacillus laterosporus. The sequence goes on from NZ_CP017705.1 coordinate 3,914,486, forward strand.
TCTACTTCCCATTGATTGTAGATGAGTGTTTGATGATTGAACCAACCGAGACAGAAAGCAAGGAAACCCTTGATGAATTTATCGAGGTTCTAATACAGATTGCTAGAGAATGTGAAGAAAGTCCAGAGGTGGTGCAAGAAGCACCACATACAACGGTAGTAAAACGACTAGACGAAGCAACGGCAGCGAGAAAACCAATCTTGCGATATCAACCAGAAGCTTAGTTTTATATGTTGAAATCAAACATCCCGTGTCCTTTGAAAAGGTACACGGGATGTTTCTGTATGAACCCCTGTTTAAAAGATAGGGGGTTTTTGTTGTTCTCTTACTTTTGAATGAATACATCTCTTCTACTATTTGAAAGTCAGATCATCTTGAAGTATCCAACGAATCAAAGCAAATGGGGATTAGGTATCGTCAGCTATATTTTTAAGATGAAAGTAGCAGGTTACCCCCTTATACGGTGAAAATTGACTGTTTGGAGTATCGAAATATCCATAATTCAAAAATAGTTTTCAAATTTGTAACATATTTATCATTTATTTTGATACTTTCGTCCGATATAAAAGTGTATATGAATGACTGGAGGGAATCATACCGAATGAAAGTAATTAACATGTGTAAGAAAATTAGCCTAGTGACCAATATTCGCATCCTTGTTGCGATTGGTTTACTTTTCAACTTGATCATGAGTGGGCTAGGAATGTATTTTATGGATGATATTAATAATTCATCTACGTTAATTAATCGAGATGTCGTAGATCCTTTAGTGAAAGCGAATAATTTACGCTCAGACTTTTATAAGCTAAGAATTGCTGTTCTGCAAACACTAAGTGATTATGATGCACAAAAAAATGCAGAGGTTGACAAGCTATACCAAACTGTTTTGGCTACTGAAGCTGATTATTTTACTAATCGTGATCAATATGAGTTTGATCGAGAAAAGAAAATCAAGCTGGATCAATTGTTAAGTGATTATCGTGACAAGTGGATGATTATTCACGATACATATTTAAAAGCAAACAAACCAGTCCCGGATGAAGTAGAGCAGACTTTTGCTGAGTTCTCGAATAGATTAGATACAAATGTAAATGATATCATTCTTTACTTAACAACAAATGGAGACAAGCTAGATTCAGATGCAACAGAAAAATATGATTATGCATGGAACTATTACGCTGTTTTAATGGGATGTGTTGTTTTTTGTGTCATTTTGGTATCATATATACTTTCTACTTCAATTAATAGTTCAGCTAAAGAAATGATTCAGTACTGTGAAGAGTTTGGAAAAGGGAATCTCACAATTAAGATTGAGGAAGCTGACAATACAGAGTTTGGTAGGATGAGAGGCGCATTGGCTAATGCCGTAATAACTACCTCATCAATGATTGATATTGTACAACGAAAATCAGATGATTTAACAAAGGCTTCGCATAATCTAAGTGCTATATCTGAGCAATTAAGTGCAGCGTTTGAAACAGTCTCGCAATCTGTCCATGAAACCTCTACAGGGGTGGGGGAACAAACCAGAGATCTAGTAGTGATTGCTGAGACCATGGCAGAATTCGGCGAACAGCTAACGGAAATTGTCCAATCTATTCAAGTAGTTGATGGATTAACTCGTGACATTCAAGACATTGCAAGTGAAAGTGACATACATATGAATAAAGCAGCTCAATCTGTAGAGCATACCAATGAAGTGTTTTTGGGACTAATTAAAAATATTTCAAAAGTAAATGAGAATGTGAATAAGATTGATGAAATTACTAGTTTAATAAATACAATAGCCGATCAGACTAATTTGTTAGCCTTAAATGCAGCGATTGAATCGGCGCGTGCCGGTGAACATGGAAAGGGCTTTGCCGTAGTAGCAAATGAAGTGAGAAAGCTAGCAGAACAGTCTCGCATTTTCTCTCAACGTATCAGTGACCAGATTGGTACCATTTCGAAAGATGCCGAGCATATGTTACAAACAGCAGATGAAATGCAGATGGAAATGTATACTCAGAAAAACGATATTGCTAATGCATTGAACTCCTTTACCAACATTACAAAAGCAGTTGAAGATATCGGACCAAAAATTCATCACCTTAGCCAAAGTGCTGGTCATATTCTTGAAGAAAAAGAAACGATCTCTTCGAAAGTGGAAAATAGTACAGCCGTTGCGGAAGAAATATTTGCGAAGACAGAAGAGATTGCCAGCACCTCTGAACAGACAACAGCGTCTTCACAGGAAGTGGCTACGACAGCAGAGGTTATGTTTGAGATGACCAATGAAATGCAGAATGTCATGAAAAATTTCAAAGTATAATTTGGTAAGAGCATGTAGGTAGCAACAGGCTGTTTGACAGTTGGCGCTTGTCTCTTACTCTATAGAAGCCTTACAATGAGGAGTGTACTATGTCTTGGCAGCGTTGTTTGCTAATGATATAGAGTGCGAGCAGTCCTCATTAACACAGATTGCTCCCAGCCGCATGATTGGATGTAGATATATGGGAGGTATTTAGCATGGAAATGGAAAAATGGCGTTATTTGGTGACTCCACCTATGTCACCTGAAATGAATATGGCGATAGACGAAGCCATTTTAACTTTGCACAGCCAAGGAAAAGTACCGCCTACCGTTCGTTTTTATACATGGAACCCGGCGACTCTCTCCATCGGTTATTTTCAAAAAATGGAAAAAGAGATTAAAATTGATGAAGTGAAGCGTCTTGGGCTTGGATTGGTACGACGCCCAACAGGAGGTCGAGCAGTCCTTCATGATGCTGAACTTACTTATAGCGTGATTGTGTCTGAGGATCATCCGCAGATGCCAAAAAGTGTAACAGAAGCTTATAAAGTGATCTCCATGGGCTTATTACATGGATTTCAGAAGTTAGGTTTACAAGCGGAGATGGTGTCACTTGCTTCAGAGGAAGAGAAGGCAAAATACAATTCCCCTGGCTCGTCTGCATGCTTCGATTCGCCTTCTTGGTATGAATTAGTGGTAGAAGGGAAAAAAGTGGCAGGAAGCGCACAAACACGTCAGAAGGGTGTTATCTTACAACATGGCTCCATCTTGTTGGACATGGATGTTGATCTGCTATTTTCTCTGTTAACGTTCCCAAGTGAACGTGTCAAGGAACGCATGATCAAAAGCTTTAAACAAAAAGCTGTTACAATAAACGAGGTAAGTTCAAAACCAATTTCATTAGAAGAAGCTATTGAAGCCTTCTATCAGGGCTTTGCCGAGGGACTGGGCATTGAGCTTGTCCCGATGGAATTGACAGATGAAGAGCAACAATTGGCAAATGAATTAGCGCAAACTCGCTATAGTACGGATGAATGGAATTTCCGTCGATAGAAGTAAATACCCACCTTTACGTAAAAGCTATCGTAAAACGCAATAAAGCATTGGGGCAAGTAAACATAATGTGATTCAAAAAATGCAATAATAGTAAAAAAGTCGTTTCCTCAAAACAACAACGAGGGGAACGGCTTTTTTATAGACATGTATTTTACTGGTAGAGGGCATCTCTCTTTTTAAAGGCAAATTCGCTCTATTTTATACACCATAGACTACTTAGTGCTTTAAGTGGCGATGTGATCTTCAAAGGCTTTTTGTAAAAGTCGAACGATAGAACCTACTTTACCATCTCCTACAGGAGCACCTTGAAGCTCAACGAGGGGAGTGATTTCGCTGGTGGTTCCAGTAATGAATAATTCATCAGACATTTGCGCAAAATTCACAGAAAATGCTTCTTCTAATACCGGTAGGTCAAGATTTTTGGCTAATTGAATAACGGTTTGACGAGTAATACCATGCAAAATAAGATTGGTAGCTGGATGTGTATATATTTTGCCATCTTTAACAGCAAATAGATTAGCTGAAGTCGCTTCTGTAATGGTGCCACTTCGATGAAGAATAGCTTCATCCACCCTTTGTTCCACTGCCTGTTGCTTTGCCCAACTGGCGCCGAGTAGATTTAAGCTTTTAATATCACAACGCAACCAACGAATGTCATCGACAAGCACTGCGCGTATACCGTTTTGCATCTGTTGAATCGGGCGTAATTTGGATGTAGCATACATGGTTAAAGTAGGTCGGGTATTTGAAGGAAATGGAAATTGCCGATCTGATACTCCGCGCGTAATTTGCATGTAGAGTATAGCATCTTCAGAAAATTGCAACAAATACTGTTTAAGGACTTTTTGGGCAATATCAGTTAATTCTTTGCGAGAGGGAATCGTTAGGGAAAGTTCCTTTGCACTGCGTTCCAAGCGAATCATGTGGTCATCCCATTGATATAAGTGACCATTATAGATACGCACAACTTCATAAATTCCGTCACCGAACTGGTAGCCTCGATCCTCTGGAAAAATGGCAGGCTCATCTGGCTTGTACCAAGCTCCATCTACATAATACATGAAAGTTCCTCCCAAGGGAATAGGATGATAGTAACACAATATCTAGTGATAAATGTCGAAAAAAATTCTTATATATTCAATATATTGATTTGTGGACGGGCGTATGGTATCGTTAGAACCGTCTTACATAAAGATAACAAAATGATCTGAGAGGGTCAATTTGAAATATATTTTGGAGGGGAAAAGACCGTGGGTTTAGTAGAACATAAGCCATTAGAAGGCCTAAGTGAAAAGATCTTTTTGGACCGGTATGCGATGAAAGATCTAAATTACAAAAATACAAAGGTGGGAGATACGGTTCTCTTATTAACCAAGGATGACCCGAAGTTTCCGCAAAAAGAAGTGGGTGAAATTATTGCCCTCGAGGGAAATCAAGTCTCCATTCTACTAAGAAGCGGCAATACCATTACCACAACGGTAGAAAAAACTACCCGTCCAATTGAAGTACAGCCAGAAGCAATGTGGGATCGGTTAGCTACCGCAATTGCTTCTGTGGAGAAAACAGAAGAGAAACAAGCAGAATGGACAAGCAAATTTCGTGAATTGCTAGACGATTGGAAATTGGTACCAGGTGGTCGCATTGCAGCAGGCGCAGGAGCAAGCGAAGAATTAACCTTGTTTAACTGCTATGTGATTCCGTCCCCGCATGATTCTCGAGGTGGCATCATGGATACTCTGACACAAATGACAGAGATTATGTCACGAGGAGGCGGGGTTGGTATTAACTTGTCCAGTTTACGCCCACGTCGTGCGTTGGTACGTGGAGTAAATGGCTCCTCAAGTGGTTCAGTATCCTGGGGTGGTTTGTTCAGTTATACCACGGGTTTAATTGAGCAAGGAGGCTCGCGTCGCGGTGCTCTTATGCTAATGATGAATGACTGGCACCCAGACCTAATGGAGTTTATTACTGTAAAACAGACAATGGGTCTTGTCACAAATGCCAATCTATCGGTTTGTGTATCGAATAGCTTCATGAAAGCTGTAAAAGAAGATTTAGATTGGGAACTCGTGTTTCCAGATGTGAATGACCCAGATTATGATGCCATGTGGGACGGAAACATGAAAAAGTGGCGCGAGGAGCTAGGTAAACCAGTTACAGTGGTTAAAACCGTACGTGCTCGGGAGGTTTGGCATACAATCATCGAATCAGCTTGGAAATCAGCTGAGCCTGGTGTCGTATTCACAGAGTATTATAATGACATGTCCAATAGCTGGTATTTTAACCCAATTATTTGTACGAATCCGTGTGGAGAGCAAGGACTTCCAGCTTGGGGCGTATGTAATTTGTCCTCTTTAAATCTGTCTAAATTTGTTCGCGATAATGAAGTAGACTGGGGAAGTTTAGGTGAGGCAGTTCGCTATTCTATTCGTTTCTTGGATAATGTAATTGATGCAACTCCATATCATTTTGAAGAGAACAGAGAAAATCAACAATCAGAACGTCGAGTAGGATTAGGAACCATGGGCCTTGCCGAAATGATGATTAAATTAGAGATTCGATATGGTAGTCCTGAGTCTTTAGATTTTTTGGACAAGCTGTATAACTTTATTGCCCGTGAAGCATATCTGGCGTCGGCCGATATTGCAAAGGAAAAAGGTAGCTTTCCTAAATTTGACGCAGAAAAGTACCTCATGAGCGGTTTTATGAAACAGTTTGATGAAGAAGTACGTGGTGCCATACGTGAAAAGGGAATACGTAATGTTACCTTACTAACACAAGCACCAACTGGATCTACTGGAACGATGGTAGGTACATCTACAGGAATTGAGCCCTATTATGCATTTGAATATTTCCGTCAAAGCCGCCTCGGTTTTGATAAGCAGTATGTACCGATCGCTCAAGAATGGATGGATACGCATCCGGGGCAAGACTTGCCAGTGCATTTTGTTTGTGCGATGGACTTAGCAGCTGAAGATCATGTACGTGTTCAAGCTGCGATTCAAAAGTGGGTGGACTCATCCATTTCGAAGACAGCAAATGCTCCACACGATTTTACAGTAGAAGATACAAAAAATCTGTATGAGTTGGCTTTTGACTTAGGGTGCAAAGGGGTAACGATCTACCGAGATGGTAGTCGTGATGTCCAAGTATTGTCTACGGAGAAAAAGGAAGAGAAAGTAGAAGCAGGTGCAAATCAAGAACAAGCGAAAGCAGTAGAGCACCTGAGGTCAAATACAAGCGAGGAAGCTTCATCTACTATACAGACTCAGGGTGTGAAGAGCGTAAAAGGGGGCACCGCGGATCGTGCTTATAACAAACGTCCGAAACGCTTAAGTGGCGCTACCTATAAAATGAACACACCATTGGGAAAAGCTTATATTACGATTAATGATGTAGATCATGCCCCGTTTGAAGTAATTGTGAATGTAGGAAAAGCAGGCAGTGATGTCTTTGCAATGTCAGAGGCATTAGGGCGGGTATCCACATTATTCCTGCGTTTTGGAGAGTTACCTGATGGCAACAAGGCTCGTTTGTTAATTAAGCATTTAAAAGGAATTGGTGGCTCAGGAGCGGTTGGTTTTGGAGCAAACCGTGTGGAATCAATCCCAGATGCTGTAGCGAAAGCCTTGGAAATGCATCTTGACGGAGAAGACGAGCATCAGGCAGTAGCAGCTACTAATAGCTATCCGATTACCCCAGCGCCAGACAAGGAAGAGGCACATCACGATGTATACGGTGATGCTGATCACAAAGATTTTTGCCCATCGTGCGGATCTGCAACATTATTGCATGCAGAAGGATGTAAGACATGTACCACTTGCGGTTTTTCGAAGTGTTCGTAGTTTGACTAATGTCAGTGTCATGAGTAAAGAAACATAAAATCTGCTTTTGATCCTGTAAACATGTAAGAGAAAGTAATTGTAAAACGGCTCTTTTCGTATCTTTTGCGGGAGAGCCGTTTTTCATTTTTTGGAAGCCTTTTTCACTATGAGCGATTTCTTGAATAGTAACGTTGATCTCTATTTGAAACAATTACATACTTAACAGAAAGGGGACTTTCAATTTTTTTGAGGAATTGGACTAGCAGGGGTCTTTCTATATCCTTGATTTTGATTTGATTACAAGTATTCACTGATTTAATTCAGTAAATACTACCAATCTTTTTGCATGTTCTTGTGTTTTTTTATTAAACTTTCCAGAACAAGTAATAAGATTCAGATTGGATGTACCTGTTTCGCCGAAAATTCTCTCCAAGGGAGCCTCTTTTGTTTTAAAGGCTGTTACCTCTTTGACTACATAAATAAGCTGATGATCGTTTGAATCTGAGACGATAACGTGATCACCATGCTTCAATTTTTTCAAATGATAGAAGATTGCTGGACCAGTATAATGATCAAAATGGCCTGCAATAACGGCATTCCCTTTTTCACCTGGTTTGGTCCAGGGAGTTAAGATACCTACTTTATCAAATGACTTTGGAACATCCATATTCCCTTCCACTGTTATACCTACTGTTTCTATTGCTGTATCCAACCCAATAGAAGGAATTTGCAGACGATTTGGTATGAAGCTTATTGTATTCATTTCCGGTTTTGTCTGTGAATTCGGAGAGGGAATAGCTTTAGATTGTTTCGTGTGTAATTGTTTTTCTTGTACTTGAGGAAAGGGTTGATCAATAGGTAGAGGAGTGGATATATTTGGCTTTTTTTCTGGACTAGCAGAGTTTGAACATCCAGAAAGTATACATATAAGTAAAGTAAGGAAAATTATTCTTCTCATCTTACATACCTCTTATTCATAACTTCTTTCCTATTTGGTTCATTAATAAAATTCCATCAGGGATCGTTCAGAATCTGAGAGTTCCCTGATGGAAACACAAAATGGTTTATTGATTAGTTACTTGCTCCACCCATGCCTGTTTTAGGCATACCTTTGATATGGAATTTGTGATGTTTTTTATGAGACATTGTTTTCGCTTTGTGCTTTTTATGGGACATTGTTTTTGCCTTGTGATGTTTCTTATGGTGCCCTTCTTCCATAGCGAATACTGAAGCATTAGAGAACACAAAACAAATGGCAAGTGTAGCAGCTAATAATTTTTTCATTTTATTCGTCCTTTCCAATTCTAATGGTGTACTACATTTCATATACTCTCCACTCGGTAAGGGGATATGACAGTAAAATATTCCTAGCTAAGATTACATTGTGTATCCTTTTAGGAAGTGAAATGAAATTTATCAAAGCAAACATCTTCTATTGGAGTAATCTCTTCATTTCGAATTGTAACTGGTAACTTAATCCTAAATACTCCTGATAGTCAATGGATAACCTATAAAATGAATTATTTTTATTGCCATCAGGTAAGTTAGGCTTACTATACCAAATAAAAAATCGAACAAAATACGAAATGTAGGGGACTCAAAATGAAAAAGGTATTTTGGATTCTTGTAGCTTTGGTCATTATTTTCATAAATAATACAAAAGAGGTCAAAGCAGAGCATGCAGAAATTGAGAGTTTGTTGCATAGCATGTTTAAAGAACGTTCGAACGCAATGATCACCAAGGAGTATGAAGCAATAAAACATCATTATCTTTCTAATCATAAAAGTAGTCGATCTGCCCTGGAACATGAAAGGGATCGAAGTACTTATATTCATACATGGGGGTCAAAAAGAAATCTATCATTTATTGATGCTGAAAGTAAAATTCAGATTGTACATATCAAACGCATAGGTACGAAAGCAAAGGTTTTTTTAAAACAATCGCAATTAATCACGTACCAGCATCACGGTATTCCATTCAATCCGCAAAAATTTGGGATTGGAACACGACATCTCTTGACTCTAGAGCAAAAAGATAGGAAATGGCACATTGTAAAAGAATGGTACCTTGATCCTTTGGAGGAAAACCCCAATTTAATTCCTGTATCAAAAAAAGCAGTTACCAAAGAAGAGTTAGTCGTATATAAGCAAAGAAAGAATAGAACAAGATATAACCGTGAAAAAGCTGTTTCTTATGCGGAAAAGTATGCTGGAGCAGCTTCCATGTCAGGAAACAAACACCGATACAATCCGAAATACGTAGATTATACCTACGAAGGAGGGGATTGTACCAATTTCACCTCTCAAGTTCTGGGCGATCGGCTAGAGGGTGGAGGCTTACCTATGCATGGAAGCTGGTTTTATAAAAAAGGTGGGAGCGTTGCTTGGATTAGAACCGATTCCTTATATCAATTTCTTATTCATAGCGGGTACGGTAAGCTAATTACGCGAGGAACCTATGAAGAGGTAGCTAAACCGAACAAAAAATTCCCTCAAGGTGCACTTTCCCATCTTCAACCAGGTGATTTAATTGCTTATGAACTTGAAGGGAATATTGACCATTTCTCCATCGTAACTGCTAGGGATGATCAGGGCTATGTATTAGTAAATTCTCATACTGCTGATCGTTATCATGTACCGTGGGATTTAGGATGGGATAAGAAAACAAAATTTTATCTGATCCATATTAGAGATTAACAGGGGAGAATTTATGGTATAACATGGGACAGCCCCACATAAACATTTCTTAATGAAAACTCTTCATAAGGAGTAAACATATGGGGCTGCCGCTTATTATACGTCAATTTCTTTTACGAAGTGGTCTTTTATTCCTTGTCAAAATAATTGGTGCAATCGGACGTATTTTGTTATTCCGTATTTTTGGAGCAGAAGGCATGGGATTGTATCAAATGGTGTATGCCTTTTATGGGTTTGTTTTAACTTTAGTAACAGCAGGACTACCTACCTCTTTGTCTTTATCAACAGCTAAGGATGTTCATAAAGGCATTTATTTTCTAAAGGTATCGATAATTCTTACGTGTATTTTAGGTGGAAGTGCAACAGTACTATCATATAGTTACGCCGAGATAATTGCTGATTGGTATGGGGATTCGAAATTAACTGTGGCCATTCAACTCTTGTCACCCGTTTTTTTGTTTGTACCACAACTCCATTTATTTCGTGGCTTTTTTCAAGGGGTTGAAATATACGGTGTCATCTCCTTTTCTGAGCTACTAGAGCAATCAATGCGAATTATTACGATGCTGGTTTTAGCGAATCTATGGATAGCGTATGGAGTTTCTGTTGCGGTTGGAGGAGCGATACTTGGAGCTGTACTAGGTGGATTGTCAGCTCTTCTTTTTTTTATCGGGATATATATTCAGCAACGAAAGAAACTACGTTACTTGAGTTTACCTTCTCGTTTTAATCATAGTACCGAAACATCAGTCTTTTTAAAAATGTCTGTAAGTGTGCTTGCAACTAGGCTTTTGCTTCCATTAACGGATTTTATAGACTCCATATTAATTCCCAACCGTCTCATGCATTCAGGTTTAACTGCCCATCAGTCTACCATCATCTATGGGGAAATAACAGGTATGGCATTAACCATTGTTTATTTACCTTCGATGGTTACCTCTGCTTTTCTACATGTAATTATTCCGAAAATTGCTGGTAATTTGGAAAAAAACAATGTTGGGCAATTTAGGAGCCGTGTCAACAAAGCCATGAAGGTTGGCTGGTTATGGGGAATTAGTACATCCTTGTATTTCTTTTTATATGGACAAAACATTTCACAAGCGATTACGGGAGATGGGTCGCTCGCTTATTCTTTAATTTGTTTGTCTTTGATTCCTTTTTTATCAGGGATTCGAGATATTTCCACTAACATACTATGGGTGAAAGGTAGGAAAAAAGGACCGTTAGTAGGTGTAGTATTAGGCGCTATTATTTCAATCATTATCAACTATTATCTGGTTGGAATTCCGTCATTTCAATACAGTGGGATTGTTATTGGAATTTTATCGTTTGAACTAACCTCTTTACTTTGGAATTTACAATACATGCGACATTTTTTATCATTGAAAATATTAATTGAATCTGTCATATTTCTTGTTTTGTGCTATGCATTTGCAAGCATTTTAGATAGTTTACCTTTATTCATTCATGTTGTACTTTACTTTGGTTGTATATCTCTATACGTTCTTCTGCGTTTTTCGAGAAGAATAATCTATATGTAGTGTATTCAGTTTGCCGTGATTTGAAAGTATTTTTATGTTGGAAAGCTTTTACTAATGGAAAGTATCGATTACTTTGGTAGGATTGTGTGAGGAAAGAAGGGAGGATATAGGTATGGCTTCAAGAATAAAACTCAGCTCAATCCTAACAAAGTCCGTGTTTATATGTTCCATTGGTCTTCTTTTTACCTGTGGCACTGCTTTTGCAACGGCGACAGATGAAAAAAAGGATAAAGGAACAACAGATAGTAGCTCTACTATAACTGTATCGAAACCAAAGTGGGAAGATACGGCCGATCATATTATTTCTTTGGGGAAAACCTATATGGGAACTCCTTATGTTTATGGTGCAGAACGTTTTCAAGATACAACATTTGATTGTTCCTCTTATGTTCAGTACCTGTATGGTAAATTTGGCATTTCACTAGGGTGGCACGCTAGAGAGCAAGCTAAACAGGGTACATGGATTCCATTTGATCAAATTCAAAAGGGAGATCTTTTATTTTTTGCAGATGAAAAATTCCCTAATGAAACGGGTCTAAATAAGGTTCGACATGTTGGAATCTACTTGGGAAATGGAAAAATCCTGCACACCTATGAAGAGGGAATAGGTGTAATTATTAGTGATTTCCGAAATGATAAACTTGAGGAAGACTATTGGTACAACTACTTCCTTTTTGCAAAAAGGGTTATTCCTGAAACAACCAAATAGAGTGAGAATTGAAATGTGATCTACACCTCATGAGACCAGATAGCTCCCATGCATGTATTGGAGATATGGTTGAATGAGGTTTTTTTATAAGCAAAGCGAGGTATCAAGGAAAGCTTTAAAAGGGGGACAATAATGCAACATAGGCTATAGATAAGGCATGCATTTGAATGAAACGACAGCTCGCTACTGATAAGGTATATGTATTTATACAATTGGTCAAAACTGTACGTGAGGTGAGCAATCGTGTATGAATATATTGAAACAATAGGGCGAACAATCATTTCATTTGTTCTTCTTTTACTGATAGCGAGAATTCTAGGAAAGCAGACAGTCTCCAATATGACGTTTCACGATTTTGTGACAGGGATTACGATGGGGGCGATTGCAGCCAATCTTGCCTTTAATGAAAAAATTAAATCGTTAGAATTGATTTTATCTTTAGTGGTATTTTCAGGGACTTCTTATCTTATATCAGGTTTAGCTATTAAAGTGAAAAAATCCAGAAAATGGATATCTGGAGCACCTACAGTACTTATTGAAAATGGAAAAATTTTAGAGGAGAATATGAGAAAAAATAAATATACACTGGATTCCCTTAACCAATCACTTCGGCAAAAAGATATTTTTAATATCCAAGAGGTCGAGAATGCGATTGTAGAGAGTAATGGGAAATTATCTGTACAAAAGAAAAAAGAATTTCAAAGTGTAACAAAGAAAGATTTGAAGGTATATACAGGAGAAAAGGAAAAATTTCCCATAGAGCTAGTTATGGACGGACAAATTATAGAAGACAATCTACGCGAAAATAATTTGTCAAAGGACTGGCTGTATAAAGAAATAAACCGTATTGGAAAGGAACTAGATGAGGTTTTCTATGCTGTAAAAACAACAAACGGGACTATTGTTTATGATTTTTATGCAGATCATATAAAATCTCCTATTGATAAAGAGTAGCAGTCTTATGGAAACTACATATTTGATTTTATCATGTTAGTAAACAACTAACCATAACTTGTAAATCATGACAAAGAGACAACGGCTTCATTTCGTTGTCTCTTTGTTATGATCCTTTGGTTTCAGCCTTTTGTTATTGATTTAGTTCTTTTTCAAACCATAGTGGATCCTCGTTATCGACTTCACCATTATAGTTGATCAGTATCTCTTCTCCTGCCTTTATATCTGTGTAAGCATAGAAATCGATTGTGAGATTCTCAAAATTATTTTCATAAGTGGCATTAGGCTGATAGGAATGGTTAAATAGCATACCGTAGCCCAAGAGGAGAGCTGTATGGTCATTGCCATATTCAAACGCGTAGTCAGCAAGTAGCGTTTTCTCGATGAAAACATGCTCATGATTTGGATAAGGAATAACAGGTGCATCATGTATAAGCTCACCTTTTTTAATATCTCGAGTTGCAAAAACTCCTCTATTAAATTCGCCATTACTAAGTTTAGAATTTCTAATTTCAATCATGTTAGTCATCTACTCGTTCCTTCTATGAAATTGATTATCTTTATAGCTTACTAGTTCATCAGATTAAACGCAACTGATAAAAATAATCCAAATTATTTTTATTGTAAAATATTGTAAAAATTAATAAGATAATATATGTTATTACTAGATGTTATTTTATAGAAAACTAATTTGTAGATGAAAGGAGTGTTCTCCATTTTAACTGCCTTGTTCTAGGTGTATTTGGTTTCCTATTGCTATATTGCACGGGTGTATCATCATTCAAATCTTATTTGATAGGAGGAGAAGGAATATGAAGAAAGCGATTTTGCTCTTGGTTATTTCATTGATGACATATGCCTGTATGGGGCTTTTACCTGCTGTAAAGGCGAATGAATTATCAGAAAATAAAAACAAAGAACCGATCATTCTTGTGAATGGGTTTCTAGGCTGGGGACGTGAAGAAGCACTTGGTTTTAAGTATTGGGGTGGATTTCATGATATACAGGAAAAGTTAAAAACAGATGGTTACCAAGTATTTACCTCAGCTGTAGGGCCTGTTTCAAGTAACTGGGATCGTGCTTGTGAGCTGTATGCTCAAATAAATGGAGGAACAGTGGATTATGGAGCGGCCCATGCTGAAGAACATGGACATGCCCGTTTTGGTCGTACTTATGAAGGATTTGGGGTGAATTGGAATGAGGACAATAAAGTTCACCTAGTCGGTCATAGTATGGGAGGACAGACAAGCCGTACTCTTGTCCAATTATTAAAAGAAGGTAGTCATGAGGAACAGGAATATAAAAACCAGCATCCTGAAGTAGAAATCTCTTCCTTGTTTGAAGGTGGGAAATCATTCGTTCGGAGTGTTACAACAATTGCTAGTCCTCATAATGGGACAACCCTAGCTGATGGGATAGGAACGTTTATCCCGTTTGCTAAGGATCTTCTTGTCGCTACTGCCTTTTTTGTGCATAGCTCAGATTACATGGTGTATGATTTTAAACTGGATCAATGGGGCATTAAGAAGAACAAAGGTGAATCGTTTTTCGATTATTCAAAGCGAGTATGGAATAGTCCCATTTGGAGTGATACCAAAGATACTTGTCAATGGGATCTTAGCACAGATGGGGCTAGAGAATTAAATAACTGGGTAAAGACTCAACCAGATGTATATTATTTCTCTTATAGTGCTAGCGCAACAAAGCAGGGAGTATTGACAGGGGTGCATATACCAATCTTATCAATGAATAAAGCATTAATGGGAAATGCACTATTTATGGGAGCATATTTGCGAAATGATAATAATCGACCGACTATTGATGAATCCTGGTGGGAAAATGATGGAGTAATCAATACAAAATCTATGATCGGTCCCGAAACAGATGAAATTGTTCCGTATAATCAGCAAGCACAAATCGGAAAATGGAACTATTTAGGCAAAAAAGCAGGATGGGATCATCTAGATCTTATTGGACTAAGTATCTCTGATTCATTAGGCTTTTCGGATATTACTACGTATTATCGGGAAATTGCTAAGATGGTAACAAAATTACCGGAAAATGAGATAGTATATTGAAGGCGTTTTCATCTTATCTAGATAAAATGAAATATGTCATATGCTTTTGAGAGGAGTGTTTATTTAAAACATTCCTCTATTTTTTCTCAACCATTTTGTTCACAATCATCATGATCTCTTGATTGTGAAATAATAGCTGGACGAATTTCATTCTATAAATCAATTAACATTAAACAGCACCGCGTTTTTGGGTTGCTAGCATGATGTTTACAATTGGTGCTTTCCTACTAATACTTGGATTTGTACTTTCTATTTCATATGGTACCGCGGACGTCGGTTTTCGTGAAGTATGGGATATGATCTTTTTTTTCAACTCTGATTCACCGGCACATTTGCTCGTATACGAATTGCGAATGCCAAGAGCATTAAGTGGAATTTTTGTCGGTGCTTGCCTTGCGGTATCCGGATCAATTATGCAGGGGATCACTCGTAATCCATTAGCAACTCCTTCCATTATGGGCCTGTCACAAGGTTCAGGGCTGGCGATTGCGATCACTATGATTTTCTTCCCAGCAATTAATTATTTTAAAATGGTCATTTTTTCCTTTTGCGGGGCTGCGGTTGGGGTCATGGTTGTTTATGCTATCAGTGCGTTATCACCAGGAGGGATGTCACCAGTTAAGCTCGTTTTGGCTGGAACAGCGGTAAGCACTCTATTTGGTGCTCTATCAACTGGACTAGCGATTTATTTTAAAATCGCTCAGGACATGAGCTTTTTTGCAGTGGGTGGATTAACGATGGTGCGATGGTATGCAATTGGTATGCTTGTGCCAGTTAGCGCCGTTTGCCTTATCCTGGCGATTATGCTGTCGCGTTTTGTGACAGTTCTCAGTTTTGGTGAAGACGTTGCTACTGGGCTTGGGCAACGAACCTTGTTGATTAAGACATGTTGCACGATCATCGTATTGTTCATGACTGGGGCAGCAGTATCTGTTGCAGGGGGAGTTGGATTTGTAGGATTGATTGTTCCCCATATCATGCGTTCGATTGTTGGTGTTGATTATCGGTTGATTATACCTTGTTCGGCAGTATTTGGTGGCGTACTCGTCACCTTTGCAGATATTGCAGCAAGATGGTTCAACTCACCATACGAAACACCAATCGGTACTGTTACAGCTGTTATTGGTGTACCGTTCTTCCTTTATATGGCTCGTAGGGAAGGAAGGAGTTTATGATGCAATCAAGTTTATACAAACGAGCACCTCTCATCATGGGATTGCTTGTTGCCATGATTATTACAGTGGTCTTAATTAGCTTGAATTCAGGTTCAATTCCCATTTCACCGCTGGAAGTGTGGGATACGTTGCTAAACGGTGGGACACGTCAACAAGAAACTGTGCTATTTCAATTTCGCATGCCACGTTTGGTCATTGCTTTACTCATCGGTTGTGGCCTGGCTGTTTCTGGTGTGATTTTACAGGGATTGTCTCGAAATGCATTGGCAGACCCAGGTATTCTGGGAATTAACGCAGGTGCTGGATTAGCCGTAGTGCTCTTCATGTATTTTGCATTCGAAACAAAGGATATTAAGAATGTTTTGCCTGTTATGATGATTCCTTTGTTCGCATTAATTGGTGCCGGTGTATCCTCATTACTTATCTGTACTATTGTTTGTCTTTGCAGGTTGCAGTCAGAAGGATTCGGCTTCAGTAGCAGGTAATCAAGAGGGAGCTTCCCAACAAGCAGGGGATACTGAGTTTAAAACAGTAAAAACTTCCCGTGGAGAAGTCAAAATTCCGGTACATCCAAAACGTGTTGTTGATCTCGCTTATGCAACTGAAGAGTTATTGATTATGGGGATCAAGCCGGTGATGTCTTCTTCAGGACCTGATTTGAAGGATTATCTAAAAGAAAAGCTTGACGGAGTACCGTTAGTTGAAACCAGTTCTGTTAAAGTAGAAGATGTGATGGCCCTAAATCCGGATTTAATTATTACGAGCAACCGTACTGAAAAGCTTTACGACCAGCTTTCACAAATTGCACCAACGGTACAGCTTGAAGGAGACTTTTACACTTGGCGTGAACGCTTCCTAGAAATGGCAAGCATTTTGGGCAAGGAAAAAGAAATGAACGAATGGCTCGCACAATACAATGAAAAAGCGAAAAAAATTGGGGATGAAATTAAAAGGAAAACGAAAGATGCAACGTTTGCACTATATGTTACAAACGCTTCCCAATACCGTATCTATGGTAAGGCTCTTTTAGGAGACGTCCTATTTACTGATTTAGGCTTGCCTATGGCAGAAGGAGCACCGAAAGAAAAGCTTGTGGAAATCGTATCGCTTGAAAGCTTATTCAAGTTTGATCCAGACTATATTTTCTTAGGATTATACGGTGATAATCTAGCCGTGGCGCAGAAAAAGCTAGATGATATGCAGAAATCAGAGCTTTGGGGTAAGCTAAAAGCAGCAAAAAATGGACATGTTTATATGTTAGATAACCCTACATGGTCTCTTGGAACATTCCCACTGGGAAAAGAGAAAGCGATTGAAAAGGTTCGCGACACCGTTTTAAAACAATAGAGTTTAATAGAATCAAAATCATGATCAAGCATACGTATGAAAGTAAAGCTACCTTTCCTTTTCGGAAGGTAGCTTTTTACGTTTTCATATACACGTACTATGGTTAAAACAACAAGAATAATCGAATATAGTGAATTCGGATGCTACCTTACTTATCGCAGGAATCGTTTATTTCTTTGATGAATTCTATGAGTTGGTATTTATATTAGGGGAATACCAACTAGGATGTTTTGTATAGGACATCTTCTTTTTCATTCAGCGGTTTTATGATACTAGCTTTTTTCGTATTAGCTGAAAACCGTGGGAAGTTAATCAAGATTGAAATAAAGCCACAAACAGCTACTAACAATGGATAAAAAGCAAATGGTAATAATTCGATTGGTGAGAGTGCAGCAAATCCTGCCGCAGTTAACATTTGCGCTCCATAAGGAATGATTCCTTGTACGCTACAAGAAAATAAATCTAGTAAGCTTGCTGATTTTCTCGGATCGATTCCATATTGATCTGAAATGTTTTTAGCAAGTGGACCTGCGAAAATAATAGCGATTGTATTGTTAGCCGTACACATATTTGTCAGACCCACAAGACCAGCAATACTAAACTCTGCGCCTTTTTTCGAACGAATATTGCGCGTCAATACATTCAATAGATATTGAATCCCGCCATTATGTTGAATAATTTCAATCATTCCACCGATAAGCATGGTTAATAAGACGAGCTCCATCATCCCACTAATCCCTAACGTCACATTTTTGAAGAAAGTGGCAAGTGTGTAGCTTCCATCTATCATGCCGATAATACCTGCTAATATAGTTCCTCCCATTAGAACTACTAGTACATTCCATCCAAGTAAGGCTGCAAGCAGAACTCCTGCATACGGTAACACTTTCACCCAATTGAAGGTCCCTATTGTAATATTTGTATGATTTCCTAATGTAAAAACGACTAAAAGTATGCACGTCAGAATGGCAGCTGGTAATACAATTAAAAAGTTTGTTTTGAATTTATCTTTCATTTCCGTTCCTTGCGTGCGTACTGCGGCAATTGTCGTATCGGAAATAAATGATAAATTATCACCGAACATAGCTCCTCCGACAACGGTTGCCATTGTGAATGCAACCGAGATATCTGTTTGTTGGCTAATCCCTACTGCAATCGGAGCTAACGCAGCAATCGTTCCCATGGATGTCCCCATTGCTAGTGAGATAAATGATCCAATTACAAATAAGCCAACTACTAAGAGACTCTGAGGTAATACAGAAAGTGCTAGGTTCACGGTAGCTTCAACGCTACCCATGCCTTTTGCTGTTTGAGAAAACGCTCCAGCCAACACAAAGATTAATAACATAACGACGATATTTGGATTGCCGGCTCCTTTAGCAAACCGTTCTACCTTTGTCTGAAAGCTTTCCTTTCGGTTCATTACTAATGCAACTGTACTTGCAATGATAATGGCAACGATGATTGGGAGCTGATAAAAATCTCCTGTAATAACTCCAGAGCCGATAAATAGTGCTAAAAATATACCAAGCGGCAATAAAGCCAACGCACTCCCTTTTGTTTGATTCATCAATAACACCCTCTCTATTTCTAAACTTTTCCTAGAGAAAAATGAAGAAGACCTCTTCTTATGAGAAGAGGTCTTATATGGCATATAAGAAACACTCTTCTCATCTTTCAAGCACATGCTTGCTGGATTTGGCACAGCACTCTAAATACGAGTCCGCTGCCGAGGCATCAAAGGGCCAGTCCCTCCGCCTCTCTTGATAAGAAGGTTTCATATTTTATTCTCTATTGATTAATCTTTTTTTACTTTACTCTTTCCTACACAAAATGTCAAATATTTTTTAGTACTATTTAACTTATGCAAGTGATCCGGCTATATTTGGCTTGCTCCAATTGATAGAACAGCTACATGAGTATAAATGGAAATATCGTCCATCAAGCGATATAATAAAGAAAGATGCAATGAAAAAGGGAGTGAATGTAAGTGAAGCAAGATATCATAGAGCGGTTTACAAGATATGTAAAGATTGATACACAGTCCAATGCACAAAGCCAGACAGTTCCGTCAACACCAGGACAGTTAGAGTTGGGTAATTTGCTAGTCGAAGAATTAAAGGCGATGGGACTCTCGGAAGTTACAATCGATGCAAATGGATATGTAATGGCGACACTCCCTGCAAATACGGATAAGCAAGTTCCAGTGATCGGTTTTTTATCCCATTTAGATACGGCTACGGATTTTACAGGTAAAAATGTCAATCCGCAAGTCCACGAAAATTTTGACGGAAAAGCTATTACATTAAATAAAGAACTTGGCGTTGTTCTAACACCAGAATTATTCCCAGAGCTACCGTCCTACAAAGGTCATACATTGATTACTACCGATGGGACAACATTGCTCGGAGCAGATGATAAAGCTGGAATTACTGAGATTATGACAGCGATGGATTACTTACTAAAGCATCCAGAAATCAAGCATGGAAAAATTAGAGTAGCATTCACTCCTGATGAAGAAATCAGTAGAGGACCAGCTCATTTTGATGTAGCTGCTTTCGGCGCGAAATTTGCCTACACGATGGATGGAGGGCCTCTAGGTGGATTGGAGTATGAAAGCTTTAATGCCGCAGAACTCAAGCTCACCTTTAAGGGGATTAGCACGCATCCTGGAACGGCCAAGAATAAAATGCTTAACGCAAGTAAGCTAGCAATGGAATTCCATGCACAACTACCTGTAGATGAGGCACCAGAGTATACAGATGGCTATGAAGGCTTTTACCACCTTAGCTCCATAAATGGCGATGTTGAACAAAGCAAATCTCAATATATTATTAGAGATTTTGATAAAGACAACTTTAACAGCAGAAAAGAGAAAGCAGCAAGCATCGTGAAACAGATGCAGGAGAAATACGGAGCAGAAAATATCATTATGGAGATGAATGATCAATACTACAACATGCGTGATAAAATTGAACCGGTTAAGGAAGTTGTTGATATTGCTTATGAAGCGATGAAAAACCTCGGAATCGAGCCAGTAATCAGCCCGATCCGAGGTGGTACGGATGGTTCTCAATTATCGTATATGGGTCTGCCAACACCTAATATTTTTACTGGCGGGGAAAACTATCACGGAAAATTTGAATACGCTTCTGTAGATATTATGGAAAAAGCTGTTCATGTTATTGTCGAGATAGCCCGGGTGTTTGAAGAAAAAGCATGATGATAGTCAGCTAAAATGAAAGCAAATCCCCTTAGTGTCAACAACTAATGAAGTTCCATGCAAGCATGGATTCGTTGATGTTGAGCAAAGGGGATATTTTTATAAATAAGTACTACATAATCTCAATAATCCCATAAAAATAACGCCGAAAATGACAGTAATCGCCAGACTTTTCGTCCGCAATGCTAATAATAAGGTAGGAACGATCGCTATGAGTGTTAGCCAATTCACTGCGATTGAATGACTGGTTTTCACAATGACACTCTCTACAACTAAGGCTGTGAGAATACAAATAGGTATAAAAGAAAGCCATTTCAGTACAGGTGCAGGCAATTGTAAATTACGAACCACTAAAAATGGCAAAATACGTGGAAGGAATGTCACTAATGTACATCCTAAAATCAGAAGGAGAATTGATTGATTAAGGCTCATTTATCTGTCACCACCCCAATAGTAGCTACAATGACCGTTGCTAAAATAACTGCAACGTGCGAAGGTACAATAAAGGATAAAACTAGCATAGCTATGATCATATAAAGAATTAGACAGAGAGAATGCTTTAGTTTTGAAGGCTGCATAGATTGCAACTGCAAGACCAGTAAGGCAACAAACATTGCTGTTAAAGCAAAATCTAATCCGAATATCGTTGGATTCGGAATCCATTTCCCAAGAATAGCTCCTAGCATACACGAAAAGATCCAAATGATATATGCAGTAAGATTTAGACCATTCATCCAGCGATCATTAATCTGTTCTCCCTTTGTAATTTTATTGATGGCAACACCGAAGGATTCATCGGTAACCAGTGCACCAATACCAATGTTTTTTAATAAAGAATATTTTGTAAAATAAGGAGCGAGAGTTGCGCTTAGTAAAAAGTTACGTAGGTTTACAATAAAAGTTGTTACAATAATTGCTGATGAGGGACTGTTTGTTGCTAATAGGGCACAAATGATAAATTGAGCCGACCCTGCATACACCAAAGCTGATAGTAAAGTAATTTCTAAGATGCTCAAGTGAGAAGATACACCTATCACACCAGCTGCTACTCCAATACTAATGTATCCCAACAAAGTAGGGATACAATCTTTGACACCTTGCAGGAATGTAGGGGCATTTGCTTCCTCCATCCTTGATTCTTTTCCTATATTCATTTCCAGTGTGACCACCCTCTGCTGTTTAGTTTATTTTTACATATGGGATTATTCTTACGACTTTTAAAAATATAGAAAGAACATTTTGTCTTTGTTAAAAAGTACATTTTATCAAGCATATTTGATATTAGCAACTATTATATAGACATAGGAACCTATCACTAGAACCGGTATGTAGTATTTTCACCAATTCTATGGTATAAAAAGTGATGTTAAATCCGATAGATAATTTATATACGATTGCTACGTAGATAAGCAGGTGAATCAAATGAAGGCCAGACAAATAGATATCTTGCGTATTCTATTAACTCAATCCGATCAGCATGTATTGGTACAAGAGATTGCAGAAACGGTAGGCTGCTCGGAAAAAACCATTCGTAATGATTTTAGAAGTATTCAGGACTATCTTAAAGAACATTCACATGCCACCTTAATTCGAAAACCAGGATTAGGTGTTTTCTTAGAGATAGAGGAGCATGAAAAAGCAAGCTTATTTCACAAATTACACATGGTGAATCATCCAATCAAATATGTATCTGATGAAAAAATGATTCTTGAAATAGCTTATCAGTTAGTAATGAACGTAAAGCCAATATCAGCTCAGGACCTTGCCTCCAAATACTTTGTCAACAAATCGGTCATCAAAAAAAGTTTGGATAAAATAGAAAACTGGTTAAACGTTTGGGGGCTAACCTTGGTTTCTAAGCAAAAAGTAGGTCTTATAATCGAAGGTAACGAAAAGGATAAAAGAACCGCGTTAGCTCGGTTATCACAGTTGACCAATAATTCTCAGCTTAGTGATTCATTTATTAAGGAGCAATTTTCATCGCATGAGGTTGAAATTGTCAAGAATGAATTGAAACAGCTACAAAAGCGGCATTCCTTCTTTTTTACGGATGAAACGCTTGAAGGATTAATTGTACATGCTCTTTTGATGATTAGGCGAACGAAGCTTAAACAGCCTATTACTCTCTCGGAAAAAGAAAAAACACTTCTACAAGATAAAAAAGAATATGAATGGACCGCTGAATTACTTAAACAACTGGAATCTATTTTTGCAGTAAAGTTTCCACAAGCTGAAATAACTTATTTGGCCTTACACATTCTGGGCGGTAAATTTCGTTATCAACAAAAGAATGAACCATTGAAAATCGATGATTTTACTGAAGATAACCCTGTTCTTTCTCAGCTTTTATCACTATTAATTAAGCGAATGTCTGAGTTTAATATGATTGAATTTGTGAATGATCAAACCTTAATAGACGGTTTGAAGGTTCATTTATATACAACTTTAAATCGCCTTAATTACGGGCTTTCTGTACCGAATCCGATGCTAAGTGATATAAAAAGAATGTATCCATATATGTTTGATATGGTGCTTTGTGTACTAGAAGAAGTATACCAATCGCTTTCTCTTTCCATACCTGAGGAGGAAGCAGCTTATCTTGTTTTACATTTCCAAGCGTCAATTGAACGATTTCATAGCAATCGAGAAAAAACGAAGGATGTTGTCATCGTTTGCCATATGGGAATTGGAATGTCGCAACTCTTGCGAACAAAGCTCGAACGGAAATTTATTTCCATTCATATTATAGCGTGTCTAGCCAAAGCTGACGTAAAAGAGTATCTTGCCACCAATGACGTAGACTTTATTATATCTACCGTTCCACTGCCTGAAATAAATATTCCATATATTGTTATTTCTCCTTTATTAGAAGTAACGGAAGAAAAAAGACTGGAGAATTTTATAAAACATCTGAATGAACCTATGCAAAAAGCACCAAAAGAATCTGTGCTTTTGAAGTTCACAACCCCTTTTTTAGTTTTTTTACATCAGGATATCGAGCATCGTTATGAATTGATTGAAATGCTTGCAACTGTCTTACATGAAAAAGGATTTGTGGAAAAGGAATATACCCATAATGCAATTACCCGGGAAAGAATGTCGTCGACTAATATTGGCGCAGGCGTTGCTATTCCACATGGCAATCCAAGACTGATTAGACATTCGGCCATTGCTATTGCTACATTAAAAGAGCCAATTGAGTGGGGAGCGGAGAAGGTGTCACTCGTATTTATGCTGGCAGTAAAGAATGACAATCAAGAAGATACAAGACAGCTATTCCATGAATTATCATTTATCAGTGAGCAACCTGCTTTTATCCAAACCCTCATGAAGGAAACGGATACCATGCAATTTCTGTCTCATCTCCACCACAAAAAATAACCCCCCCATCTTGCTTTGCCTATTTCAAGGGAGATAAAATCCATTTTTCCGGAATCTACGGAAAAAAACTAAACTTTTGTCTGAAAGATCTCGCAGTATAGTATGTGTAAGCGATTTCGAAATAGATAAAGGGGGATTAGTGATGAAACTCTTAGCAATTACTTCATGTCCTAATGGAATTGCCCATACGTATATGGCGGCAGAAAATCTACAAAAAGCTGCTGATAAATTAGGTGTCCAAATGAAAGTTGAAACGCAGGGCTCGATTGGAGTAGAAAATAAACTTACGGAACAGGATATACGTGAAGCGGATGCTATTATAATAGCAGCTGATAAAACAGTCGACAAAGATCGCTTCATTGGGAAAAAAGTATTACTTGTTGGAGTTCAGGATGGTATTCGTAAACCCGAAGAGCTAATCAACTTAGTATCAAGTGGAGAGGTACCTGTCTATCAGGCTCAATCAAATGTGGTAGAGAACAAGAATAGTGAGAAAGCTGATAAACAAAATTCATTTTATCGTCATTTGATGAGTGGTGTATCTTACATGGTCCCATTCATTGTTATCGGTGGATTATTGATCGCGATTGCTTTAACACTTGGAGGAGAAAAAACACCTGGTGGTTTGGTTATTCCAGATGCTTCATTCTGGAAGACAATTGAAAAGCTTGGTGCCGCTTCATTCACTTTCATGGTTCCCATCCTTTCCGGTTTCATTGCTTTTAGTATTGCTGATAGACCAGGTCTTGCTCCTGGTATGATTGGTGGATTAATTGCAGCGAATGGTAGCTTTTATGGAAGTGCAGCTGGTGCCGGTTTTATCGGTGGTATTATCGCAGGCTTTTTAGCTGGTTACGTAGCATTAGGCATTAAGAGCATCAAAGTTCCAAAAGCAATTCAGCCTATTATGCCAATCATTATCATTCCAGTATTTGCTTCCCTTATTGTAGGTCTGGTGTTTGTTTATGTAATAGGATCACCTATCGCACAGATTTTTGAGTCTTTAACAGCATGGTTATCAGGTATGCAAGGTACAAGCTCGATTCTCTTAGCCATTATCCTAGGTGCTATGATTTCCTTTGATATGGGTGGTCCAGTTAATAAAGTTGCTTTCTTGTTCGGTTCTGCCATGATTGCAGAGGGCAACTACGATATTATGGGAGCGGTTGCAGTCGCTATCTGTATTCCTCCGATTGGTATGGGTCTAGCTACTTTTATTGGTAAGAAGAAATATCACGATACAGAACGAGAAGCAGGGAAAGCAACATTTACAATGGGGTTATTTGGAATTACAGAAGGAGCTATTCCGTTCGCGGCTCAGGACCCATTCCGTGTTATCCCAAGTATCATGATCGGTTCAATCGTAGGTTCGGTAATTGCAATGGTGGGACATGTTGGAGATAAAGTAGCACATGGTGGACCAATTGTTGCTGTTCTTGGTGCTGTTGATAATGTGTTAATGTTCTTCATCGCAGTTATTGTGGGTGCAATTGTAACAGCTGTATTGGTCAATCTCT
Source organism: Brevibacillus laterosporus DSM 25 (assembly GCF_002706795.1). Taxonomy (NCBI): domain Bacteria; kingdom Bacillati; phylum Bacillota; class Bacilli; order Caryophanales; family Paenibacillaceae; genus Brevibacillus; species Brevibacillus laterosporus. The sequence goes on from NZ_CP017705.1 coordinate 3,940,280, forward strand.
TAAAAAAAGATATACAAAAAGTAAATGTTGCTACTACACAAGCAGTAGAAGAATCCATAGCTCAGCAAAGCTTGCCAAAGGAAGAAACAAAAGTAGCACCTATGGAAATCAAAAAATTAACTGACATTACCAGCTTAGAATTAATAGATGTAGACGTAGCAGGATCAACACGTGATGAGGTCATTGATGAAATGATTCAAAAATTAGATCGTGCAGGAACAATTCGTTCCACATCAGAATTCAAGCAAGCGATACTCAGTCGTGAACAAGAAAGTTCCACAGGAATTGGTATGAACATTGCTATTCCTCATGGAAAATCAGATACCGTCCAAAAAACAAGTGTGGTGTTTGGACTTAAACGAGACGGAGTAGACTGGAAAAGTCTTGATGGTACAGATGCAAAACTGATTTTTATGATCGCTGTTCCAAAAGAGAGCGAAGGAAATGAACACTTAAAAATTCTTCAAATGCTTTCTCGAAAGCTCATGGACGAGGGCTTTAGAGAACAACTATTGTCTATTAAAACAAAGGAAGAAGCATATCAACTATTAGCGTCTATCGAATAAATAAGATAAAAAAGTTATTCTACCTCAGGCTTGCTACACGGTGCTATCGTTCTTCAATACGAGCTGGCTATATCTGGGGCAACTCCGGAGTTAACTCCTGTTGGAGCATACATGTAAGTTAAAACCATAGGAAAAGCACCTTTAGAATCGTTAATGGATCTGCTTCTAAAGGTGCTTTTACATGCTCCATAAATGATAAAAATCAGTAATATACAGATTACTTGAAAATGTCTATCTCCTATACTGTTTACGCATAGATAAAACAATCCCAATCAATAACATGTTGGAAAGGAGAGAACTACCACCATAAGATAAGAACGGTAAGGCTATTCCCTTTACTGGCATTAATCCAATGGTCATTCCAATGTTTTGAAAGGTTTGAAAGGTGAGAACAGCTACAATTCCTGAGCATATGCAGGCGCAAAATATATCATTTGATTCATTACCAATTTTTATCACACGATACATAAGAATAAAGAAGAGTGAAACAATCAGTACTGCAATTAGATACCCGCCTTCTTCCCCAATCGTAGCAAAAATAAAATCAGAATGCTTTTCAGGAATATAAACATTTCCTTGTCCAATGCCTTTTCCTTCCAAGCCTCCAGAACCAATTGCTAACAGACTCTGCATGGATTGATAGCCTTCATCCTTAAAGGTAGAAGGATCAAGCCAACCCAGGATTCTTTGCTGTCTATGGCCACTAAAGAGCGAGAGGACATAGGTTCTGAATACATCAGGGAGTTCAAAGTACAAATACAGCAAAAAGGATACCAACAAGGCTGGAATTAATGAGAGTGCTAGGATTAATTTTGTTTGTAGCTGGGAAATGAACAAAATTGCTACTATGGAAATTACGTATAAAATAACCATACCGGTATCTGGCTGGGTATATACTAAAAAGGAAGGAAGCAGGGTTATTCCTAGTAATTTAGCAATTAATAATAGATCGCTTCCAATTGTTTTAAAGGTATGTTTTTTTTGATGCTCCATTACCAAATGGCTAGCTAACAGAATAATAGCAACCTTTAAGAATTCTGATGGTTGAACGGAGCCTATTCCTGGTAGGGTAAACCATCGCTTTGCCCCATTAAGGATAGGTGCAATTTTTTCTGGAGCGAATTTAAGAACAATAATACCTAGCAGACAAAAAACATAAAAAACCCAAGACAATTTTTTAATCTGTTCAATGTCTAAAATAGAAATGTAGAGCATGAGAGCAAAACCAATTACATAGTAAATGGTTTGTTTTCCTACAAAGTTTGTTTGTCCGTATTGACCGGTTTGTTGACTGCTATAAATAAAGAGAAGGCTAGTAGCGAGAAAAATAGCTAGAATTACCATGATGAGCCAATCTAATTTTTTCAGATGTTTGAAAATCATATTCATGTAAGAGTCCTCTGGTTTCAAATAAGTATAAGCCCTGGATCAATCTACGTGTTACGACTTAGGCTTATATTATACTACGAATAATGTAGTCGTGAGGTAACAATATATTAAAACAATCCTGGAAAAAAATTGTCCCATATGACTAGAATCGAAACAGACAACAGGTACCATGATGAAATAAATAGCTATTTTTTTATAAAAAAGGCACTTGCAAATGGTAGCTTCGCAAGTGCCTTTCTCTTATTTAAAAATAACTACGCTAGAGGTTGCTTCATCCCAAGCCAGGTTAAAACGTAAATTGTCCGTAATCGTACGGATTGGTAGCATTGGGACGTTGTTTTTCAATTGAACCGCATCTGTCATGGTGTAGTTTTTACCATTAATGGAAACAACCTTTGATCCAACTTTAAATACCAGGGTTGTGTTTCCACTTTTAACGGTAGCACTTGTTTTTGTATAGGATGTGCTTACTTTCAACCCATCACGAACGAAAGTAGCAGGCACCATTGTGTTACCATTCACAGTTAGTGGTGCTACAGCTAATGGGAAGGTTTTACCTTGTGCTTTATAGGAAGCAGTGCCAACTTTGAAGCTGACCCCATTTTGTGCACCTACCATTACTTGACGAATGAACAGTGGATTTCTTTCCTCTGATGTATAAACACCAATATTGTAAACATTGGATGCTGCTGGTGTTTGGATTTTAGCATTTTCGTTGATTGTTACACTTACTGCTTGACCTGCAGGAAGAGCAAGTGATGGATAGATAACTAGATTCTGACCACGAGTGCCTACAAAGCTAGGATATGCACCATTTACTGTCACAGCATTGGTTGGAATGGTAGTAGGTACACGGAAAGTAGTTGGCATCGCTACTTCAATGTAATCATTAGTACTGAGTCCAACCCCCAACGCTTTAATTCCAACTGTCATACCTGAAATCGCATTTGGATTCGGCTTACTCAATTTTACCGTAGCAGCGCTGTTATTCACTGGCACTGGGGTTGGAGTTGGATTAGTCGGATATGTTGGGTTAGTTGGGTTCGTAGGTGTTACGGAAGTACCTGAAACAGTAAAGGATTTTGAACGATAGGTAACATCATTATGCTTAACAGCCAAGTCATAGCTACCTGATGTTGTTGGGTTCTTAATAAAGGCTTCCATTTTTACATCGACACGAATTTTATCAGTGCTAGAGAAATTACTTGGTGTTCTTAGAGAAACGGTACGTCCAGATACATTTGCAGTGCTGACTTGTGTACCATTAATTGTTACTGATGAAGCAGAAATATAACCAGGCACCATATCTTGGGACGGGAATTCGATATAAATATCATTTCCGTATCTTAGTTCTTCTTTTAATCTCAATTCCATAGAGACGCTTGTACGTGCGCCAACCGAGCTATCTGAGAGCGAAACACTATAGTCGCTGTTAACAGAAGAAGAGCCTTTCTTTACATCAAATTCTTTTGATGTATATGTGGTGCTTTTATACTCAACTTCGATTTTATAGGAAGAGCTGGATGATGGTGTTTTAAAGCCAGCTCCTTTTTTAAATGAGATCTCAAGTTTTTTCTCATCATTATCTTTGGAGCTCGGTTTAATTTTTACCGTTTTACCAGAGACGCTGACATCTTTAGGAGTGTGACCGTTAATTTCTACATCGTCCGTGCTGAGTCTGCTTGGAACCATGCCAGACTCAGGGAAAATAACCTCAATATATTTTGAATCATCCAATTTGTCTTCTAAAGTAAATTTAGAGAGTTCAATAGAGGTTTTCTCATCTGAGTAGCTACTGCCTAAAGACACAGAGAAGGCATTTTTTTCAGAGCCACTTTTACTAGAGGAGCCTTTTGTGATCTCGATTTTTTCATCATCATCACTGTCGCCATCATCAACGGAGATTTTGTAATCGTCGGCTTTATCAGGGTTGATGACATCTTTAATGATAATTTTGACATCATCACCTTTACCGATATTTTTGCTTAGTTTAATTGTAACTTTGCCTTTTTTAACAGTAACATCTTTTGGATCTTTACCATTTACTTCAACAGAATCAGTTTCTACTTTGCTCAAGTCAAAGTCAGAATCAAAATCTACTTCAATCTCACTTGTTTTTTTGTCTGATTCAAACTTTATCGTATAAGTAGTTTTCTCACCTGCTTTGGTGCTCTTGGCGTCGATACTTAAATCTGATGCAGCATAAGCACCTTGTGGCACAGAGAGTAGGGGTGTGATTGCCAGAGTTGTGGCTAGCAGTAAGAATGCGCTTTTCTTCATTTGTTTCCTCATTGTTTTCCTCCTGAATATCCTTAAATTTTGCCTGTAGACAGCAACCTACTCCCTCTTTAAGCCAAAAAACAGGGCAAAACAGGGGAAGTCGTTGATAACCCCAAAGCATATTTTTGGTAATCGTAAATAGAGACGTTGGAGAAGGGAATAAGTTACACAGAAATTCAGATAAAATAGCCATTTTCTTGCTCAAATGTGTTCCTTCATTAGTAAGGAGCTAGATTTACACCTTTTACCAAATGGCAAAATTTAATATAGACATCTTTTTAATAGAAAGTTAAAATGTGCAATGAAGAAAATGATTGATAATAGTTATCAAAATTATGAGTTTCTGATGAAAAGACCTGGCTTACATATTGGAGGATGAACATGCTATATATCAAACAACGAGGCTTCATGCCGATTATAGTTATGCTACTACTAGCTATGATGGTTAGTGCTTGTAATACCACATCAAAGACAGTGTCACAGCTTAATAACGAGGGCAAATCATCTGCCGAAAAGAAGACGAAGGTGTTTAGGGATGCTACGGGTGAAATTGAAATTCCTATTCATCCAGAGCGTATCGTCAGCATTACGTTTTTGGGAGATTTGGCAGCGCTTGGTGTTAAACCAGTCGGGGCGGGCTCTATTGCATTAGAGAATTCTGTATTGCTATCTAAAGAGCTTGAGGGTGTAGAAAATGTAGGGGATGTATCGATTGAGAAAGTGATGCAGTTGAAACCCGATTTAATCATTGTACCAACCTATTTACCTACAGAAATTACGGGGCAGTTGAAGAAAATTGCCCCGACTGTTTCTTTACCTTCGGGAACACTTGAAGGTACGGATCCGATTGAGGAAGTTCGGACCTTTGGAGAGCTAGTAGGAAAAGAAGCGGAAGCTGAAGCATTTATTACTCGTTATAAGCAAAAAGCTGAAGCAGCTAAAGAAAAAGTAAAAAGTATAATTGGATCAAATGAAACAGTAGGAAGCTACTCGATCTGGGCCAAAAATTTCTGGGTGTGGCCAAAAACACGTGATGCTGGATACAATCTGATGGAAATGTTTGAATTAAAGCCAGTAGAAAAAGTAAAAAAAGAGATTTTTCCTACAGGTCAAGGGAAGGATATTTCCTTAGAGCTGTTGTCTGAATATGCTGCTGATCACATGTTTATTAGCGTATATGAGCCTGACGGTGGAGCAGAGCGGGCAAAAGAAATCATGAGTAGTCCAATCTGGAAAAATCTAGAGGCAGTAAAACATAATCATGTATACATGCTTGATTCTAAGAAGTTCTGGATGACAGATGGATTGAATTTGGAGAAACAGTTGGATATCATTGTTGATCTACTCGTAAATAAAAATAAAAAATAAGCAGAGAAAAGCCACTTTCCCTTGTCATATAGGGATCGAGTGGCTTTTTTGATAGGTGCTTTGTGGTGTTGTGTAAATACATACAATAATGTATTATATGTTAAACAGTACCTCAGTTTGTATAATACTGTTTTATGCAAGGTGGTGAAAGGATGAATATACAATTTAAAAAAGGTGTATTAGAACTTTGTGTGCTAGTTTTATTGGATAAAAAAGATCGTTATGGATATGAATTGGTACAAAAAATATCCAGTAGATTCGAGATTTCGGAAGGAGCAGTCTATCCCTTATTAAGAAGGCTGACAAATGAAGGGTATTTTACGACTTATTTGAAGGAATCTTCCGAAGGACCTCCCCGAAAATATTATCAAATTACGAGTCAAGGGCGAACGTATATGCAACAGTTGGTTGCAGAGTGGAGAATGTTTGCTACTAGTGTCAATATCATTATTGAGGAGGGCATGAGGAGTGAATAAAGATGCTTTTTTGCATGAATTAAAGATTAGTTTATCCAACATTTCCGCAGAAGAGCGAGAAGACATTTTGTACGATTATATAGAGCATTTTCAAATTGGTCTGGAAGAAGGAAAGAGTGAAAAAGAGATTATTGAAAAGCTGGGCTCTCCCAAAATGATTGCTAAAGAATTGCTGGTCACCTTCCATTTAGATAAGGCTCAGAGTCAACCTACACTAGGGAATTTATTCGGTGTCATCGTAGCTATGATTGGAGTAAGCTTTATGAACTTCGTCTTTGTATTGGGACCGAGTATCGTTATCCTAGGTTTCTTATTGGCAGGATGGGGAATTAGCCTGGCATTTATGATTTCACCAATTCTTGCTGTGCTTTCTGCCATTATGTTTGGTTTTTCTTCATCTCAATGGTTGCAAGTGTTTGCAGCCCTTACCTTATGCGGACTTGGAATTTTACTTATGAATGGTATGTATTATGCCACTATCTTTATGTATAAGCTGTTTATTCGCTATTTGAAAATGAATATTACGATCGTAAGGTCAAAACATGTAGCTTCTTAACAACATCTGGCTAGGGCAACTGTATAGAAGGTAAATAGGAGAGGATTCAGATGAGAAAATCAGCAATCATAGGCGTACTATTTATTGTTATAGGTGTTATCGGGTGTGTGGGATGGTTTTTATCTGGGGGGATTTTTGGACAGGAAACAGCAAATACAACCAGCAAAAAGACGATCGAGCACCCACAATTCAAACAAATTGTGGTGGATAGTGCTAGTGAGGATATCCATATTGTCTCAAGTAATGACAATCAAATAAAAATTCGTTTGGATGAGAAATCTGGATGGTTGAATACTAAGAATACAGAACTACAAGTAAGGGAGGAGAATGACAAGCTTCTGATTACGACAATACACCCCCAGAACTGGTTTACCATTGATTTTAGCATGAATGACAGAGGGCTAACCATCTCGCTTCCCAAACAAACGTGGGAGAAAATGAAGCTTAGTAGCACATCAGGTAATATTACGGTGGACGATGTGTTAACTAAGGAATTTGTAGCATCCAGTACATCTGGGGACATAGAGATTGAACGTCTTGAAAGCGAAAAGAATGATATTCAGGTTACGTCAGGAAATGTGGAAATTTCACGGCTTATAGCTACGCATTCTTCATTTGAATCTACATCAGGCGACGTGGAAGTAGAATTAGTAACTGGAGAGGTAAAAGCAAATAGTACCTCTGGAAATATTGCTCTGCACACAGCTGAAGTAACGAACGATCTAACATTGGAAGCATCTAGCGGAAACATTAAGGTAGTTACGAATAAACAGCCTACAGATACACGGTTTGTAGCAAAGACATCCTCTGGAGAGATTCAGACTGATATTGAAGGGTTCCGATTCAACAGTATCTCAAATGATAACGTAGAGGCAACGAATGGGAAAGAGGTTAAACGTACGGTGAGAATTGAAACGACTTCGGGAGATATAGCATTTAAGCAACAATAGAAAAAAAGGAACGATAAAGCTACACGATTAGGCTTAGAAGATAACCTATATTGTGTGAGACTTCTATCGTTTCTCTTTTTTTCAAATAAATGAAGGATTATCATAAACAAGTAGAGAGGTTATAGAAGTAATAAGTTTACAAAAAAGCAACGTAACGGTTCTCCCACGATGTTGTATAATAACAAGGAGGAGTTTTTAGTTCCATTTGGTTTTTGCTAAACGAGTAAATGTTTTCGAGATCCATGAGAGTTTTGCTTGGCGTCATAGGCTTGGCAATATTACTTCCTCTAATGCGACCGTTGAACAAATAGGAGAGTGTAGAGCGTGTATCTTCGCCAAGTGCGGCTACTAACAGAAAAATACCCTAATCGTAAGGAATATCCGTTTTCGATTTCTGCTTTGCAAAACCTAGAGAGTTTATCGTTTGATAAAAATATCACCTTTTTTGTAGGTGAGAATGGTTCGGGAAAATCAACTCTATTAGAAGCTATTGCTTATCAATGTGATTTCCACACAGCAGGTGGGGGCAGACATAATTACTATGAGGTAGACGCTTCTGATGCTTCGCTAGGGGAGTATATTCAGTTGTCATGGCTTCCTAAGATAACAAATGGTTTTTTTTTGAGGGCAGAAACTTTCTATCAGTTCGCTAGCCATATAGACAGTATATATGGTACGAGTCACTATGGTGGACGTTCTTTACATGCCCAGTCACATGGTGAATCGTTTCTCTCTCTCTTTCGCAATCGGTTTGGTCATAAAGCCATTTATTTACTAGATGAGCCAGAAGCGGCCTTGTCGCCTGCGCGACAGCTTTCCTTATTACGCTTAATGAAGGACTTAGAGCAATCAGCACAATTTATCATTGCTACCCATTCTCCGATTCTGCTAGCATTTCCGGGAGCGAAAATTTATAATTTTGACCAATCTCCTATTGCAACGACCAGCTATGAGCAGACGTTACACTATCAAATTACAAGACGTTTTTTAGAAAATAGAGAGGCAATGCTAGCAGAGTTATTTCGTGATGAGGATGAATAATTAATTTCTTATCAGCTTGTAATGAGATAGAGAGGAAAAAAATGGACTTGGATTCCCTAACATGTTACTTTACTAATATGCTTACCTACATTTGAAACCAGATTACGTTATGAAACGTATTAAGATATACCAACATAAAGGAGCACGGAACCCTTATATGACCTCTCTAAAAGAAGTATTTAAAAGTACAATCATGAAAAAAATTATTGTATTACTTATCTTAGTTGCGTTTGTCTACATATTTCGAAGTATGATGAACATGATCTTGCTTTTCTTCATCATCACCTTTCTGATGAATGAATTACATCAATTTCTTGTCCGTCAACTAAGCATCGAGCGAAAGATACTTAGGAAGATCACATTGATTCTCCAATATGCAGTGTTTATTTCACTAATTGTCATTGGCATTCTAAGATTTTTACCAAGTGTGATTTCTGAATTGTCGCCGCTTGTACAGCAAGTGATTGCTTTTTATGAGAAACCGATTTTTCCAGTGGATAATTTTATTCTAGAATTCATGGTGGAGTCGTTGCAAAAGATTAATGTGGCGAGCTATGTGAATAATGGGATGGAATTTTTAGTTGGTGTTGTTACCAATGCAAGTAAGTTAGGTATCAATTTTGTGATTGCCATGATTTTAAGTCTCTTCTTCCTGCTGGAAAAAGAAAAGATTTTCTTCTTAACCTCCAAAGTAAGAACAAGTAAGCTATCCTATTTCTACGAGGATTTTCGTTACTTCGGAAATAAGTTTACGCAGTCCTTTGGTAAAGTAATTGAAGTACAATTTGTGATTTCTTTGGTTAACTGCATCATGTCGATTATTGCTTTATGGATTATGGATTTTCCACATCTATTTGCATTAGGAATAATGATTTTCGTACTTGGCTTGATTCCGGTGGCAGGTGTCATTATTTCGTTAATTCCTCTGTGCGCTATCGCTTTTAGTATCGGAGGTTTTATCAAGATTATCTATGTACTTATCATGATTACTGTGCTGCATGCTATTGAAGCCTATGTGCTTAATCCTAAGCTGATGTCGTCAAAAACCAAGCTACCGATCTTTGTAACATTTGCGGTATTGATTATCTCAGAACATTTTATCGGGGTATGGGGACTAATACTGGGGATTCCTATCTTCATATTCCTACTTGATTTACTTGAAATTAAATTTATGGAAAAGTAATGATTTGTACGGACAAAAAGCCTAACGTATTTCCTTGTAGAAAGGATTCGTTGGGCTTTTTACTCATAAAAGTGCCAATATTTGTCGTTACATAAAGGAAGAGAATTTTTATTTCAGGCTCCGAAAAGCGGAAGGAGGCACACATGGTAAACGAACGAAGGATTGTAATCTTTCTAGTCATTCTGTTCATGTATGTTACGACCCTTTTCTTAGGAGGTTCCGAGATTATCAACAGAAATCTGGTGAATTCGGATCAAATTACGACTAATTCACGTAACACAGATAAAGTCTTGTCCACTAGTGAACAAAAGACGTTGCATGCTAGTTCAATTGCATCACTTTTGCAAAAGCGTCCGTTGGTTGTTATCGCAGGACCTGTGCATAAAGAGTTGAATGAGGATGTTATAGGGGCTCAGCTTTCAACCTCTTTAGCTCCGTTGTTTCATGACGTGCAGCAGACGGGTCAGGAATCTCCTTTAGTTGTCGTCGTACCACCAAACAAGCAACTCCCAGTGTACCAAGCACTACCTTTTTACACACCAGAACAGGTTCTTGGAATTACGAATGCCGCCGGGGAATGGTTCCCTATAACGGATGCTCATTGCGCCTGTGATAGTCAGCAACTCGTCGAGTCCATAAAAAAAAGAGTAGGTGAGCAGCAGCATTCTTTACTAGGATTATTATCTTTGCGAACAGCACTTTATCATTACTATCTTCAAACCCAAACGCTTCCCAAGCAACTTAGTCAATTGACACAAGCATCTCCAAATAATTATTTGTCTCAAATCCCTGTACCTCCCGCAGGGGATCAGGACGGATGGATTTATAACCCAGCTGCCTTTCAACCGCAAAGACCTTGGGAAAGTATGGAACAAGTAGTAAGGGCAAAGGGGCTAGACATGGTAGCAAAAGGGCTTCAACCAATTGAATTAAACATCTCCATTCCTGAATTTCGGATGCATGTAGTGAGTGGTTCCTATCTATTACGCTCCTATCCTGTGGCACTAGGAACTCATAATCAGACGCCTGTAGGAGATTTTAGCATTGCATTAAAAGTAAATAAGCCAAAATCAGCAACCAAAGTATACGGTACACGTGCTCTCGCCTTGAGTAACCCAGATTATGCCATTCACGGAACGAATGACCCATCTTCTATCGGCAAAGCTGTGTCCAAAGGGTGTATCAGACTGTTTAATCAAGATGTGGAAGAGTTGTATAGCTTAGTCCCATTGGGAACGAAAGTACATATTGGTAAGACAAAGCTGAAATCATCACCAACAAAGGGTCTCCCAGGAAACGGTAAGCCGTATCTACTATCAGGAAGATCAGACGAGAAGTCAAAAAAGTTCTATCACTGGCGGGGATAAGCAGTAGAGAATAGCGTGACCAAAGTTGAGGACTAGTTTTATCTATGCTACTATCTTTAGTAAAGGTTTGACCCCCTATTAAAAGTATGGTGATAGAAATGCTCTCGTTTACTAGATTATGTAAGTGTAAACCCCCTATTCCGTAGGGTATGTGCAGAGTTTTGAGATTTGCACATAATAGGGGGAATCGGTATGACCAAAAAAATCTCAACACCGTCACTGTTACTATTTATTATCCTTGTGGGCTTTCCACAAATTAGTGAAACGATATATACACCTTCTTTACCTGATATTTCACAAACGTTTGGTGTTAGCAGCAATATCATTCAGTTAACATTGAGCCTTTATTTCTTTGGCTTTGCCTTAGGGGTTTTCTTTTGGGGAAGGCTATCTGATGTCATTGGAAGGCGGCCCGCAATGCTATGGGGCATATTTATTTATGGAGTTGGCAGTCTTGGCTGCTATCTATCTAATGCAGTTGAATGGTTATTAATCAGCAGATTTGTTCAGGCTTTTGGAGCGAGTACTGGCTCTGTGGTGACACAAACGATTCTTCGTGAAAGCATTGACGGAGTCAGGCGTCACGTTGTGTTTGCCCAGATATCTGCTGCGCTTGCCTTTACTCCTGCGATTGGTCCCTTGCTTGGGGGATTCATCGATCAGGCTTGGGGATTCCGGGCTGTTTTCTTTACCCTTGTTGTGCTGGGTGCGGTTGTTTTTGTGTACACGTTTATGGCGTTACCAGAGACAAAATTATCTGTAACTTCCAAAAGTAGTGTACGTTTAGTAGCTAAACGTATGGCTCGTGATAAAAGAGTATGGTTGTTTGGATTGCTGATTGGACTAACGAATGGGATTTTGTTCAGTTACTATGCAGAAGCACCTTTTATTTACATTGAGTTTTTTCATATGACACCAGGTGTGTTTGGGTTTTTTGGAGTTTTTGTAGCTTTAGCGTCCATAATTGGTGCGCTACTTTCAAAGAAATTGCTACAGAAACTTTCAGCTGAGAGAATTATTTATCTAGGATCACTTGTAACGACATTGGGTGCAGGTTTTTTAACAAGTCTGGTGCTTATTGGATTAGATTCTTCAATCCTGTCATTGGTATTACTTGTTAGTTCTGTTTTTACACTTTTGATGGGGATTGGGATGGCAATACCTAATTGCCTAAGCTTAGCACTGGTGAATTATCATGACACACAAGGAACAGCAGGCGCTATATTTGGGTTAAGCTATTACTTTATTGTTAGTTTTATTACTACAGGTATGAGCTACCTTCATAATGGAACACTGCTTCCTATGCCAATGTATTTTCTTTTATTGGCTCTGGTCATGGTAATTGTCAGCTACAACCTGATGACTCCATCTAAAATCGATTAAATAATGAGAAAAGAAGGACTTACAATAATGATCTTGCCCCTGTCAAGTAGACAACTTTAAACAAGCCCCATCTAGGCTACCTGAGTTCGGTATTCTATCGGACTCAGGTTTTTTAATCGAGATTGAAACCGTTGCTGATTATAGAAATTAATGTAACCGTGAAGAGCTTCTTCCACTTCTTTATCTGTTTGAAACGAATGAAGGTACAAACACTCTGTTTTTAAATGCCCAAAGAACCCCTCAATACAGGCGTTATCTAAACAGTTACCTTTTCTAGACATACTTGCTACGATTTTATATTGCTGAAGGAACTGGTTATACTGCTTTGAGGTGTACTGGTATCCTTGATCACTGTGTAGGAGGACTCCGCTTACATCCCGCTTTTTAATCGCTAATTTTACGGTATCCATTACGAGTCGTAAATCATTACGTTTGCTTGTTTTGTAGGCAACAACTTCGTTGTTATACATGTCGTATATGACAGACAGATAAAGACGGCGACCATTAAATAGTATGTAGGTAATATCTGTAGCCCATTTCTCATTTGGCCGTGAGGCGCAAAAATTTCGATTCAGCTTGTTTTCGGAGATGACAACCTTCTCTTTGCGCCCAAAGAATTTTCGTTTTTTACGGATTAGCGCTTGTATCCCAAGTTCCTTCATAATGCGATACACACGTTTATGATTGACTTTTAGCCCGTACCTTCTAAATAACCACACTTTTATTCGGGGATACCCGTAAATACCTTTGACCTCTTGATGACACTCCATGATCATTTCTCTTAATTTTTCATTTACCAATTGTTTTGAGGTGGGGTGTTTCTCACGAGAAAGCCACTTGTAAAAACCACTACGAGATACTTTCGTAATTTTACACAATAAAGTAATAGAATACTTTTTAGACAATTCTTTAATAAGCTCGAAAAAACAGCATTTATCTTTCGGTTTCACCTCTTTTCTAGACCTAGCCACTTTTTTAAGAATTCGTTCTCTGCACGTAATCGAACTATCTCTTCCTCCGTACTCTCTGGCCTTATTCGTGGTCTTCCTCTAAGAGGATTTTTTGTTCTCCCGCGTTTTTCATCTAGTCCCTGTATACCTTCCTTTCTATAATGATCAACCCATCTTCTTAAAATAGAAGGGTCACTAATGCCGAGATCCCTTGTAAGTGTTTTGTACCCTTGTTCACCGCTCAAATAAAGCCGTACGGCTTTTAACTTAAAATCCTTTGAATATGTTTTTCTAATTTCCCCCATAGAAAATTCCCCTCCTAGTTAATACAGTAAGGGGTCTTGCTTCTTACTGTCTACTAAAAGGGGATAATATCATAAAATGTAGGTCTTTCTTTTTTACTCTTTACATAGGGTAGGGGGGTATAGTATTATAAATGTGACGATACAAACAAGGGGAGATGTCATAATGACAAAAACAGTTTTTTATGTAGAAGGAATGTCTTGCAAAAGTTGTGCAGCAAAGATTGAACAAGCATGTAATGAAGTAGGAGCAATAAAAGTTCAGGTAGATCTAGTTCAGAAGCAGGTAGAAATTGAGCACGACCCCAATAGTCTAGAAGTAGGTCTTCTAAAAGAACAAGTGGAGAAATTGGGATATAAGATAGTGTAAGGCAACTAGGGTATAGTATGTGTGAGGAGGTAGTAGCATGGCTGAGAGTGTCGCAGCAACCAAGCAACAAAAAACAACGATGCAAATTACCGGTATGACTTGTGCCGCATGTGCCCGACGAATTGAAAAAGGATTGCAGAAGACAGAAGGGGTTCAAGATGCTACTGTTAATCTGAGTTTAGAGCGAGCTACGGTTACTTTTGATCCCAAAAAGGTAGGTGTGGTTGATTTAGAACAACGTATAGAATCCCTTGGGTATGGTACAGCCAAAGAAAAAGCTGAGCTTCTTATCACGGGAATGACATGTGCCGCATGTGCGACTCGAATTGAAAAGGGACTAAACAAACTTCCTGGGGTCATGGAAGCAAACGTTAATCTAACGATGGAAAGAGCAACTGTGGTGTATCAACCATCTGAGACAACCATGGTCGATTTAATAAAAAAGGTAGAGAATCTGGGATATGGAGCAAGTCTGAAGCAGGGTGAGCAAGCGTCGGAGTCTGATCATCGTAAAAAAGAGATTGCTCGGCAAAAGCGTAAACTTATTATCTCTGCAATCCTATCTCTGCCTTTGTTATGGACGATGGTGAAGCATTTTTCGTTTACATCATTTATTTGGGCCCCTGACATATTAATGAACCCATGGTTTCAATTCCTTTTGGCGACTCCAGTACAGTTCATTATTGGTTGGCAATTTTACCAAGGAGCATACAAGGCACTCCGCAATGGCTCAGCAAACATGGATGTATTAGTAGCATTGGGAACATCCGCAGCTTATTTTTATAGTCTTTATGAAACGATTAGAAGTATGGAAACCATGCATCATGAAGTCCATCTTTATTATGAAACTAGTGCTGTACTTATTACATTAATTCTATTAGGAAAACTTTTTGAAGCATTAGCGAAGGGTCGTACATCAGAAGCAATTAAAACCTTAATGGGACTTCAGGCTAAAACAGCTACGGTTATTCGCAATGGTGAAGAACTGGTCATTGCTGTGGAGGACGTACATGTTGATGATCTGTTTCTCGTAAAGCCAGGTGAAAAAATACCGGTAGATGGAGAGATTGTTGAGGGAAAATCTACAGTAGACGAATCAATGCTCACGGGAGAAAGCATCCCAGTGGAAAAACAGTCAGGCGATCATGTAATAGGAGCTACGATTAATAAAAACGGTGTTTTACAAGTAAGGGCTACAAAGGTCGGTAAGGAAACAGCATTGGCCCAAATTATTAAAGTGGTGGAAGAAGCACAAGGCTCAAAAGCACCGATTCAGCGTGTGGCCGACAAGATTTCAGGAATTTTTGTTCCGATTGTCGTATCGCTTGCTATCTTGTCTTTTTTGATTTGGTACTTCCTCATTACACCGAGTGATTTTACTAGCGCACTAGAAATTCTAATAGCTGTACTTGTCATTGCTTGCCCGTGTGCACTCGGTCTGGCAACCCCAACCTCAATCATGGCAGGCTCTGGTCGGGCAGCCGAAGCGGGTGTTCTATTTAAAGGTGGGGAACATTTGGAAGCAACCCATCGAATTGATACAGTACTACTTGATAAAACAGGGACGATTACAAAAGGTAAGCCTGAATTGACGGATGTCCTATCAATAGATATTTGGGAAAAACAAGAATTTCTTCGATATATTGCTAGTGCGGAGAAAAATTCCGAACATCCTTTAGCAGAAGCGATTGTTACAGGTGCTATCGAGCAGGGGATTGTATTACAAATTCCTACCGAATTTGAAGCAATTCCAGGGTATGGGGTGCGTGCCATTATTGATGGGAAAGAACTATTAGTTGGAACACGTAAACTAATGAAGAAATTTGACGTACAGATCGATCAAGCATTACCTATTATGGAAAAATGGGAGCAGGAAGGGAAAACAGCAATGCTAGCTGCCATTGATCAACAATATGCTGGAGTAATTGCGGTAGCGGATACAGTCAAACAAACCTCCCGGGAAGCGATTACTCGCTTAAGAGAAATGGGTCTAAGTGTCTATATGGTAACAGGCGATAATGAACGAACAGCAAAAGCGATTGCAGCTCAAGTGGGTGTCGATCATGTAATTGCAGAAGTGTTACCAGAGGAAAAGGCAGCAGAAGTAACCAGATTACAACAAGCTGGTAAAAAAGTAGCGATGGTTGGAGATGGAATCAATGACGCTCCAGCTTTAGCCACAGCAGATATAGGTATTGCTATGGGAACGGGTACAGATATAGCAATGGAAGCAGCTGATATTACATTGATGCGGGGCGATCTAAATAGCATCGCGGATGCTTTCAAAATGAGCAAGAAAACGATGACGAACATTAAACAAAATTTGTTTTGGGCTCTTGCCTACAATTGTTTGGGGATTCCAATTGCTGCTGCTGGCTTATTAGCTCCATGGTTGGCAGGTGCAGCGATGGCACTGAGTTCCGTATCAGTTGTGTTAAATGCTTTGCGATTGCAACGGGTAAAACTTTAAGAAGAGAATAAATGAACGTAAAACGAAAATAAAAAAGACGGCTACAGAAAATAGTAGTCGTCTTTTTTGTTTATCAAAAAAATAACATTTTTTCAATAAAATTACCTCGATCAACTAATCATTTTATGAACGTTGTTATATAGGTAATTTTCTGAATAGTTTTTTGTTAAAATGTTACTTTTTGTCGGATAGATGAATCTTTTCAAATTAGATTGAAACTATCGAACTAAATGTGATAAATATCACACATGGGGTATGGAACAATCTGAGAAAATAACGCAAGGATAGATAAAATACCTTTTAGTTAAAAAACTATCAAGAGAGAGGGATGAGGAAATCAATGGATTTGGATCTGGTATTGCTATCACGTACTCAGTTTGCTTCCACAACGATTTTCCACTTCATCTTCGTCCCATTGACGATTGGATTATCTTTTCTAATCGCAATAATGGAAACGATGTATGTGGTCAAAGGCGAAGAAAAATATAAGCACATGGCAAAGTTCTGGGGCAAGCTGTTCCTAATTAACTTTGGTGTAGGTGTGGTAACAGGGATTCTACAGGAGTTCCAATTTGGTATGAACTGGTCTAATTACTCTAGATTTGTTGGTGACGTTTTCGGTGCACCCCTTGCAATTGAGGCATTATTAGCTTTCTTTTTAGAATCTACATTTATTGGTTTATGGATTTTTGGTTGGGAGCGTTTATCAAAGAAAGTCCACTGTCTCTGTATTTGGCTGGTGTCTTTCGGTACGACAATGTCTGCTTTCTGGATTTTGTTAGCTAACTCTTTTATGCAACGACCTGTAGGCTTTGAAATCAATAATGGTCGAGCAGAGATGAATGACTTTTTTGCGCTCGTTACAAATGGACAGTTAATGGTAGAGTTCCCGCATACGATTTTTTCCGCGTTTGCAACAGGAGCTTTTCTAGTAGCTGGTGTTAGTGCTTATAAATTATTGCGTAAACAAGAGATACCATTCTTTAAATCATCATTTCAGTTATCGATTGTGATTGCTCTTATATCTTCTATCCTTGTTGCTGTATTTGGTCACCAACAAGCACAATACTTGGTGGGAACACAGCCTATGAAAATGGCCGCGAGTGAAGCGCTGTGGGAAAGAAGTCCGGACCCTGCTCCTTGGACGGTATTTGCTACGATTGATACACAAAATCAGAAAAATGGAATACAGGTTTCAATTCCTTATATGTTAAGCTATCTATCCTATAGTAAATTCTCAGGTGACCTTCCTGGAATGATTGAATTACAAGCTGAATACGAACAAAAATATGGTCCTGGTGATTATATTCCACCTGTTCGTACGACATTCTGGAGTTTCCGCATCATGGTAGCCGGTGGTAGCTTAATGATTCTACTTTCCATGATTGGACTCTATCTGTCATGGCGCAAAAAGCTAGACAAGCCAAATAAATGGTTTATGTATTCAATGGTATATAGTATTTCTTTACCATTTATCGCTAATACGGCAGGCTGGGTTATGACTGAATTTGGTCGTCAACCGTGGACTGTTTTTGGATTGATGAAAACGGAAGATAGTATTTCTCCAAGCGTATCTGCTGGGGAAGTGTTATTCTCACTGATTGCTTTTAGTACGATTTATTTGGCGCTATTCATTGTGCTCCTTTATTTGTTCACTCGTGTTATCAAGAAGGGTCCTTATGCTCTAGTGAAGGCAGAAGCAAGCACAAATGACCCGTTTAATAAGGAGGAAACTCATGCTTTCTCTTAATGAACTCTGGTTTGTTTTAATCGCTGTTTTATTCATTGGATTCTTCTTTTTAGAGGGTTTTGATTTTGGAATTGGGATGTCTACTACTTTCCTAGCCAAATCAGACATGGAGCGCCGCGTTTTAATCAATTCAATTGGCCCGTTCTGGGATGCGAATGAAGTATGGTTATTGACCGCAGGGGGAGCGATGTTTGCTGCGTTCCCTAACTGGTATGCAACGTTGTTTAGTGGGTTTTACTTGCCATTAGTATTTCTTTTGTTAGCGTTAATCGGTCGCGGTGTTGCTTTTGAATACCGTGGAAAAGTAGATAATCCCGTATGGAGAAAAGTTTGGGATGTTGCGATTTTTATCGGTAGTTTTTTACCACCATTCTTACTTGGTGTGGTATTTGCTTGTCTGTTAAAGGGTTTACCAATCGATGCAAACATGGAAATGAATGCAGGATTGTTTGACATGGTTAATTTGTATAGTGTGATGGGTGGAGTAACTGTCGTTGTTCTTTGCCAAGTACACGGTCTTTTGTTTGCAACGCTACGGACAACAGGTGATTTGCGCATGCGTGCTCGCAAACAAGCAAAAATGTTGTTGGCTCCACTAGCGCTTCTATTGGTTATCTTTGGAGGTATGACCTACTTCATGACGGATATTTTTGCCGTTCGGGGTGGCATACTAAGTGTGATAGCAGTATTGGGTGTTATTGCTTATGTGCTAGCTGGTTACTTTATTACGAAAAAACGCGATGGATGGGCATTCGGGATGACTGGT
Organism: Brevibacillus laterosporus DSM 25; assembly: GCF_002706795.1. Lineage (NCBI taxonomy): Bacteria > Bacillati > Bacillota > Bacilli > Caryophanales > Paenibacillaceae > Brevibacillus > Brevibacillus laterosporus. Next base: position 3,959,447 of record NZ_CP017705.1, read on the forward strand.
ACAGTGATTGCCCTTTCCATTAGTTCAGTATTTATTGGATTGTTCCCACGTGTAATGATTAGCTCGATTGATAGTATGTTCAACCTGACAATTCAAAATGCATCGTCTAGTCCTTACTCTCTTAAAATCATGACGATCGTAGCTTTATCCTTGCTACCATTCGTATTGGGCTATCAAATTTGGAGTTACTTCGTATTTCATAAACGTGTACATGAGAAGGAGCACTTGGAATATTAATGGGTAAAAACTTACTCGGTTATAAAGGAATTGTGCCAGTTCTAATAGCAGTAGCTGTGCTTGTTCTAATCCAAAGCTTGTCGATTCTATACCAGGCAAAATGGTTGGCGGAAGTTATTTCCGCCCTTTTTGCTGGTCAAAAACTACAAGAGCTATATATGGGATTGGGCTTATTTTTACTGGCGTTTCTCGTTCGTCATTTGACCAACTTGTTGCAACAGAAAATCGCCTATCGTTTTGCGATGAAAACAGGCAGTGATGTACGTAAAAGTTTAATGGAGAAGCTATTTTTATTAGGACCGCGTTTTGCAAAAACACAGGGTACAGGGAATGTGGTAACGCTCGTGATAGAGGGCGTTGCACAATTTCGTACCTATCTTGAATTGATTATTCCACGTATGGTTAGTACTGCGATTACGCCTTGGGTTATTCTTGCTTATGTAGCTTGGCAGGATATGATTTCTGGGATTATATTGCTTGTTACTATGCCGATTTTAATTGTGTTCATGATTCTAATTGGTCTTGCAGCTAAGGGGAAAATGGATCGTCAATGGAAATCATATCGCATTTTATCCAACCATTTTGTAGATGCATTACGTGGGTTGGAAACCCTTAGATATTTAGGGTTGAGCCGTACACATAGTAAAACAATTGAGCGGGTGAGTGATCGTTATCGCTCTGCTACGATGGGAACTTTGCGTGTAGCATTCCTATCATCATTTGCTTTGGACTTTTTCACAATGCTTTCTGTGGCCTGTGTTGCGGTTAGTCTAGGGCTACGTCTTATTTCAGGGGAAATCTTTCTCTTAACAGGGTTAACCGTGTTGATTTTGGCACCTGAGTATTTCTTGCCAATTCGCATGGTGGGCGCTGATTATCATGCGACGTTAAATGGAAAAGAAGCGGGAGAGGCGATTCAAGCGATCCTTCAGAAGCAGGTTGCTCAAGACAAGAAAGACGATGCCAACGTAACCATAAACGAATGGACGAAGGAAAGCTCGCTAATGCTTACTTCTATTGGCATGAAGCATGAGAGTAATACAAACTCAATTCAAGTAGAAGAAGCTCATATGGAAGCCAAGCCTTCTTTACGAGATATCTCTTTTACTATAACGGGAAAGCAAAAGATCGGAATTATTGGAGAAAGTGGCGCTGGTAAGTCTACATTGATAGATGTACTTGCTGGATTTTTAGTCCCTACATCTGGACAAATGGAGTTAAATGGGCAACGGGTATCTTCGCTTTGCCAACCTGAATGGCAAAGCCAGACAACCTATATTCCTCAGCACCCCTATATTTTTTCAAGCTCATTCTATGACAATGTAAAGTTTTACTCTCCTTTAGCTAGTGATGAGCAGGTTGAAAAAGCGATTCAAGCCGCTGGTTTAGGTGATTTGTTCAACAGTCTACCTAGAAAAGGTGAGGAACGAATCGGGAATGGTGGACGTGCGTTAAGTGGTGGACAGGAGCAACGCGTCGCTCTTGCTCGTGCCTTTTTAAGTAATCGCCCTATTATTTTATTGGACGAACCGACCGCCCATCTTGATATTGAAACTGAATATGAACTAAAAGAGACGATGCTCTCTTTGTTTGAAGATAAATTAGTGCTTCTGGCAACACATAGGCTACATTGGATGCCTGATATGGATCTTATCATCGTATTGGAACAGGGTACGATAAAAGAAATAGGGACACATGCAGAGTTGCTTGCCAAACAAGGAACATACTATCAAATGATTGTAATGCAAGGGGAGGAAATCTAATGAAGCGAGATGAATGGTTTTTCCCCTACATGAAAGCTCATGCCAGAAGGTTTGTTGTTATTATCCTTTTAGGAGTATGTACAGCTCTTACAGCTAGTTCTTTGATGTTTACATCAGGTTTTCTCATTTCTAAATCGGCATTGCGACCTGAGAATATTTTGTTGGTCTATGTGCCGGTAGTATTAGTTCGCACGTTTGGTATCAGTCGTGCTGTCGTGCATTATGTGGAACGTTTGATCGGGCATGATACAATCTTGCGGATTCTATCGAAAATGCGTTTACGGTTGTATCAAATTCTTGAACCGCAAGCATTATTTGTTCGTTCACGTTTTCGTACAGGTGATTTACTGGGTGTTCTAGCTGATGATGTCGAGTATCTTCAAAATGTATACTTACGCACCATTTTTCCCAGCATTGTTGCATTGGTAATGTTTATGGTGGTGCTTGCTGTCATTGGGTGGTTTGATGCAGGATTTGCCTTGTTCTTGGCTTTTTTAATCATGTTATTGCTATTTGTATTTCCGGCTATTTCCCTTATGCTGACTAAACAACTGCAAACAGAAAGTAAATCAGAACGCAATGGTTTATATCAAAAACTGACAGATGCCATAATGGGTATGAGTGACTGGGTGATAAGTGGTAGGGAGGAGCAATTTGTTCATTCCTACGAGCAGGATGAGGAGAAAGTAGCCCGTATTGACACTACATTAAGCGAATGGAGTAAGTGGCGCAATTTCTTGGGACAAGGTATTGTAGGTTGCATTGTCGTAGCCATGTTATTTTGGACAGGTGATCAATACGCTATGGGAGAAATTGCTGTGACGTTGATTGCGGCTTTTGTACTGGTCATGTTTCCAGTGATGGATATCTTTTTGCCAATCTCAGAAGCTATTGAGAAAATCCCCCAATATCAAAACTCATTAGACCGCTTGCACAGTATTAATAAGATAGATGGAAACAATCAAACAAGCGAGTTTCATTCAAGGATAGATGAGCAGCTGATACAAGTAGCCCAGAAGGATGCACACATCCGAATAGAGGAAGTCACATATCAATATGCTCCAGAAGCACCAATTGCGGTTGGGCAGGTATCGCTTAGTGTGCCACAAGGTAAAAAAATAGCAATCATTGGACGAAGTGGTGCTGGTAAATCTACTTTATTAAAGCTAATTCAAGGTGCGCTACTTCCTACTCAGGGCCGTGTCAGCATTCAAGGTATGCCGGCAGATCATTATGGTGAGCATATACCAACGATCATGTCAGTATTAAATCAAAGTCCTCATCTGTTTGACACTACTGTAGGCAATAATATTCGACTTGGAAATGTAGAGGCATCTGATGAGGAATTGAAGCAGGTTTGTAGGCAGGTTCAATTGGATCGCTTAATCGAGTCTTTGCCAGAAGGGTATCAGACGCCGATGAATGAAACGGGGCAACGTTTTTCGGGCGGTGAGCGTCAACGCATTGCACTAGCACGTATCCTTCTACAAAATACACCGATCGTGCTGCTCGATGAACCTACAGTAGGGTTAGATCCTCGTACGGAACGAGAGCTATTACGGACTATTTTTAAAACCATGAACGGGAAAACACTCATTTGGATTACTCATCATCTGGTGGGTGCAGAGCATATGGATGAAATTATATTTATGGAAGCTGGAAAGATTGTCATGCGAGGAACACATGCGGAATTAATGAACAAAGAGCCTCGTTATCAGAATTTATATCGTTTGGATCGACCTGAGGAATTTCAAGTGAAATGAAAATTTTTTTCTTGAAAATGAGAAAGTAGCAATTGGAGATGGCCCCTTTTGCTACTTTCTCTATTTTTTTAAACGATACAAGCCAGAGTGGTCTAATCTGACGTGAACTTGAATGGTTTTCAGCGACGCTTTCGTTAAGGTAATTTTGTTACTTTCGGATAGACGTTTCCAGGTTTGTATATCTTGTTTGTACAGATAATTTTTTAACGAATATAGATCAATTCCCTTTTTGATTCCATTTTGATAGGTATCTCTAATTTCTTGTTTTATTTTCTGCTCGGCTCTTTTACGTAGCTCCTCCATATCCGTTTTTTCGGATAATTCATCTATAAATCCATGCACATCTACATATATGGAAAACCGAAGTTGACCACTTTGATCAAATGTAATCTTTACTTTATGTTTGGGCTTGGAAAAGGACAGGTCAGCTAATGGTTTGCCTTCTCGATCAAGATGAACGAAGGATTGAGCAGTACTGGGTGTCATCCAGCGTAGACCAGAAAGCTGAGTTTCTGGAAACCACCCGCCATTGGTTCCAGCTTTAATGGCATAGACTCCATCTATTTTAAATTGAGGTGTTTTTTTTTGATCTTTCTTCCATTCCTTTTGGCTAATACTTAAGGATGGTAGTAATAAAGTAAGTCCGGGCTCCCTAACTTCGTAGACAAACCGGTGGAACCTAATCGGTTCAATGATCGAGTTCTGCTTAAAGGGTTCTTCTGGATTGTGTAAGATGGTAAGTAGCGAAGACAGCCCAAATAGAGAGGGAGTAACAAATAAGCTGTCGATAGGTTTCTCTGAGCCAAAAATCCAGGGGGTGTATCGGACCTCAGGGTAACGGAGCAAGCTATCAATATTTGCTAAAATATCTTTCTCTAATACCCTCTCACTTAGAACAATTCCGGTAATATAATCCCAAACTACTCGCAATTGGTTAGATTTAAAAAAATGATTGATGGCCCGGTCAATCGTTTTTCCTTTGGCTTGAGCGATCCAAATAGGCTTGTTTACTCTGGTAGTAGCTCCTTCCTGCTTAGCAATATTCGTGAAATCGAGAGACTGCGTGTAGATAATAAATTCTCCGTCCTTATAATCAATCCCGAGTGCGGTCACGTAATTTAAGTCTTGAATGTTTTTATTATCCCAACAGCCGGTTAACAAAAACAACAGGGGGATTATAAGAAGGTAGCAGCAACAAGCCCAAGTCTTTTTCCTCATGATTGATCACTGCCTTGTCTAGTAGAATCAGTTGTATGCAGGATTTTTGGTCGTTTTTTCATCGATTTTAAAGGAATAGCGATTAATGATTTCAGCATATCTCCAAAGGTGGGCGGAGAAATTGGTGCTAAATAAGGGAGACCGAACGATTCCTGAGTAGACAGATAGAGTACAATTGATAAAAGTGATAGAAAAAAACCGTACATGCCTAGAAAGGACGATAAAACGAGTACAAATATTCGTAAGACACTAACCGTTCCACTCAACGACTGATTGACCAAGGTAAAGGTTGCCACCGCCGTCACTGCTGCAACGACCAAGGTAGTGGGTGAACCAAGCCCAGCACGGATAGAGGCATCCCCAACAATTAATCCTCCGACTACTGCTACTGTTTGTCCTACTGCCTTTGGTAGGCGAACACCTGCCTCGCGAAAAATTTCAAACAACCCTAGCATCAAAAACATTTCCATGGAGGATGAAAGAGGTAGTCCAAGTCGTGCAGTGGTTACTGTAGCTAACAGAGGGAATGGTAATTGTTCTACATTAAAAGCAATCAGGGCAGTCCATAATCCAGGCGTAAAAATAGAAACAATCAATCCAAGAAGCCTGAGGATACGTTCAAAAGTAACGAAATAGAACGGAAAGTGGGCATCCTCAGGTGATTTCAAGGTCATAAGAAGATTGGTAGGCCCAATCAATGCCATAGGAGAACCTTCTATAAAAATGATAAAACGACCACGTAATAAACTTTGTACAACATAATCAGGGCGCCCAATATAATCCAATAAAGGAAATAAGGCATAAGAGGAGTCACCCAAGGCTTCTCCAAGCTGTGAGCTACTAACTAAGGCATCTACACTGATGTTTGTAAGCCGAAGTCGTACATCTTCTACGAGAGTGGGGTCAATAATATCATTGATATACAAAAGAGCTACCTGAGATTGACTGCGTAGACCGATTGTGAAGCTTTCATTCCACATTGATTCAGAACGAAGTCTTTTTCTAATCAGGGCTATGTTTGTTGAAACGCTTTCCGTAAACCCATCCTTTGGTCCTTTGACTGAAATCTCCGTGTTAGATTCTTCGGGTGAACGATTTGGTGGATCTGAAATATCCAATAAAAAGGCTCGATTATATTTATCTAGAGTAATGATGAGCTTCCCAGTAAACAACTCTCGCTCAATCTCTTTTAGATCAATAGGTGAATCTATAGGCTGCAAAGGTAAAGTCCGATGTTGCTCTAACTCTTCTAAAGAGGAATACATGCTAAACTTTTTTTGGAGATCGGAAAACACAATTTGCCGATACATTCTAGCATCGATAAGTCCATCACAATAGAAAAACGAGATGGGCACAGGCGAATCTGTGGTAGCAAACTGAAATGTTTCTACTTTCACATCTGCACATTTTGCAAAATGGTCACAGAGAAGCTGACTTAAGCTTTGGGTGCTGTTTGTGTTGGTAAATTGGTTAAGTTGATTAGTTTCCTTCCGCATGTTCATCCGTACCTCTCGCGTTCTTTTTTGACCAGCTTCCAATGAGAGCAAGTAAGAGTGAAATGGCCAATAAAATAAGTAAAGATAAGGGGAAATAGATCTTTTTAAAGGTATCAATTAATAAAGGATCCTTCGTATGCAATAAAATAATGACCACAATAAGTATGCCAGACAAAATAGTTACTAGAATTTGATGGCCACGTTTTTTAATAGGGAGAACGTCATAAATAAGGAATAAAGCTAGGGATACACGTATAAATGCTCCAGATAACCATTGGAAGATAGAGAGAAAATCAACATGTTCAATATACTTGCCAATGGTAACAAGACGCCATTGTTCAAAAGCTGGATACATTTGATTCGCTGCTTCCTTTGGACCGAAGCTAGCAATTGCACCCATATAGGGACCAAGTGTTAGTCCAGCGAGTAAGATACAGAGCCATACTGCTTTTTTAAAGGTAATGGAGGTAGAGATGTGATGTTGTAGCAACAGAAGAAAGATGATTTCTACCATGCCATTTCCGATGACCATCGCTCCTTTAAAAACAGAAAGATAACCATTTTCAAGGATGGGTAGTAAAAGAGAGTAATTTTTATACTGAAAGTTGGCGCCCATAACGAAATACCCTAATAAAATAACGATCGGCAATAATACTCCTGAACAGATGGCTAACGGTTGTATACCAGATAAAGCACAGAGTATCGCCAAGAGAAGCATGCTGGCGGCAACCACAAATACAGGAGTTTGCGGTAAATAAGATATCTTTGTCCACATTGTCACATCTAGAGTTGTTACATATATATCTGAGAGTAAGTAGAGAATGAGCAGTCCGATGATGAGCCAAGCAAGCCAAGTACTGCTCTGTTGTTTAATCCATGAAAACAATTTCATTCCTTTTTGCCGACGAATAATGAACAGCAACAGAGGAAGCCAGCAAACTGTAAGTACCATAGCGATTAAAATACTGATCCAACCATCTCTTTCAACCGTACGAAGCAATAATGGAATTAAAATAACATGATTAAGAAGTCCTGCTGATAGAAAGAAAATACAGCAGGTTTGTAGGAACGTAATAGGTGTATCTCTATATCTCACAAGATATCCTCCATTTACTAAAAATGGATTTTTCTTAGTGTGATCGAAATCAGGTAAGATTAACCGAAAAAAAAGCCTTTCCTAAAAAAGGAAAGACCTAGAGGTTAATGGCTGTGCTTATGATCATGATTATGTTCAAGCCTCTCACTAGCTTGAGGCCCTGTTTCACATAAAAGCTCCTGATGTAAAATACTCGAATCTTCAATCTGGATGGTGGAGTGAGTAATGCCGAATTGATGTTCTAAAGTATGTAATGCTTCTTGCAGAATAGGGTAACTGGCGAGTCCGTCTTGAACGTGTAAGTGACAACTGAGTGAATCAAATCCGGAGGTAACCGTCCAAATGTGTAAATCATGCACGCTAGTAACTCCTTGAATCTTGGATAAAGCACGTGAAACTTGCTCAGCGTCTATAGAAGCTGGGGTGCTTTCCATTAGAACGTTGACAGAATCTCTAGTAACACGCCATGCACTTAGCATAATCAGGACAGCTACTACTACACTAATGATTGGATCAGCGATATACCAATCGAATTTCCACATGAGGAAACCTGCTAGAATGGCACCCACAGATCCCAATAGATCACCAAGTACATGCAAAAAAGCACTACGAATATTCAGGTTGTTTTTGTAATCTCCACGCATTAGAACAAAGGCTGCTGCAATGTTAGCCAATAATCCAACGAACGCGATACCCATCATCGAAAGGCTTGCTACTTCAGGTGGTGCAAAGAAACGTTGATAAGCTTCCCAAATGATTACAAGGGAGATAACCACTAGCATTACACCATTAATGAGAGCGGCAAGGATTTCAAAGCGATAAAAGCCGTATGTTTTTTTTGCTGAAGGTTTTCTAGCAGCAAAAAACATGGCGATTAGACTAAGAAATAAGGCAGAAGAGTCGCTTAGCATATGCCCTGCATCCGACAAGAGGGCAAGGCTGTTTGTTAGAAAGCCACCAATCACTTCTACAATTAAAAAAGCAGTGATTATAAATAAAGAAATTAACAGAGCCTGTTTGTTGGCTCCCCTCCCGTGATGATGATGTCCTCCTCCGTGAGAATGATCATGAGGGTGTCCCATATAATTGCTCCTTTCAAAAGCGAATGAGTAGGTTCAAATTCCTATAAACGTGTATAGAGGTTTATGTATTGTTGCCTTGTTTGATTTATATTATATAACCAAACCGCAAAACATTCAAATATTTATTTGAATGTTTGAATGTTTTGCCCTGATGATTCTCCTTTTCTTGCAACGGGTAAATAGTTACAACTAAAGAGTTGGAGGTAGAAAAGATGCAAATAACTCCTCAACAGGTAGAGAATTGCTTACAAGTGTGTAAAGCTTGTTTAAAGGCCTGTAACGAATGCTATGTAGCCTGTTTACAAGAAAGTGAGTTAGATACCTTCAGAGACTGTCTTCTCATAGTACGGCAAAGTGCAGAAATATGTATGCTAGCTATTAGTGCATTGTCCTTGGATAGTATGTTTAGTAGTCAAATCTGCAAATTAACAGCGGAAATCTGCGAAGCATGTGCAAAAATATGCAGTCAGCATGAACAAGATTATTGCCAAACATGTGCCCAGATTTGCTATCAATGTGCAGCGGCTTGTCGCGAAATGGTGGTTCACTAAATTAGCGAACAGCTGTCGTTCGTTGTGTCGATGACTTTTTTCGTGTGTGGTAATGTTACAAGAGGAATTAGGATAAAAATGTGATAAACTATAGGGAAGCAAACGTTTGGAAAAGGGGAAAATGAGATGAATGTAAATACTGTATACATCGTGGAAGATGATCCCAAACTGGCTGAACTTTTACAAAGTTATATTGAAAAATATGGATACCAAGCTGTTATTGTTAAGAACTTTGAGCGTGTGATGGAAGAGTTTCAAGAGCTGAATCCGCAATTGGTTCTTTTAGATGTAAATTTACCAAAATTCGATGGTTATTATTGGTGTCGCCAGATCAGAAAAATTTCTACATGTCCGATACTGTTCATTTCAGCCCGAGCAGGAGAAATGGATCAGATTCTAGGCTTGGAAAACGGAGCAGATGACTATATAGCAAAACCGTTCCACTATGATGTTGTTATGGCCAAAATTCGTAGCCATTTACGCCGTAATTATGGCGATTATGCTCCTAAAATGCAGGAACGAATTGTACAGCAGGCAGGATTAACATTATATCCCGAACGAATGGAGCTCACATTACATAATGAAATGGTGAGTTTAACGAAAAAAGAGGCTGTATTAATTGAGGAACTAATGAAACGCTATCCCCGTATTGTGAGCCGTGAGCGTTTGCTAGAAAATTTATGGGATGATCAGGTATACGTGGACGACAATACATTAAATGTGAATATCACACGTGTCCGAAAAAAGTTTCAGGAATTAGGTATTGAAGATGCAATTGAAACTGTGCGTGGAGCTGGATACCGATTGGTACTAACGTGGGGGAATGAAGCGTGAAGTTGTTCTTTCGTGAACATTTACGCCTGATATTCTTTCAGGTTTTTCAATTGCTATTTGTTTTGTTCATCTTATTATTAGATGGTTATGCTAAAAATTCCGTCTTAATCTATATGTTTGTACTAAGTATAGGTTTGTTAGCCATCTATCTTTTTATTACCTATATCCGTTCGAGAGAATTTTATTTGCATTTGGAAAAGCCAATGGAGACTCTGGAAGATTCGTTAGTGGATTTTCATGAAACACCAGTTAGTGAAGCATATGCGGAAGCGATGCAGAGTCAATATCGAATGTATCAGCAAATGATCCTCGAACATGAACGCAAGAAAGACGAGCATGTTACTTTCATGAATCAATGGGTTCATCAGATGAAGACACCTTTATCTGTTATCCAGCTATTAGTGCAAGATGAGGATGAACCTCCTTTTCCTAGTATAAGGGAAGAAGCGGAGAGGATTGGACGGGGATTAGAAATGGTCCTACATACGTCCCGGTTGGAAGTGTTCGAACGAGACTTTCGTGTAGATTCCGTTGAATTGAAGCCGATTGTACAACGGGTCATACAGGAGAATAAAACCTATTTTATTCGCAACCAGGTTTATCCGGATGTACAAATTCCGGACGGACTGTATGTGAAATCAGATTCAAAATGGCTTCCCTTTATGTTAAATCAAATTATTACGAATGCGATTAAATATTCCGCAGGCTCCAAGCAAAAGATTACGATTTCTGGTACCCAAGAGGAGACAGAGGTTAGATTAGAGATTACCGATCGAGGAGTCGGAATTCCAGAGCCAGATATTAAGCGTGTATTTCGCCCTTTCTTTACCGGAGAGAATGGACGTAAATATCGTGAATCAACTGGAATGGGGCTATATTTAGTGCAACAGATCAGCGATAAATTAGAGCATCAGGTGAGCATCACCTCAAAAGTAGGCGTGGGAACGACAGTTTCGTTGGTTTTCCCCTGTCATGTGATGAAGTAATCAGAATATCCCTATAGGAAAAAGACAAATTACTATCATGTGCAGACTAGAGCTGTGAAGCAGGTTTTTATCACATTTCTAGTCTGCTTCGTTTTTCTTGAAAAGGAAAACCGACCGTGTGAGTTACATCTAACATACGGTCGGTTTTTTATAAAAAACATACGTGCTAACGGGATGAATATATTACTTTCTTTTTGTTAGATCGACATTTATGCTCGTGAAGACTACCTTTCTATTGATGCTGATCGTTTTGAGAACGAAGGCAAAAGCTGTTAATAAACTGATGAACTAATAAATTTACCTCATGATAAGCTTTGGTAGGTAGCTGATGCTTATAACGGGGAATGGAACGAACTTTTGCCATAGGTAATTGAGAAGCCATTTCTTTAGCAAAACAGGAAAAATGCGGATCCTTTTCCCCCGTTAATAGGAGAATGGGGTGATTGATCTCATTGAGGCGATCCAATACATCGTAGCAAGTAGCATAGTGATAATAATCAGCAATACCTATCGGGTTTCCTTTAACGGCATCTCGATAATTTCGGATAAAAGTGAGAGGGTTATTGGCATTGCTATACCCGATAACCATTGCTAACGTGTGTAGAGCACCCCGTCGTGCTATTTTTTCAGCAACAGAAATTAATCGATGTAGATAGGGACTTCTACAGTGTGCCATACCGCTTAATAAAATCGCACCTCTTATGTGTTGAGGTGTTTGTAACATCATTTCTAATGCAATAGAACCACCAGTTGAGTAGCCTAACAGGACTGCTTGTTCGATACAGAGATGCTCCAGTAATTGATTTAGGTCAGAAGCGATTCCTTTATAGGTAAAGGGATGGGCTGAAAGACTACTTCTGCCATGCCCCCTCAAATCCACGGTAATAACCTGATAGCGGTCTTGTAGTTCTTTTTGTTGATAATAAAAAATGCTACCCGTAAGTAGAGGGGGATGGATACATAAGATAGGAAGCCCTTCCCCTTTTATCTCATAATGGATGGTTGCGCCGTTAGCAATAAAGTAAGGCATATGATACCTCCGTTTTACATGTTTAGTTACTAATCTGCGCAAGGTAATCTTGTTTCAAACATGGAGATGCTTAGAGAAGGTTGCGAGAACATGGGTTTGCTTGTATAGTCTTGATAGATGACGTAATGGTAGACGGGTGACTTATGGAAGAGAATAAAATTAGTAAGATGGTTGAAGCAGCCAAAATGTATTATCAGCTGGATTTAAGCCAGCAAGAGATTGCTAAGCAACTAGGTGTATCAAGACCAACCGTATCGAGACTACTACAGCAAGCGAAGGCGGAAGGCATTGTGCGCATTGAAATTATGGACCCAGATGAAAGTCTTCAGCGTATTGAGTTGGAGCTAGCGCAAAAATATAATCTCAAAGATGCTTTGGTTGTTCCAGTAGCGACTAATGATGAGTCGCTCATTAAAGAAATGATTGGTAAACGAACAGCGCAGTATCTCCACGAGGTTGTCACAGACAATGATATTATCGCTGTTACATGGGGCACGACAATGTACCGAGTAGCCATGGAATTACAGCCAAAAGCCATCCAGGGAGCACAGGTGGTGCAATTGAAGGGCGGTGTGAGTCATTCTCAAACAAACACCTATGCTTCAGAGGTATTACATTTATTTGGACAAGCCTATCACACTACACCGCATTATTTGCCTCTGCCTGCAATAGTCGACTCAGCGTTGGTAAAAGAAACAGTGGAGACAGATCGTTACATACAACGACAGTTAGATTTGGCACGAAAGGCTAACATTGCTATTTTTACTGTTGGTGGAGTCATGTCAGATGCGTTATTGTTTCGTTTAGGCTATTTTAGTGAACATGATTTAGCTCTGTTAGCCAAACGGGCAGTTGGCGATATTTGCTCTCGATTCTATGATCAGGAGGGTAACATTGTAAATGAAGAGCTAACGAACCGGACAGTTGGTATTCCTATAGAAGAGCTGAAGAGTAAAGAGCGGTCTATTCTAGTGGCTGGAGGGTCAACCAAGCTAGAGGCAATTCGAGGGGCCATCCGTGGTGGCTATAATAATGTTTTGGTTACAGATCAATATACTGCCAAGGAACTATTAAAAAAATAAAGAGTGGATGAAACAACTCAAATCACTTTTATTTTACAAGAAAAAGAGGCAAGCTCTACCTTACGGAGCAGGCCTCTTTTTGATTATCGAAAATTTCTGCTTGTAATCTTCACAAAATGTCTTAAAATAGGTGCTTACCCTTTTTAAAGACAGCAACCCGTTACTACCTTCTGAATAGAGCTCTATTTGTATATGATGTGAATTGGACAAATGTTCAAACGAGATTTGACATTTTTTCATGAGACTGGTAAGGTGAAGATGGAGATACTGAAGTAGGTAATCTCACGGTAGTAGCTGTCAACATACATAATGAAACAGCAGGTGATCAATATGAGAATGGTCGATTTAATTGAAAAGAAACGCGATGGGAAAGAACTGACCAAAGAAGAGATTATCTTTATCGTTGAGGGTTTTACGGATGGATCTATTCCGGATTATCAAATGTCTGGCTTAGCTATGGCTATTTACTTTCAGGGAATGACCCCAGAAGAAACGGCTTATCTGACGATGGCAATGGTTGAATCGGGTGATCAGATTGATTTGTCCGCTATAGAAGGTGTAAAAGTAGACAAACACAGCACAGGTGGTGTTGGTGACACTACAACGCTAGTTCTCGCTCCACTGGTTGCGGCCGTAGGGGTTCCTGTTGCAAAAATGTCAGGACGTGGTCTGGGACACACAGGAGGCACAATAGACAAGCTGGAAGCAGTAGCTGGTTTCCATGTAGAGATTGATAACGCTGAATTTAACCGTTTAGTGAACACAAACAAAGTGGCTGTTGTCGGACAAAGCGGTAATCTTACCCCAGCTGACAAGAAGCTATATGGATTACGTGATGTCACAGGATCGGTAAGTTCCATTCCATTAATTGCAAGTTCGATTATGAGTAAAAAGATTGCTTCTGGTGCTGATGCCATTGTTTTAGATGTAAAAACGGGCGCTGGAGCTTTTATGAAAACGCTAGATGACGCTAAAGAATTAGCTAGTACTATGGTGAAAATCGGAAACCAAGTAGGGCGTAAAACGATGGCGGTTATTTCAGATATGAGTCAACCGCTTGGCTTTGCCATCGGGAATGCTTTAGAAGTAAAGGAAGCAATTGATACCTTAAAAGGTGAGGGTCCTGAAGATCTGCGTGAACTCTGCTTAGTATTAGGCTCTCAAATGGTTTATTTAGCAGGGGAAGCTACAAGTCTTGAAGAAGCGCGAACGAAGCTAGAAGAAGTGATTGCAAACGGCAAAGCTCTTGATACCTTTAAAACCTTCTTGGCTGCACAAGGTGGAGATGCTAGCGTTGTCGATCAACCAGAGCGTTTGCCAACAGCTCAATATACAATGGAAGTTCCAGCGAAAGCAGATGGATATGTAGCCGAAATTATTGCAGATGATATTGGTACAGCGGCAATGATTTTAGGAGCAGGACGTGCAACGAAAGAATCCGAAATCGACCTAGCAGTTGGTCTGATTCTGCACAAAAAAGTTGGGGATCAGGTTAAGCAAGGGGAGTCACTTGTAACGATCCATAGTAATACTCAGGACGTAGAACAGGTAGTAGAACGTATATATCAATCGTATGGATTCTCCAAAGATCCAGTGGATGCATTGCCGTTGGTCTATTGTGAGATTAAAGAATAGATAACTGGTAACGGTTACGAAAGAGGGATGTACATGTCCAAAGAAAGCGTAGGAAAATATATTGATCACACAGCGCTGAAGCCAGATACTACTAAAGACATGATCGTAGGGCTTTGCGAAGAAGCAAAAGAATACCGATTTGCTTCCGTATGTGTGAACCCTACTTGGGTAAGCTTATGCGCGGAACTATTAAAAGAAGCACCAGAGGTCAAAGTATGCACGGTTATCGGGTTTCCTTTAGGAGCGAACACTCCGCAACTGAAAGCCTATGAAACGACGAACGCAATTGAAAATGGTGCTACTGAGGTAGATATGGTCATAAACGTCGGTGCATTAAAGGATAAAAATGACCTGCTAGTTGAACAAGATATCCTTGCAGTAGTAGAAGCAGCAAAAGGAAAAGCAGTGGTAAAAGTTATTATCGAAACGTGCTTACTAACGGAAGAAGAAAAAGTACGTGCTTGCGAGTTAGCTGTGAAGGCTGGAGCTGACTTTGTGAAGACATCAACTGGTTTTTCAACAAGTGGTGCCACCGTGGAAGATATTGCATTAATGCGTAAAACAGTAGGTCCCGAGCTAGGTGTAAAAGCCTCGGGTGGAATTCGTAGCTATGCAGATGTTGAAAAAATGCTTCAAGCTGGAGCGTGCCGGATCGGTGCAAGCGCGGGTGTGTCCATCGTAAAAGGTGAAGTATCGAACTCGCAATACTAGGGCCAACATATAAGTACTAATCAAAAAAGCGTTTCTCTTACAGGAGCAATTCCTGCAAAGAGAAGCGCTTTTTATCATTTTTATCATGAGATAGAATGGCTACTATTTTGTGTACTTGTATTGTGTTCACAAGTATCAGGTATCACTAGTACCTGGAGGAGGCTTACGCTTGCCACTAAATTGCACGATGAGAATGCTAAATAGAGCGAAGCCCACATAGGTGATTGTACTGTAAAGCAAGGGGTAAAGAAATGAGAAGAAGATGCCGAAGAAGGAGATCACTCCAACAAAGGTTACTAAGGTAAGAACTAGTGGTAGTTCACTCACCTGCGTCTCTTGAATTAATGGTCTAGTTAGACTGCGTAAGAGAATGCTTGCCAGTAGAATGACATGTCCGAGACTTATGGGGAGGTAAGCATACACACTATACGGAATTTGAGCCATAAGAATTTCTACAATGGGTTTGATCTGGGTATGAACATCATGCCAATGAGATAAAATTTGCAAATGAATAAACAATCCAATAACACCAAATAATAAGCTACTTAGTCCGATTCCTAGACGCAGTGAGGGTAGTGATTCCGCTTCTCTTATTAAAGGGAACAGCACAGCCATGCTGAAAAATAAATGTAGACCAGTAAATAATAATCCATTCCATAGCCACTTCAGGTTTAGTTGATAAGATAGACTGGGTAAGGGAATATGGGTCTGATTGCTATATAAAAACAATACAATGATCAGAGCCCCCATTATGCACCCTGCGGCTATTTTAGCTAAGGAAGAGTTGGAGAGTCTGGCACCGAAAAAGACTAGCACCAGTATAACAAGTAAACCAAGCAATGGTGATAGGGAGGTTGTCTGTTCCAAGAAGAGTGCTTGTTCAGCTAGTGCGATTCCACTGTATAAAATGATGATCAGAGCTGTAAAGAAACCAAGTACATGAGTGAGCTGTGGTCCAATCAGGTGGGCTAAAAACTGAGAGAGTGAGAATAGCTGATTTCGATAGGCTGAGTGAAGAGATTCATATAGAATCCAAGTCATCGCTATAATAGACAAAACCAAACCAATGGAACCCCAGGTGCCATAGTAGCTGAAAAAACGCAACCATTCATAACCACTGAGAAATCCCGCCCCTAGCATTGAGGATGTAAGTAAGGACGTGACACGAAAGGTATTTTTTATCATTTATCATCTTCCTTTTCTTGTTGGAAAAATGATGAAGTAGACAAGGAGTTATATCCTGATATCAGTCTATGAGCTAAGCCTGTTCATTCAGAACAACAGCCTGATTTTTATACTTATTAAATATAATTGTTTACTGAAATGATGAGATTCGTTATCATAGAAATAAATAAAAAGAAATAAATGGAATGCCCTTATAGAAGAAAGGATGTTTTCTTTATGAAAATTGTAGGAATAGCAGGAACAATGAATGTTGAATCCAGCACAAAAAAGGTAATGCAAATTGTATTAGAGTCGGCAAGAATGGAAGGAGCAGAAGTTGAATTAATTCATTTAGCAAAATGGCCTCTGCCTCTATATGACGCAAGAAACGATGTTAGCACGTATCCTGAGATTGTTCATCAATTTGTGAAGAAAGTAGCAGAAGCGGACGCGCTTGTGGTTGGCTCTCCAGAATATCATGGAACCATTACAGGTGCGTTGAAAAACTCTTTTGATTTTTTGGAAGGGCGATTTTTACACGGAAAACCAGTCGCTATTATCGGAGTAGCAGGCGGAGGTATGGGAGCAACTAATACGGTTAATACACTACAGCTTATATTACGTAATTTGCATGCTTATCCATTACCAGGTTCTCCGAGTGTTTCTAATTCCTATAAAGCGTTTAAAGAGGACAACACCTTGCACGACGAACGTCTCCAAGATCGCTTTGTGAATTTGGGAAAAGAACTGGTTTGGATGACCAAAAAATTAAAATAGGACAATCATTTTAGCAAATGTCGGAAAATCTTTCAACTTTCCCTTGAAACAAAAGCAACGGAAGCGGTATGATAGAGTCATATGTCTTTGGGCGATACTGGCTGAAACGAGGGATGAGAGTGCCAACTCCAAGTATGGAAGATTATCTGGAAAGAATATATAGTTTAATTGATACCAAGGGATATGCTCGTGTGTCTGATATTGCGGAAGCGTTAGAGGTGCATCCGTCCTCTGTTACAAAAATGGTACAGAAACTAGATAAAGACAACTATTTAGTCTATGAAAAATATCGTGGGCTAGTCTTAACGGCCAAAGGAAAAAAAGTGGGTAAACGTTTGGTGCGCAGACATGCATTGTTGGAAGATTTCTTGACGCTAATCGGTGTAGATCAGGATCTAATTTACAAAGACGTTGAGGGAATTGAACACCATCTAAGCTGGGAATCGATTGCCAGCATTGAATATTTAGTTCAATTTTTAAAAGAGGACCCTACCCGTGTTGCTGAGCTCATGCGTATTCGAGAAGAAGACGAACAAAAAGAGGCTACGGATACAAACTCAGATTCCGTATAACACAAAAATCAAGCGAGTTAAGCTTGCTTTTTTGGCATTGGATGCTCAACTTTCAGGAGTAGGATAACTCCCCTGTCGCATAAACTACATGTGGATGCATCTTTGTATGAACGGAGGGAGCACATGCGAGTAGATGCGGTTTTTGAAGGAGGAGGCATGAAAGGTATAGCCTTGATTGGAGCGATTACGGCTATGGAACAGCATGGGTACCAGTGGGAGAGTGTTGCTGGTACGTCGGCTGGTTCTATCGTCGCCGCTCTGTTGGCTGCCGGATATCGTCATCTGGAGCTCCGAGAAATATTTGAAACATTGAACTTTTTGCAATTTTTAAAAAGAAAAGGCTGGTCAAAAATACCGTATCTTGGATCATGCTATAACCTGCTAGTCCAAAAGGGGTTGTATCCCAGTGATGAAATTGAACGTTTTGTCAGTCAATTGTTACGAAAAAAAGGAATTCGTACATTTGGTGATTTACCTAAAGAAAAACTGCGTATTATTGCTTCTGACATCAGTGCTGGCACCATGCTAACTTTGCCAGATGATCTTCCTGATTTTGAAATTGTTCCAGAAACCTTCCCTATTGCCAAAGCTGTTCGAATGAGCTGTGCAATCCCCTACTTTTTTCAACCTAATTTTTTATATAAAAAAAAGATCCCCCATATCATTGTGGATGGTGGTCTGCTGAGTAATTTTCCTGTCTGGCTATTTGATTCTAAGGAGAAGCCCTTATGGCCGACTTTTGGTTTTCGATTAAATGATGGGGCTGTTCCTGTTCGTCCTCAAACAGTGAAAAGTCTATATGGGTTATCTAAAGCTTTACTGATGACCATGATGGATGCCCATGACCGTTTTCATGTGAAAAAAGCAGAGGCTGTGCGAACGGTATTCATTCCCACCAAGGGTTATAGTGCAATTGATTTTCATTTAAGTGCAGTTCAACGACAAGAGTTATTTGATTCAGGTAAAAAAGCAGCGGAAGACTTTTTGGATAAGTGGGATTTTAATAAGTATGTTACTGCTTTTCGAAGCGAAAAAAATAACAGCTTTCTGGTTTGAAAGCTGTTATTGATACATCTTCGGCTTATTTTGTTTCGCTTTATCACGTTTGTCTTTTTTGGTGCCCTTACTGCCTTCAATAACCTGAAAGGGATTAGGGCGACGATTAGCTGTTACCGATCGCTTTAATCCTGGTTTCATCGGTTTGAAGTGACCCAGTAAATTGAGACAAGGAAAAAGCACCTCCTGAATCGTATTAAACAATATGATTTGATGGGAGGTGCTTCTTTCATGGGTACAAGAGTTTCTTATCCAGAAGAGGTGAAGTGGCAAGTCGTAAAGATGAAGCAAGAGGGTTATACGAATAAACAGATTATGGATGAACTTGGTATCAAGGATAAATCTCAGATAAAGACATGGATGAAGTGGTTTCGTAATGGAGAAACGTATCGGTTTGCTCAACAGGTAGGCAAACAATATATGTATGGAAAATACGGACAAGATCAGCTAGACGAGATAGCTACCAAAGACCTGAGAATTCGTCAATTAGAGTTGCAGATAGAAGTCCTAAAAAAGTATCAGGAATTTCAAAGGAGGTGAAAAAATCGAGCCTAATTGACGTTGTAGAGAGCTTTAAAGATCGGTTTACTATTACGGAGATACTAAAATTGTTTGCTGTACCACGAGCAACGTATTATCGCTGGAAAGCGAAGTTTCAAAACACAAGTACAGAACTTGAATACCTAATTGAACAACTCTGCTTGAAGTATCACTATCGTTTTGGTCATCGCAAGATAACTGCTTTACTAGGTCGTATTTATAATAAAAAAGTGAATCGTAAAACAGTGCAGAGGGTTATGCAAAGGAAAAATTTACAATGTCGTGTAAAAGTAAAGCGCAAGACGTTTAGTAGTGGCGAGAGTAAAATGATTGTTTCAAACAAGCTGAACCGGGAATTTATAGCTTTAAAGCCAAATGAAAAGTGGGTAACGGATATTACGTATTTACCTTACGGTCAAAGCATGTTGTACTTATCTTCGATAATGGATCTATATAACAACGAGATCATTGCTTACCGAATAAGTGACAGACAAGATGTTTCTCTCGTTCTAGAGACGCTTGAACAAGCCACGAAAACTAGAGACGCGCGAGGTGTCCTTCTCCATAGTGACCAAGGTTCAGTTTATACCTCATACGCTTTTCAAAATAAAGCAAAAGAAAACAGCATTACCACGAGCATGTCCCGTAAGGGAAATTGCCATGATAATGCTGTCATTGAATCCTTCCACTCCTCGCTAAAGTCGGAAGAATTCGCCTCTCCGAAGAGAGAGTTCCTAACAAATCTAATGGTATTACAAAAAGTAGAAAATTACATCTGTTTTTACAATCAGGAACGAATTCAGGAAAAATTAAACTACCTGTCCCCATACGAGTATGGAAAACAGGTAGCATAGGTGTTTTTTCAATGTCTCATTAACCTGGGTCAGTCCATCTTAGATGGACCAGAGCTTTTATCTGCCTCATCATCCGATTCCATGCTGTATTGTTCAGAAGCGAAGTTCAGATGCTTGGCTCCGCTGGCACTTGCCTCAATCAATCCAACGATTCCGCGAAGAAAAGGAATTTTTTTCAGGTTATTCACCCATGTGATCGTCTTTTTAGGTTCCTCAAAGTATTCAATTTCCTGATTCTTTCGGCGGATGGCGGTTACGGTCACTTTTCTACCGCCAAACATAACGCCTTCTATTACGGCTTGCCCGCCATATGCAGGCACATTTTGTTGCTTCAAATTTAATCACCATCCTTATTCCTATTGTAACCGAAAGTTATATCCTTCTGCCACCTAATGTTCCAAGGTACTTTTCGCTATGGATTTCTCATGTTTTTCCTAGACATAGCCATACTAGTACTGAGGTGATTAACGTGAGTGCAACTCTGTCTAAACAACAAGGGCAAAAAACAAAGGAATCTGATGAGCAACGTCAAAATAATCGATCATCGTCAGATAAAAAAATCAAAACAAAACCGATTCCAGCGAAGACAATCTTACAAATTGCTGTATGTGGAACGTTGATCTGGAGCATTCTTCGTATTTTAATGCATTTCTTTCAATTCACACCATATGGGGCCTATATCTTTGCTCGTCCATTCCTTGGCAAAGCTCATGAGAATTCCTATGCGGGTTTAGCTGTAGGAGTGGTTATGTTATTTCTTATTATTTTTGTCGCATGCTTGGTATATAGCTTTGTTCTGGGCAACCTATATAATTGGTGGCTGGGTGTCTTGTATGGAATCGCATTTTTTTATGTATTTGGATATTTCTTCCGGATGCGTCACTGGGGATGGGGGGTCTGGAGTACTGAATTTTTCTGGTTTATGTCACTTGG
This sequence comes from Brevibacillus laterosporus DSM 25, assembly GCF_002706795.1. Taxonomy (NCBI): domain Bacteria; kingdom Bacillati; phylum Bacillota; class Bacilli; order Caryophanales; family Paenibacillaceae; genus Brevibacillus; species Brevibacillus laterosporus. Next base: position 3,980,827 of record NZ_CP017705.1, read on the forward strand.
GATGTTTATTGGGATGAGTATCGTAGCTGAGAGGTTTGATACAGAGGAAACAAGCAAGAATGAAGTAGACCAATAATGTAGCGATGAAAAGAATATGGTAAAATAGACAGAGATTGAGGGGGAAGGGAGATGACCAAAATGATCTCTGTCTTGGTAATAAATGGACCCAATTTGAATGCATTAGGTAAACGTGAACCTACTATTTATGGTCAGGATACGTTAGAAGATATCGTGGCGCATTTACAAGAGATAGCAAATGAACTACAAGTATCAATTGGACATCTTCAGTCTAATCATGAAGGTGTATTGATCGATGCTATTCACGATGCACGCGATGCATACGATGGGATTATTATGAATCCTGGGGCGTTCACTCACTATAGCTATGCGATACGTGACGCAATAGCCAGTGTGTCGTTGCCTCTCATTGAGGTTCACATCTCCAATGTCCACAAACGAGAAGAGTTTCGACATACGTCCGTCATTGCCCCTGTAGCGTTGGGACAGATTGTTGGACTGGGGAACGATGGTTACGAATGGGCATTACGGGCATTGGTTCGCCATTTGCAGCACAACAGAAGTACATAGAAAGTCAACAAGAATGGGAGAGATCATGATGTCACATCGTTTGGACAAACTAAGAGCGGTATTGAAGGAACAAAATGTGGATGCACTCATTATTGAGAGTGAAGTAAATCGTCAGTATATTAGTAATTTTAGTGGTTCCACAGGGTGGGCAATCGTATCTTTGGACCAAGCTAAATTTGTAACGGATTTCCGCTATATCGAACAAGCTACGAAAGAGTGTACAGCTTTTGAAATCATTAATAATAAACGTCAAGCGTTGCCGACTATTAAACGAGCGCTACAAGATATGAAAGTAACCAGAGTTGGATTTGAGGCGGAGCATACGAGCTATGCTACCTTTGAAGCATGGAAGCATACATTAGACAATGTAGAGCTAGTGACTACGAAAGGTCTTGTAGAGAAATTGCGTTTGTACAAAGAGGAAGCAGAATTAGCTATCATGAGACAGGCAGCCCAGTTATCTGACGATGCTTTTACCCATGTGATCAAAATGATTAAACCAGGAATTCGTGAAATAGACGTAGCCAGTGAGCTGGAATACTATCTACGTAAGCATGGTGCAAAAGGCTCCGGCTTTGATATTATTGTAGCCTCAGGTAAACGTGGAGCCTTACCTCATGGTCGTGCGAGTGAAAAGGTCATTGAAGAGGGAGATATGGTTACGATTGATTTTGGGGCACATTATAAAGGCTATCACTCTGACATGACACGTACCTTTGCTGTTGGCGAACCTGACCCGAAAATGAAAGAAATCTATGAGATTGTTTTAAAGGCAGAGCTGGAAGGTGTAAATCGGGTAAAGGTTGGTATGACGGGTAAAGAAGTAGATGCCTTGACTCGTGATATCATCAAGGAAGCAGGGTATGGGGAGTATTATGGTCATGCGGCAGGTCATGGCTTGGGGATGGATGTCCACGAGGCTCCTGCGGTCTCGATGCTATCAGAAACTGTACTGGAGCCAGGTATGGTAATTACAATTGAGCCGGGCATTTATGTGGAAGGCCTTGGTGGAGTGCGTATTGAAGATGATGTGGTATTAACTGAAAATGGAATCGAGATTCTGAACAAAACACCAAAAGAGTTGCTGATTTTGCCTGTATAAATTATACTATGTAAGGTTGAGTTATATTTAGGAGGAAAAGCATGATTTCTGTAAACGATTTTCGCACTGGTTTAACTATTGAAGTTGACGGTAATATTTATTCAGTACTTGAATTCCAACACGTAAAACCAGGAAAAGGTGCGGCATTCGTCCGTTCCAAATTGCGTAACCTACGCAGTGGTAACGTAACGGAAATGACCTTCCGTGGTGGAGAAAAAGTAAACCCTGCTCGTATCGAATCAAGCACAATGCAGTACCTGTATGCAAGCGGTGATGATTATACGTTCATGAATACGGAAACGTATGAGCAAATCACTTTTACTCAAAAACAAATTGAGCATGAATTGAAATTCCTTAAAGAAAACATGAACGTTCAAATCATGCAATATAATGGTGAGACTATCGGTATCCAACTTCCAAACACTGTTGAGTTGGAAGTAACAGAAACAGAACCAGGTATTAAAGGTGATACAGCTACTGGTGCTTCTAAAAAAGCAACATTGGAAACTGGATTTATCGTAAACGTACCTTTGTTCGTAAACCAAGGTGATAAGTTAATCATTGATACTCGTACTCAAGCGTACGTATCTCGTGCATAAGTAAAGTAATTACACAGAATAGCAAAGAAAAACTGCCGATTTTCGGTGGTTTTTTTGCTATCTGATGCTAGATGAAGTGGTATAACATATACAAAGCTACATGAAAGAAAGGAGTCATGGCATGGCAGATGTATTTCAACTGGGGCCCTTTTTTATAAAAAGTAGTTGGATTGTTATAGTGGTATCCGCAGTGGTTGGTTATCTAGTCATGAAACTTCGGATAAAACAAGCTAATCTGGGTGCTTCAGAATTGATGGAGAATACCATTGGTTCACTCATTTTGCTTGGAATTGTCATTTGGAAAGGTAGCTATTTGTTCCTTCACCCACAGAAGGTAATAGATAATCCCATGACGCTGTTATACTTCTCTGGTGGTGTAACGGGAATATGGATTGCTGTCGCTAGCTGTATGGCTTTGTTGTTTGTATGGAGCAAAAGGCAGAAAATCTCCATTTGGGAGTATGTTGACCCAATCGCAGTTGGTTTTGTTCTATTTTGGGTTTTTTACTTATCATTGTCGTTATTATGGGATAAGCAAGAGTGGACAGCTGATTTATTGATGATTGGAACCGGTTGTCTCTTTTTGATTCTTGTCAAAAAAAGACGGGTAACTCCTCAAGTATTGTCCGTTGCCTTGTTGGTTTCTCTCATATGTAAAACGATCATTGATACTTTTTATGGAACATCAGAGTTTTTAGTACATAAAGACTCACCTTCTTATCTTCAAGGAAGCTTATCCAAAGAACAGGAGGCTCCAATTGGGATAAAAAAAGGAGAGCAAGCTCCGGATTTTGAATTGAACACGCTAGAAGGACAGAAAGTAAAGCTGTCAACCTATCGTGGACAAAAAGTGATTCTGAATTTTTGGGCAACCTGGTGTCCGCCTTGTCAGATCGAAATGCCTGATTTACAAGAATTTCATCAGGATTATCGGCAAAAGGGTGTGGTGATTCTAGGAGTAAATTTAACTGCAACTGAGAAAAATATGGAGTCGGTGGCTGGTTTTGTTCAGCAGGAAGGTGTTACATTTCCTATCTTATTGGATGTCACGAGAGAGGTTGCCAAACGATATCAAGCGATATCTATTCCAACTAGTTATTTTATTGATGAGCAAGGAATTATTCGTCAAAAGGTGATTGGACCTGTGAACTATGAGCAAATACAAGGCATTGTTGGAGGAAATAAGAAAAGGGAGATTGCGGGGACCCCCATGCGATGAATGTCAGGATATATTGTAAAAATGAAGATTTTGCTTTCTGATTAATAAAACAAGCCACTAGCATTGCAGCATCTAGGGCTTGTTTTTATTATTTATTGACCTGCTCGAATGTCATGTAAAGTGATTCGTTTTAGGTAGAGCTCAGAAAAATCACTGGTTAAGCCTTCACCTGTTGGGGATTGAGAAACGATTCCTACTTTTACTGTATCGCTAACTGGTAAACTGAAATATCTAACCATTTGAAATTTTTCTCCATCCAAGGAATAATGCAAGGCGAAGGTATTCCCTTTTCTAGCCATTTGAAGCCAAGCACTTTTATTCGAAATAATAGGACCGTTAGCATCATCAGATACGCCATTAGTCACTACACTTACGATCGAGTATGTATTGAAATCAGTAAATTCTAAACAAAGCTTCGCCCATATCGTCTCGCTTTCCATGACCATGAGAACAGCTGCATCATAGGTTGCCAGGAATTGATGACTTACTTTAGAACGTAGAACAAAATCACCTTGAATATCCGTAAAGAAGAAAGGGGCGTTTAACTTCCGTTCTCCAGTAGCTGGGTTAATAAAAAAATCTGATTTTGAAGGTGCAGTAATTTGGACAAGGTTATCTTTTGTCGTTACGTTTGCTTCATTTATCCATTGATCAAAAGGATTCATGTTTAATCGCTCCTACAACTTATAAATTTTGGGATTCAATCATGAATTATAGCAATTTGTTTCTCTTTTTCAAACAATCGTAAAAGTATTTCAAAAGGAACTGTCATGTTTTCGTTTAGATGGATCAAATAGACATACAAAACGAAAAAGGAGGGGACATTTCATTGTGTATGAGGATATAAAGCAGGTAGAGCAGGATCTTACGATGACCAGAGAGGCATACTTGGAATTCATGATGAAAGAGTACGGAGATAAAATTATTCAATTGGTGTATCTAATCGTAAAGGATCAAAATATGGCGGAAGATATCACACAGGAGGTATTTCTGAAAGCCTTTCGAGGTTTACATTCATTTCGAGGAGAAAGTAATGTTAAAACGTGGTTGTACCGTATTGCTATTAACGAAGCAAAAAAATACTTACGTTCATGGTCCTTTCGGAGAATTTTCTCTACCTTTAAAAAAGAAGAAGTTTTTCACAATCAATATGAACAAACAGAACAGCGAGTGGAGGAAACGGTCATTGGTAAGCTGACGAAGGCAGAAATGGCAGAAAGGGTTATGGCACTGTCACCTTCGTATCGGCAAATTATTTTACTACATTATTATGAAGATTTTACAGTTAAAGAAATAGCACAAGTGCTTGAAATATCTGCAGAGGCAGTTCGTACGAAGCTACATCGGGCACGAATGAGCTTTAAGTCACTGTTAGAAAAGGAGGGGTTGGAATGGATGTAGAAAAAGAGTTTCGAGAATCCGTTCAGGCTGTAAGCCGTAATTCAGTTAAGGATGTGCGTTTTTCCGCTGATTTGGAGGAAAGGATTAAAGAAAAGGCGAGCAAGGGTGCCATAAAACGCCACCGTAGACTATATACAGTGGCCACGGCAGTAGCCTGCCTTGCCTTAGCGGTAACGGTATGGAAATTGACACCTTCGGGATTGCAGGAGGTTTTGAAACAGTCGGCAGCGGCTTTGACGGAGCAAAAGACAAGTGCCATAGTGGAAAAAGCCCTACAGTCTCTTCTGAAGGCAATACCAGATTTAAACAGCTATCAGGTTGACATAAAGGAAACAGCGAATAATAGAATTAACGTTGTGTTACGAAAAACGGATGGAAAGCTTGCTAAAGTGGCAATCAACAAGGAAACAGGGAGTGTAGAAGTATTCAAGTGGTTTAATGGAGGTTCCACAGAGCAAATTCCATCCGAAAAGATTGCAAAAGAAAAGGCGGATTTATTTTTGAAAGCACTACTCGGTGATCACAGTGAAGAATACCAGCAGCTTGCTATAAGTGAGATAAAGCGGCCACAAAATGGATACCTAGAGTTAGATGTTAAAGGAATGAATGTCTCCTACCAGCAGATGAAGAACGGAGAACCTGTTCCTTTCGCTAAGCTATCAGTATGGGTGGATGGTTCCGGGAGGATCGTCTCCTATGGGGAACTGAACAAATCAGAGCAAGCGATGCTCACCAAGCTGAAGGAAGCCATTCCTGAGTTAAATACCGAAGCTACTTTGACAAACAAAGAGGTAGAGTCCCCTGGGTACCATTTTTCATTAGCGAATGCTGATAAAGACGGCAACTCGGTAATGATCAGGACGGAGGGAAAAGGTGATTTATTAAAAAGCTACGAACTCGAAAGCCTTCGGGATGAGAGTTTTGAATGGGCGCATAAGTCGTTGATTAATGAAAAAGCGAATCTGTTTTTGCAGCATATGCTCGGGAAGGATTTTACCAATTATCAAGAGACAGGAACACCTGACAGAGCTAGCTACATGCGTTTTTATAACGGACTGCCTGTTCTAGAGGATAATCTTACCGTTGTGGTAGATAAAGGGGGACGTATTCTTTATTACTCCAGGGCTACAGGCTTGTACGACCTAGCTAGTTTACCTGAACCGTCAAAAGCGATTTCTCAGAAAAAAGCTGAAGAAGAATTAACTCAAAATATGAAACTACGTTACATCGAGCGTTCAGTAGTGAAGCGTGATCCAGAAACACATCAGGTGATAGAAGAGCGCCCGTTGCTTGACTATACTCCAGCCGTTTCACATGTACAAATGGGTGAAATTCGTTCACTAAACTGGTATATAGATGCAGATACCGGAAAATTGGAGTATGGATTAGGTAATAATGGGATTGATTATGATCGTCGTACGAACCATGAGCCAATCAGACTCAAAGCCTCACAACCAACCATTATCAAAACGAAGGAAGAGGCGGCTCGTCTATTGACGGATCAATTTGGAGTGGAGGTAACTGGCCTTCCATCGAGTGAGAGGGAAGGAGAATCTAGGTTTGGAGAAAAACAACATGCATTCCAATGGCAAACAAAAAATGAGAAGCGGCTTGAGGTGGTTACGAATGCCAAAACAGGTCAGGTTGAGCAAATTTATATCCCGAGAGCTGATGGCAAAATAACCGTTTCTCAACAAGACGCTTTAAAGGAAGCGATCGCTACTTTGGAAAAATACGTAGATCCAGGTGTTACGGAGGTACAAATTAGCCGAATTCTGGAGCCAGGAGAGGCTAACCCTGTAAATTCTGGTGACTGGCATTTTTCATTCTTTAAGAGTCAGGATGGGGTACCTGTTCTCGAACAATATCCTGATCAGGCTTATGATGTATCGGTTGACCCGTCTACGGGTAAGGTCAATAGGTTCCAAAATCATACACAATGGAAGGACAAAATTGTTCTGCCCGATAAGAGTCAAGCCGTTCCAGTAAAGGAAGCTGTACAAGAATACCTCAAAGTTATGCCACTTCAATTAGCATATACCCTTAAGGGAGTCGATAAAGAGAACTTGTCAGAGCCGAAGTTAATCTACGTTCCATTAAGTGCGAAAGAGAGTGCTGATAAACATATTTATTTGAACGCTATTACAGGAAAAGTAGAATTAAGATAAATTCATAGAAAGAATGTAGCTGATCACATACAAAAATACACCCTACCCGATGGCATTGGGAAGCTTAGTAGAGACTTCATGTTCTCCTAAGAACCAACGCCTACATGAGTGGGTGTATTTTTACATTTTTCTTGTCATAACTAACCCTCACATTGCTTTGCCTATCCAGTCCAATAGTTTCATGAAAAAAGCTGTTATACCAGCGGCCATTAAAGGACCGACAGGCACTCCTTTAAAAAATACAATTCCAATAATAGAACCAATAACTAAACCTACAATTAACTGAGGGTCAGCACGCAGCATATCCAGTCCTTTTCCGTTTAGATGGGTAGCTAAGATACCTCCTATCAGTGCCATAATCCCGACAACGGTGGTAAACAGTGGAGTTACATCTTTAAGCGATACCTTTTCACTGGCAAACGGTACGAGAACGGATACGGTTAAAAAGAGAAGGCCCAATTCCAGACCACGTCTCTCCACAGATGGAAATAGGCGTTCTAACGAAGTTAATTTTAAGACCAACAATAAGCTGGCTGCGGTAGCAATGATGGGAGAACGACCAATTAGGCCAACAATGATGAGCACTACCAACATAATTTCACCGCTTGCGACATGCATGCTTCATCGAACCCCTGTCCTTTGTCTTCTTCTCAAATTTATGAGCCAAGCAGGGGGAGTATGCATTGTTCCTTGCATACAGGAACGATTTTATAAAGATTGAGCTGACTAGCCATTTCTATATCTTCGTGATGATGATGTTGCTGTAGACGTTTCCCTGTCTTACTATTCATCATTACTTGTAAGAGGGAGGGAGCAAAAGTCTGATATGCTGCTTGTAATGCTTCAGCTAAATCACATACCTCGATGGAGGGAAGAAAACGCTTCGCCTCTTGCACTAATAAGCCGGCACACAGACCATCCTCTAAAGCGAATTCCATTCGGGTACCAGAACAATATAGAGTGATATCGCGTTTTAATTGAAGGGCCTGTGTAATACAAGCTGTTGCATTTAGAAAAGAGGCAATATACAAATACTCAGCCTTCTCAGCCTTTTGCATGGCACGGGTACCGTTTGTAGTGGTTAAAACTAAATGAGGTGTGTGTTCCCAGTTCACCTTTTTCATGGCAATAGGCGAATTATTTTCATCAAACGAGGCGATTTTTTTACAGTGGCGTTCCCCAGCTAGAAGAGATTGTGATGTACGTAGTGCCATAGCCTGCCCAATTGTCTCAGTAGTACTAACCGCCTGGCAACCATGAGCTAGTGCGCTGACAATCGTGCTAGTGGAACGGAGTACATCAATTACGATGACGGTTCGATGTATAATCTGTTCGGCTCGAATTTCTTCTACGGTGGGAACCACTTCTATTCGCATACTAATCTTCTCCTGTCTTCTAATACCTGATAGGCGGTATCACCACGCAACCCACGACGAAGGGTTTCAAGAGATAAGAGATCAGCGGGAGCGATGTTTCCTAGATTAGCGTCAAGTCCGATCGTCTTCAACAAACCGATCTGTTGGGGCTTCTGAGGAGCTTCCCAGATTAGCCTAGTTGCTAGTGTAGATGCTTGTTGAATGACTTGTTGCACGAATTCCGAATCGATCTCTCCTTGTTTGTTATAAATCCCCACATTTCCGCTTTCACGTGCTTCCACAATGACATAGTCGGCACCAGCATTCACGTCTTTCATGAGTGTAGACAAGAGCATCTCTTGATCAGCACGGAAGGTACTCGCCTTTTGACCATATTCAGAAAATACACGAAAACCCATTTCCCTAGCCATCGAAATTGCATCATGCCTTTCTTGGATTGAAATAGGCATGCTGCCATCTGAAATTTCCACTGCATTAAATCCAGCATCGCGAATTCGTTCCAGATATGTTTTTATCCCATCCTGCGTATAGGCTATTTCAAAAAAGGTTCCACCTGGCATAACCGCAATATCTAGAGAGAGAGCTAGAGTTAGCTTTTCTTCTAGCACAGAAAAGGGATAGAGAACGGAGGTTCCGAAGCCTAGTTTATAAATATCAATATAGGAGGAAGCGGTGTGTAGCAAGTCTTTCATTGCGTGTAAGCCTAATCCTTTGTCTATTACCATTGTAACTCCGGTATGACGTGGCTTACATTCTCGGGTACAGGATGGATCTACCCATTGAGTCGGCCAGAACGTAGTCTCTTTTTCCATTAGCAAGCTCTCTCCAATCCATAGGCATTTGTTTTACCATATGCAATCTGTGTCTACATGGTCGAAGAGGTATGAGCCTATCTATTTTTGATTGGTAAAGGACATAACATCGGACAAGTTGCATAGAGTGGGTAAGAGAAGGGAGAGACGTGCATGTGGGAAAAAGCAATTATTGGGATGGCGTCCCTACGATTGTTGTCCGGCAGTCTGGAAATTATTGTAGCTTTGCTAATCCTCAAGGTAAATCAAGTCGATAAAGCGTTGATCTATAATTCCGGTTTAGCGTTGGTTGGTCCCATGATCTTACTCGCAACTACTACGATGGGAATGGTAGTATATCCGACAAATTGTCACTTACGAAAATATTATGGATCTTTATCGGGGTGACTTGTATTTTGATTGGCGTAAAAAGTAAATAGTGGTCGATGGTTCTGGGGAATACTACCCACTAGCATAAGTGAGGAGGAATTCTTATGGATCATGTAGAACAGCATTTGGCTTACTTACAAGGATTAGTGGAGGGATTAGACCCAGAACTAGCAGGGTTAGAAGAAAAAGCTTTGTACAGACTTGTACAGCTTTGTGATGATCTGGTAGCGGAATTGAGAACGATCCATGTACGTGTGGAAGAATGTGAACAATATGTTGAAGCCGTAGATGAAGATTTAACCGACTTGGAGTACTTGCTATATGATGATGAAGAATTTTACGAAACGGTATACGAAGACTATCAAGAAGCGATGAATTACCGAGACCGATTCTCGGATTTGGACGACTCAGACGAAGCGTATTATTACGAAGCGCTTCACACGGCTGACAGGAAAGGGATTGTTTCCCATGTACATGAAATAGAATGTCCGCAATGCAGAGAGGTTTTAATGGTGAAAGAAGAGGTTGATCCTGAGGGCTATCATTCCTATGAAATAACGAATCGCTACCATCAGGATGTTTATAATCCTTCATAGCCCCATTTTACAAGTAGAGATAGGTCACTCTAGCAATGGGAAAAGTTGTACTAGTTTTCCTTGTTTCTTAGTCATAAATGTTGTCCCTTCCTGCATAGGATGAGATAAGTCTGAGTGGACAAAGGGGAGACTTTATGAAACATATCTTGTCTTTGTTGCCGACAGAGATTCGCGCCGTGATAGCCGCTCTGCCTGTAAAAGTGCAAGAACATGTAGAAGAGATTCGACTACGTCAAAACTTACCTATGGAAATCCGTTACGGACATCAGGCTAGTTATGTAACACCCACTGGTCAGCTTACAGCCAATTTTCGCCAAGGGTGGATGTTCCGTGAGGATTCAAGCGTGAAACTGCTTAATCAGATTAGCCAGCACTCGCTTTATGCGCTGGAGGAAGAGTTGAGGCGGGGCTACATTACGGTTGTCGGGGGACATCGTATCGGTATTGCTGGCAGAGTGGTTCTAGAGCATGGAGATGTCAAAGGGATACGAGATATTACCAGTTTCAATATAAGGATTGCACGTGAGAAAAAGGGAGTTGCTAGGGACGTTCTAGCCTATTTGTTTGACCAGGGGCAATTCCTATCAACATTGGTGATCTCACCTCCTCAATGTGGTAAAACAACATTACTCCGTGATTTGGCTAGAAGCATTAGCTACGGTAATGAGTGGTCTTCTAGCAAAAAAGTGGGGATTGTAGACGAACGCTCCGAAATAGCAGGTTGTTACAATGGTATTCCTCAACGAGACGTAGGGCCGCGAACCGATGTGTTGGATGCTTGTCCTAAAGCGATTGGAATGATGATGATGATTCGTTCCATGTCACCTGACCTTATTGTGGTGGACGAAATCGGAAGACAGGAAGACAGCGAAGCTATATGGGAAGCTTTGCATGCAGGGGTAGCCGTGTTATGCAGTGCTCATGGAATAGCGCTTGAAGATATCGCGAAGCGGCCTACGATTTCTCGTTTAATCACGGAAAGGGTATTTAAACGGTACGTGATTCTTAGTCGTGAACACGGAGCCGGCACAATTCATGGACTATATGATGAGCACTTGCGATCGATTCAAAAGGAGAATGTCATATGCTTAAGATAGGGGCAGCTATCGTAGTGCTATTGTCAGCCTCTCTGATTGGTGTCCAGCTAGGAAAGCGTTATAGCGACCGGGTTAAAGAATTAAGAGCTTTGCTTCATTCGTTGCAAATGTTAGAGACGGAGATTGTTTATGGAGCTACTCCTCTCTCGCTAGCCTTTGAAAAAATTTCTGTTCGAGTGATCCAAAGCGTTGGGAATCTGTACAAGCGGGCTAGTGAGCTTTTACAAACAAAAGAAGGCGAATCCACCCAAATGGTTTGGCAAACCGCATTAGAGCAGACATGGAACTCTACAGCATTGCGAAAAGAGGAGAAAGAAATTTTAAAGAATCTAGGCTATGTGATGGGAAATTCGGATCGAGAGGACCAGAAGAAGCATCTGCAACTAACCGTCTTTCATCTGCGAGGGTTAGAGGAAGAAGCGAAGGCAGAACAGATTAAGTATGAAAAAATGTACAAAAGTTTAGGATTTTTAGGTGGACTTCTCATTGTCATACTAATGATGTAAGAGCGAGGTGTGGGGCGTGGGCTTTGATTTGACTCCAGTGTTTCAAATTGCCGGCGTTGGGTTTATCGTTGCGATTATTCAGACGGTACTGAAAGCCTCAGGAAAGGAAGACATTGCTCAATGGGCGACGTTGGTTGGATTTATCATTGTATTGTTTATGGTAGCGCATTATCTGGGTGATTTATTTACCGAGGTCAAACGAGTCTTCCTTTTTAATTAGGGGGTGGGGAGCCGATGGACATCGTACAAATTGTCGGTCTGGGCTTAGTAGCAACGCTTCTCGCCCTAGTCATCAAAGAACAAAAACCCTTATTCGCCTTTTTGTTGGCCGTAGTGAGCGGTGTCATCATTTTTACCTTTTTAATTGGCAAGATTTCTGATGTTATTCGTGTTTTGGAAAAGTTAGCAGTCCATGCTGACCTCAATCTTGTTTTTCTTGGAACGATCCTAAAGATTATTGGGATTGCCTATATTGCAGAATTTGGGGCTCAGGTGACAAGAGACGCTGGACAAGGGGCGATCGCCTCCAAAATTGAATTAGCCGGTAAAGTGCTTATTCTTGTCATGGCGGTTCCCATTATTCAAATTATTATTGAAACAGTAGTCAATTTACTGCCTGCATAAAGGGAGGTGAGGATGAACGGTGGCACAAAGATGTACCCTCTTGCTCCTGTTTCTTCTGCTATTCTTTGCAGATGGTGCCATCGCAGTAGCATCAACCTCCGAGAATTTCTCGCCGGTGGAAAAAATGGTCAAGCAGCAGGCGGAGCACCTAAATCTGCAACAAATAGAGACCTTTTGGAAAAAGACATTAGACCAATACGAGGGGTACCTGCCAGATCTGAAACAAAAAGGCTTCATGCAATTACTGATGGAGGATGGTGGTTTGTCGCCATCTGGCATGTTTAAAGGGATTCTAAAATTCTTCTTTCACGAAATTCTCATGAACGGGAAGCTACTCAGCTCGATCATCATCATTACCGTATTTGCGATGCTACTAGAATCCATGCAGAATGCTTTTGAAAAAAATACAGTATCTGTTGTAGCCTACGCTATTGCTTACTTGGTTCTGATGGTGCTTGCGATGAATAGCTTTCATGTGGCGATTACCTACGCTAAGGATGCAATCCAAGGGATGTCAGACTTTATGCTCGCCATGATACCTCTTGTCCTTGCCTTGCTGGCCTCCATGGGCAACTTAGCTTCAGCAGCTATGTTCCATCCCATTATCGTCTTCATGATCAATATAAGCGGTTTTCTTATTTCCACGATAATCTTTCCACTTTTATTTCTCTCAGCGATGCTTTCAATTGTGAGTCTATTCTCAGAAAGGTATAAAGTAACCCAATTAGCTATATTGCTTCGAAATGTAGCCATGGGAGTGATGGGTTCCTTCTTAACTATCTTTCTTGCCATTCTAAGTATTCAGGGAGCTACCTCAGCCATGGCAGACGGAGTGACGATTCGAACAGCAAAGTATATCACAGGAAATTTTGTACCTGTGGTTGGGCGAATGTTCACGGATGCAGCAGACACCGTCGTAAGTGCTTCTGTGCTAGTAAAAAATGCAGTGGGACTGGCTGGTGTTTTCATTCTACTACTTTTATGTGCTTTTCCAGCTATGAAGATTCTCATATTGGCTCTGATTTATAATTTTTCCTCAGCGGTACTGCAACCGTTGGGAAATAGCCCAATTATCAAAGCTCTAGGAACTATCGGTAAAAGTCTACTGTATGTCTTTGCAGCCCTTGCAACAGTTGGATTGATGTTCTTTTTGGCCATCACCATCATTATTGCAGCTGGAAATATATCCTTGATGGTTCGGTAGGTGAAGTGAAATGGAATGGTTAAATCTCTGGTTACGAAAAGTTGTTCTACTAGTGCTGTTAGCCGCCTTTCTGGATCTCATCTTGCCCAATACGAAGATACAGCAATACGTGAAAATGGTGATGGGTCTTATTATTCTGTTAACAATCATGTCGCCGGTCTTCTCGATATTTCAAATTACACCAGATGAATTAGCTACTAAAATTGGTATTTACCAAAACGAACAGGAAAAGACCGAAAAACAGTCACAGTGGGAGCAATTAACACAGAAATTGGTTCAACATAAAGATGCACAAATGACCCAATACGTCTCATCACAATTAAGTAACCTACTTACTGAAAAGGTAAAGCAGACTTATGGGATAACACTCTCGGATGTAGCAATTCGATTTGCATCACCTGACTCGAAAGAACAAGTGATCAAAGAGATTACAGCAACGATTAGTTCAGGTCAACACCCTACAAGTCCACCCAAGCAAGAGCGACAAGAAGATACCATTACACCTATTGAGAAAATTACGCAGATCCAATCTGTTGAAATCAACCTAAATGACCAACGAGAGGGAAATGAGAGAAAGAATGAAGCTATCGAAGCTTCTGCTTCGGTGGTTAAACAAGACCCACTTCATGCAGAGATTGCGGCCTATATTGCCAAGGAATGTGGTGTGGAAATAAAGCAGGTCGAAGTAATTGCTCCCAAACGGGAAGCGGAAAAGCGCTAATTGGGCGGTATCTGAAAGGGGGGACCCATTATGCTGAATTCACTAAAGAAATTGATTCAATCCAAGGATGAGCCAAAAAAGATGAAGCCGCTTCATTATTTTATTATCCTGCTTTGCTTAGGGGCGGCATTCATGATTTTCACTGATTTTTTGTCGTTCACCCCAGATATAGCACGTGAACAGGAAGGTAACTATAGCTCCGTGCAGCCTCCTGACGATCCGGTTAAAAGCGCACCCGCTTTCTCTTCTAATGCAACAGGTGGCGACTTAATTCGAGAATACGAAAATCGTTTTGAGACCCAACTTAAAGATATTTTAGAAAAGGTAACTGGAGTAGGCTCTGTAGAAGTGATGGTGAATCTCGATTCGACTCCAGAAGTGGTGGTTGAGAAAAATCGGGAACAACGCCAAGCTACTACAAACGAAACCGACAAAGAAAAAGCGACCCGCGCTCAAAGTGACCAATCCCGCAACGAACAGGTAGTTGTCATGAATGGTTCCAAACAAGAACAGCCTGTCATAGTGAAAACCTTAAAACCTAAAGTGAGAGGAGTGCTGGTTGTAGCAAAAGGAGCCGAGAACATTCAGGTGAAGGCTTGGATTACAGAAGCTGTGCAAAAAACATTGGAAGTACCCGCTTATAAAATTTCTATTTTACCCAAAAAATAGTAGGAGGGATTTCAAATGATTTTACGTAAACAAACAGTCTGGTTGTTGACAATGCTCGCAGTAATGGTCGTGCTGTCTGGATATTATATGGTAAAAGGTCCAAACGACCAGGTGCCGGCAACCACCGATCATAAAGAAGCACAAAAGGAAAATCAATCGATTACAGGGATTGAAGTAGATACGAAGCAATTAGATCAACCAATGCCAGATGCAAAACCGGTTGAAAGCAAAGGAGAAGTAGATAAAGATACAACACAAGCTACCGCTAAAGATGCTGAGAAGTCGGATCAGAAAGCTACAAATAAAAATCCAGGAGCAGCCACAACACCTGATGTTACTGCATTACCTGCACCAGAAGCAGCCGACGTTTTCCAAGGATATAAGCTTAAGCGTGAGGCAATGACCCAATTACAAAAAGATGAGCAAACGGCCATTATGACCAACTCAGGTTCGACTCCACAAGCGATTGCAGAAGCAAACGCACGTTTAGAGGAATTATCTACCCTTGAGCAGCAAACACTAGCGTTAGAAGAGTTAATCAAAACCAAGGGTTATAAGGATTGCGTAGTGAATACGCAAAAGGAGAGTATCAGTATTATTGTTCAGAAAGACAAGGTGGATTCAAAAGAAGCAATTAAATTGATTGCTCTTGCCAAACAACATTTAAATGTTCCAGGCAAAAATATTACAGTTAGTTTTCAACCCTAAGGGGGGAAAAAGGATTTCTTTCTCGAATCTAGATATGGATGAGAAAGAAATCCTTTCTTGACGTTCGCGTGACAAAAAGTTACCATAAATTTTATGACCAGCTCATAACATGCAATCATAATTGTCATTCCCGATCGACAAAAGAGCTGAATTATTGAATGAACAAAGGGGTGCTAAGTAGTGTTTAAACTGCATGAGATCCGTGAAATTATCAAATTGCTGGACCAATCCTCCATTAAAGAATTTGAGCTTGAGGCGGATGGCTCTAAGCTCTCTATTAAAAAAAGCGGCGGAGTAGAAGCATCTCAACCAGTTGTTGTACGCTCTGAGCCTGTTGCTTATACATCAGCTCCAGCTGAGCAATTCATACCGAAAGTTGAAGCTGATGTTGCACCGCAATCAACACCTGTAGCACCAGTTGTTGCGGCTCCACCAGTAGAAAATGAAGCTAATTTGCATAAAATTGTTTCTCCAATGGTAGGTACATTCTATACATCCCCAGAACCAGGAGCACCAGTCTATGTAAATCCGGGTGATCGAGTTACGCCAAACAAGGTTGTTTGTATTGTAGAAGCAATGAAATTATTTAATGAAATCGAAGCAGAAGTGTCTGGCGAAATCGTCAAAGTCCTAGTAGAAGATGGACAATTGGTTGAGTATGGTCAACCTTTATTCTTGGTAAAGGCACAATAATTGGAGGAGAAACGCGATGTTTCAAAAGATTCTCATTGCCAACCGCGGTGAAATTGCCGTGCGCGTTATCCGTGCATGCCGCGAATTAGGTATCCAAACGGTTGCTGTATACTCAGAGGCAGATCGAGAAGCCTTACATGTTAAGCTCGCTGATGAAGCTTACTGTATAGGGCCTACTGCTTCGAAAGACAGCTATTTAAATATGGCAAGTATCATGAGCGTTGCAACCAAGGTGGGAGCAGATGCAATTCATCCAGGATATGGATTTTTGGCAGAGAATGCTGACTTTGCTGAGATCTGTTCGGCTTGTAACATTACTTTTATCGGACCAGATCCAGAAGCCATTACAGGCATGGGGGATAAATCCACAGCTAAAGATACCATGAAGCGTGCTGGAGTTCCCACTGTTCCTGGAACGGACGGGCTAATCGAGAGCATTGTTGAAGCATTGGATACAGCAAAAGAGATCGGTTATCCTGTTATGGTTAAAGCTACAGCAGGCGGCGGCGGTCGAGGTATGCGAGTAGCTGTAGACGACGAGGATTTAGAAAAAGCAATTCGTCAAGCACAGAATGAAGCGAAAACGGCATTTGGAAATGCTGGCGTCTATTTGGAAAAATTCGTAGAAGGTCCTCGTCACGTAGAAATCCAAATCATGGGCGATAAGTATGGTAATGTGGTTTATCTTGGAGAGCGTGACTGCTCAATTCAACGACGTCACCAAAAATTAGTCGAAGAAGCTCCATCTCCAGCGCTAAGCCAAGAGCTACGTAAACAGATGGGAGAGGCTGCCGTGGCTGCTGCTAAAGCGGTGCATTACCATGGAGCAGGTACTGTAGAGTTCCTATTGGACAAACATGGCCAGTTTTACTTCATGGAAATGAATACTCGTATTCAAGTAGAGCATCCGGTAACCGAAATGGTCACGGGTTTAGACCTTATTAAAGAGCAAATCAGTGTAGCATTTGGCAACTATCTGTCCTTTACACAGGAAGATATCGTACTGGATGGCTGGTCAATGGAGTGTCGTATCAATGCTGAAAATCCGGCAAAGAACTTTATGCCGTCACCGGGAAAAATTGAGGGCTACTTAGCGCCAGGTGGATTTGGTGTCCGTATTGATAGCGCTGCATATCCGGGTTATTCGATTCCGCCATATTATGACTCCATGATTGCAAAGGTAATCGTTTGGGGGAAAACACGTGAGGAAGCTATTGAACGAATGAAGCGTGCGTTGCAGGAATTTATGATCGAAGGCATTCATACGACAATTCCTTTCCATTTAAAATTATTAGAGCATGAAGTTTTCACCGGTGGACAATTTGACACAAAATTTTTAGAGACATACGATCTTCATTTGAATGATCTATAGGAAGTTTGCAAAAAAACATACCCCGCTGTTATAATGAGGTGTAATTGAAAAGGGAGGTGCGAAGCGTGGAATTTATAGATGCAGAAGAGACAAAATCAGAGCTTGGAAAAATCCAGATCGCTCCCGAAGTCTTGGAAGTTATTGCTGGTATGGCATCTGCTGAGGTTGACGGAGTTGCACATATGACCGGTGGATTAGTTGGAGATTTCGTTGAAAAGTTAGGGAAAAAAAACGCAGCCCGAGGAGTACGTGTAGAAGTAGGCTCCAAAGAAGCAGCAGTTGACGTTTCCATTATCGTAAAATACGGCCATCGAATTCCTGAGGTAGCTCGTAACATTCAAGATAGCGTACGTAACGCAATTGAAGCGATGACTGGGCTATCAGTGGTGGAAGTGAATGTACATATCATCGATGTTGAATTAAAATCCGAGGAAAAAGTACAACCAGCAGCAACTCCACCTGCTACACAAACGGAAGAATATCAGCGGGTTCGATAAACCTTATTAGGAGTGCCCCCAGCTTAGGGGGCATTTTTCCTACTGGTCGAGCATGCTGATCAGAGTTTTTTGCTGGTTGATGGTTCCTACAAAGGAGAGGCGCGCATGAATCTTTTTGACCGGTTTATCCTAACAATTTACAGTATTGCGCTCACAGCGGGCTCAATTATTGCGATTGGTGTCATTACTCGTTTAATTCAGCCGTACTATGTAGAAGCGGTGCTCAATGAACTGTATAATACGGATATGATTAACATTCCCTATCTAATTGTAGCTGTCATCTTTTTGGTGATTAGCGTTCGATTTATTTTTAGTGCTTTTCCACAGCGAAAGGTACGAGAAGAAAAAGGGATCTATCAACGTAATGAGAATGGAATGGTAAATATCAGCTTTGCAACAATCAAAGCGATTGCAGAACGCGCAGGGCGAAAAGTTCGCGGTGTTCGCGATCTTACAACCACAATTCGCTCAATGGAAAACGGGAATGCAATCATTTTGAAAATCACTGTAGATGGTGAATCCCCTATTCCTGAAATGACGCAAACGTTGCAAACCGAAGTAAAACAGCAAGTGGAAAGCATCGCTGGCGTTGACATCGCAGAGGTGACTGTTGTGGTAACGGAAGTCGTCTCAAAGGAAAATAATGTCGCCGTTCGAAACAGAAAGTTGGATTAGAGGGTGAATAGGATGCTTTGGGAGTTATTATGGGAACATAAGGGGAAACTGTTAGGAGTACTGGCTGGTTTTCTTTTTGGTATCATTTATTTGTTGGTGGGTTTCTGGAACACGCTGGTTTTCATCGTGTTTATTGGGACAGGCTACTTTATTGGACAAAAACTGGATCGAAAAGAAGACCTGCGAGAAATTCTCGATCGGATTTTACCTGGCAAATTTAAATAGTAGGTGACTAAGTACATGAAACGCAGAATTGCACGCGAAAAAGCGGTTCAAATCCTTTTTCAAATCGACATGGCTGAGGTTGAGCTACACCATGCTTTACATATGGTGATGGAAGACAGCTCAGAAGACAACAAATACCTTTTGTACCTGGTAGAAGGCTCATTAAATAATTTAGATTCCATCGATGAAGCAGTGAAACAATATCTGCGTGGATGGCAATTGGATCGTATTGCAAATGTAGACCGTGCGATTTTACGCCTTGCCTTTTTTGAATTGATGTTTGAAGAGGGAGTACCAGCTCGCGTAATAGTGAATGAAGCGATTGAGCTAGCGAAGCTGTTTAGCGACGATCAGTCTTATCGTTTTGTGAATGGCGTGCTATCTAATTATCTGCAAAGCAAAGAAAGAGTAGAAACTCAAGAATAAATGATAGGTGAAGCGAATGAAAAACGTGATGGTAGGAATTGACACCAGCAATTATCGGACATCGCTTTGCCTTGCAACAGAAGACGGTGAGATTGTCGCAGAAGCCAAAAAACTCTTGCGTGTGAAAGAAGGAGAGCGGGGTTTGCAACAATCGGAAGCCGTCTTTCAGCATGTGATGAACCTTCCTGAACTTTGTGATCAATTAAAATTACAAGAGTATCAAGTAAAGGGGATTTGTGTAAGTGAAAAGCCTCGCCCTAAAGATGGGTCCTACATGCCTGTCTTTAAAGTGGGTGAAGGCCTAGGTAAATCACTTTCTTTATTTTTGCGTGTCCCTCTTTACCTGACTACGCATCAGGAAGGTCACATCGCGGCAGGCGAATATACAGCTAGGCAAAGACCTGTAAACGACCGATTTTTAGCTGTCCATTTATCTGGGGGAACCAGTGAAATTCTTTCGTGCCAACGTACTGAAACAGGCTACCTGATAGATATCATTGGAGGAACAATCGATCTGCATGCAGGACAACTGGTTGATCGCATCGGGGTAGCTTTGAAACTGCCTTTCCCTGCTGGGCCTTATCTGGAGGAACTAGCTAAAGAGGTAGATCACGTAGAGACCTCAGTAGAAGAATTCAGAGTGTCCTCTTCTGTAAAAGGACTTACCTTTAGCTTCTCTGGTCCAGAAAATGCTTTATTACGAGCAAACAAAGAGGGAATGGCAACCCCTTCCCAAATCGCTCGGGCAACGGAACAGTGTGTGGCTAACAGTTTAGAAAAAGCCTTGCGCAATGCGATTGAAGCTGGTCACGGTCGGGAAGTGCTGATTGTAGGTGGCGTAGCGGCTAACCAATACATACGTGAACGCTTGATTAAACGACTCGAACATCCAGCGGTAAAGGGCAAACTCTTTTTCTGCGACCCTGCTTATACAGGTGATAATGCATATGGTGTAGCTATGTTAGGATGGATGAAAGCTAAAGGCGAACATTAATAGTTTTTTAATAAATAAAATTCGTCTTTACACCTGTATCCTCTTTCCGCTACACTTACTGTATACAGATGAACGAATATGGAGGAGTGACAAATATGACAGCCCAAGTAATCAATGGTAAAGAGTTTGCAAAATCGTATCGTGCACGAATCAAACAAGAGGTAGCAGAACTAGTTGATAAAGGAATTCAACCTGGTTTGGCTGTTGTTTTAGTCGGTGATGATCCTGCTTCTCAAACGTATGTGAACGGCAAAATCAAAGCATGTGAAGAAACAGGAATTACCTCTAAATCATTTCGTCTTGAAAGTACCGTAACACAGCAGGAAGTAGTAGATTTGGTAGAGGAATTAAATCAAGATCCGAACATTCATGGAATTTTGGTACAATTACCTTTGCCTAAGCATATGAACGAGGAAGCGATTATTGATACTATTTCCCCGGAAAAGGATGTTGACGGGTTTCATCCGATCAGTGTAGGTAACTTATGTATTGGTAAAGACACGTTTCTTCCTTGCACGCCACATGGTGTGATTGAGCTGATTAAAAGTACAGGAATTAGTATGGAGGGTAAGCATGCTGTAGTAGTAGGTCGGAGTAATATAGTAGGGAAACCAGTTTCTTTATTACTTTTGCATGAAAATGCTACGGTTACCATGTGTCATTCTCGTACAAAAAATCTGGAGGAACAAACTCGTCAGGCTGATATATTGGTGGTTGCAGTAGGAATAGCTCACTTAATCAAGAAAGAGCATGTAAAAGAAGGTGCTATTGTCATTGATGTTGGAATGAACCGTTTAGATGGCAAGCTGACTGGAGATGTTTTGTTTGATGAAGTGAAGGAAGTAGCGAGTCATATCACTCCAGTTCCAGGTGGCGTTGGACCAATGACAATCACAATGCTCATGCAGAACACGGTCATCTCTGCAAAGCGAAAACTGACTGTATAATTGTGGATAGAGGAAGGGAGCGTTTATGAAGCCAGCAGAGGTTATGTCTGTAGCGGAGTTAAACCGCTATGTGAAGCGTATGATGGAGGGAGATCTTAGGCTAGCTGATGTTTGGATTCGCGGAGAGATCTCTAACTTTACGCATCATCACAGTGGTCATATGTACTTCACGTTAAAAGACAAAGATTCACGGCTTAAAATCGTGATGTTTGCTAGCTATAACCGTTTCCTTACATTTATACCGAAGAATGGAACCAAAGCGATTGTGCGTGGTTCCATTTCTGTATTTGAGAGGGACGGAGCATATCAATTATATGCAAGAGAATTACAGCCTGATGGGATAGGGGCTTTATTTCTTGCCTATGAGCAATTAAAAGAAAAACTGCAACAGGAAGGTTTGTTTGCTTCTGAAAGAAAGCGGGCATTACCCAGGTTTCCGAAAACGATCGGAGTGGTTACATCACCTACTGGAGCAGCAATACGCGATATTATTACCACACTCAAGCGCAGGTACCCCCAAGCAGGAATTATGCTTGCTCCGGCGATTGTACAAGGTGTCGAGGCTCCTGCTTCCATCATCCGTGCTATACGAAATATGAATCAGTATCAAGTAGATGTAATGATCGTAGGTCGGGGAGGAGGCTCGATTGAAGAGCTTTGGGCATTTAATGATGAAGCGGTTGCCAGAGCTATAGTGGCTTCACAAGCTCCTGTGATTTCAGCAGTTGGTCACGAGACAGATTTTACTATTGCAGATTTTGTGGCAGATATGAGAGCAGCAACCCCGACTGCTGCAGCCGAATTAGCCGTACCTCATTATTTGGAGTGGATGGAGCGAGTCAAGCAGTTAGATCATCGACTGGCTCGTGCCCTACAAACACAACTTCAAGAGAAGCGCACCCATTTACAAAGATTACAGCAATCGTATGGGTTAAAAAATCCGTTGCGTCGAGTAGAAGAGAGACGACAGCGAATTGATGAGGTAACGTTACGTCTTAGTGCCATCATGAAAATGAAGGTAGTTCGAAAACGAGAGCAAGTACGCCATGTGAAACAACGGTTAAAACAAATTCGATTAGAGCGACAAGTGGAAGAGAAACGTGTTCAGATCAACCGCATGCAAAGCCAATTGACACAGCATATGAAGCAAAAAACTGAACGGTCTCGACAAGCATGGTTGGCTTTGGTTCAGCACCTGGATGCGTTAAGTCCGTTAAAGGTTATGCAACGTGGTTTTAGCCTATCTTATAAGGGTGATACATTAATCAAATCTGTTGAGGGAATTGAAGTGGGCGATCAGCTCATGATACGATATCAAGATGGAAAGATCATGACAACGGTAACAGACATAGAGCGAAAGGAAGAGAACCATGGCTCGTAAAAAAGCAGAACAGGAAACGGAACTTCTATTTGAAGAAGCAATGCAACGGCTGGAAGAAGTGGTGCGTCAGCTAGAAGAAGGTGATGTTCCTTTGGAGAAAGCGATTGATTTGTACCAAGAAGGAATTCAACTATCTCGTCAATGTGCAACGAAGCTAGATGTAATTGAAGCTAAGGTAATTCAGCTTCTAGACCAAGACGGCAGCGTATCGGATCGTCCGTTCCATGTGGAGGAGGACTAGCATGAGTTTTAGCCTGAAGGATTATTTGAATGAAAAGATTGCTTTACTGGAAGCGGAATTACCTAAGGCACTATCTACAGAAGGAGTTCCCCCTAATCTGTACGAATCAATGCACTACTCACTGATGGCTGGTGGGAAGCGATTACGTCCTATTCTTGTTCTAGCTGTACTGGAAGCGTTTCATCAACCGATTGAACGTGGTCTTCCTTATGCGACGGCCTTAGAAATGATTCATACTTACTCATTAATCCATGATGATCTTCCTGCCATGGACGACGATGATTTGCGTAGGGGCAAACCGACTAATCATAAGGTATTTGGTGAAGCTACTGCCATTTTAGCAGGGGATGCTTTATTGACCAGAGCGTTTGGATTGGTGGCTAGTTCTTATTTACATCATCCCGAGGTAAAAGCTGAGACAACCGTTCAATTGCTAGCTGAGCTTGGGCAACGTGCCGGTGAACAAGGAATGGTGGGTGGACAAATGGCTGATATTATGGGAGAAGGTAAACAGCTTTCCCTCGAGCAATTGGAGTATATCCATTTACATAAAACAGGGGATTTGCTTGTTGCAGCTTTGCGAGGCGGAGGCTATCTAGCGGAAGCAACCCCTAAGCAATTGCAGGCCCTAACCAATTATGCTATTAAGATTGGACTAGCCTTCCAGATTAAAGATGACATTTTAAACGTTGAGGGGGATGCTACTTTGCTTGGTAAAGCTGTGGGAAGTGATGCCAGCAAAGAGAAAGCAACTTATCCTGCGTTACTCGGACTTGTAGAGTCAAAACGACGACTAGCGATGCTTGTAAAAGAGGCTCAAGCAGAGCTTGAAGCAGTAGAAATCAATCACCCTGCCTTATTTGCTCTAGCGGAGTATGTAATGGAGCGGGTTAGTTAATTATCTTTATCTAAAGAGAGATATCATCACTCTCTTATGGTTTTTTACATAAGAAAAGGATATAATGCGTGTACGTGTAATTTTTTGTGAATCATAATGTATGATTAGTATGGAAGGTTTGCGACTTAGTGAAAGCGAGGGGTTACAGTGTTGCTTGAAAACATGAAGAGCCCAGATGATCTCAAGCATTTGACAATCTCCCAATTACAGCAGTTGTCCGAAGAAATTCGTCGGTTCCTGATAGAAAACCTCTCTCAAACGGGAGGGCATTTAGCTCCCAACTTAGGGGTTGTGGAGCTAACGATCGCTTTACATTATTTCTTTAACAGTCCAAAGGATAAAATTTTATGGGATGTTGGCCATCAAGCCTATGTGCACAAAATTTTAACAGGACGAAAAGATGATTTTCCGACACTGCGTCAATATAAGGGATTGTGCGGTTTTCCAAAAATGTCAGAAAGCGCTCATGATGTTTGGGAAACAGGGCATAGCAGCACTTCGTTGTCAGGTGCCATGGGCATGGCTAGCGCCCGCGATTTAAAAAAGGAAAATTTCCATGTGATAGGTGTCATTGGGGATGGTGCATTGACAGGCGGTATGGCTTTTGAAGCCTTAAATCACATCGGACATGAAAAAAAGAATGTAATCGTGGTCTTAAATGATAATGAAATGTCCATCGCGCCAAATGTAGGTGCTATGCATAACTATCTGGGAAAATTACGTACCGATCATATTTATAACAGAGCTAAGGATGAGGTAGAAAGCCTACTGAAGGCGATTCCTGCTGTAGGTGGCAAATTGGCTCAACTGGCGGAGAAGGTCAAGGACAGCATGAAATATATGCTTGTGTCCGGCATTTTGTTCGAAGAGCTGGGCTTTACGTACATTGGTCCTATTGATGGACATAACCTAGAGCTTGTGATTGATTCACTTCGTACAGCCGCGAATACACGAGGTCCGGTCTTATTGCATGTAATTACAAAAAAAGGAAAAGGGTATCTGCCAGCGGAACAAAACGCTATGAAATGGCACGGTACGGATACTTATAAGATTGAATCTGGTGAAATGATTAAAGCAGTTGCTACTGCACCAGCCTACAAAAGTGTCTTTGCAGATACACTGATTAAGCTAACACAACAAGACGATCGCATTGTAGCAATTACACCGGCTATGCCCGATGGTTCAGGTCTCTTAAAGTATGCATCAGTATATCCAGAGCGAATGTTTGATGTTGGGATTGCTGAACAGCATGCATGTACGTTCGCTGCTGGGTTGGCGACACAAGGGATGAAGCCGTTTCTAGCAATCTACTCCACATTTTTGCAACGTGCCTACGACCAGCTCATTCACGATGTTGCTCGAATGAAGCTACCAGTTGTTTTTGCTGTAGACCGGGCTGGATTGGTAGGAGCCGATGGAGAGACCCATCAAGGTGTTTATGACATTGCTTTTATGCGTGCCATTCCGAATATGGTAATTATGGCACCAAAAGATGAGAATGAAATGCAGCATATGATGAAAACAGCGGCCGATTATGATGGCCCTAGTTCTTTCCGCTATCCACGTGGAAACGGTCTTGGTGTCAAAATGGATGAAGAGCTCAAGGCACTTCCAATCGGTCAGATGGAAGTGGTTAAAGAGGGAAAAGGCGTAGCTGTTCTTTCATTTGGGCATATCTATGACGTAGCGGAAAAAGCAATTAATCTTTTGCAAATGGACGGAATCATGCCGATGTTTGTCAATGCTCGTTTTTGTAAACCACTAGATGAAGAATTACTCTTGCGACTAGCTAAGGAAAATATGGATATTGTTACTGTTGAAGAAGGCTGTGTACAAGGTGGCTTTGGCAGTGCAGTCATGGAATTTTATGCTGAACAGGGCTATCATAATATAGTAGTGGAACCAATGGGTGTTCCTGATTATTTTGTTGAGCATGGAAGTGTTAAGGAACAACGACAAGAGATCAGTTTAACAGCCGAAGCAATCGCTGCACGTGTACGCTCCTTACTACCAGTAAATAAACAGAGGGCCTAATAACGACTATGAAAAAAGAACGATTAGATGTCTTGCTTGCAGATCGAGGTCTGTATGAGACCCGTGAGAAAGCAAAACGAGCCGTCATGGCAGGGCTTGTTATTGTTGCAGGTGAAAGATGTGATAAACCAGGCACAAAATTTCCAGAAGATGTTGTCATTCAAGTGAAAGGTCACCTTCATCCTTATGTAAGCCGTGGCGGCCTGAAGCTGGAAAAGGCTATTAAAGAGTTTCAAATTGACATAACTGATCGGATCATGATGGATATTGGATCATCCACGGGAGGTTTTACAGATTGTGCCCTGCAAAATGGGGCTCGAAAGGTTTATGCCATTGATGTAGGCTACAATCAACTAGCGTGGAAATTGCGTCAGGATGAGCGGGTCATTGTCATGGAACGCACCAACTTTCGTCACATGGATCCGGCCTCTTTTGAACACGAGATGCCAAATATGGCTTCGATTGATGTATCATTTATCTCTTTAAGGCTGATTCTGCCAGTGCTGTACATGTTCTTACAAGATGGTGGAAATGTACTAGCATTGGTGAAGCCACAATTTGAAGCAGGTAAAGAGAAAGTAGGAAAAAATGGAATAGTCCGGGATGCCACTGTTCATCGTCAAGTGGTGGAGGAGATTGCCGGATTTGCTACGACATTAGGTTTCCAAGTAAATGGTGTCAGCTATTCGCCAATCACGGGTGGAGAGGGAAATATTGAATTTCTGCTCCATCTTTACAAACCGCGGGCTGACGAGAAAGTAGCAGATCAGGATGAGCCTTGGTGGCTTGCTCGTATTGAAGAAGTAGTAGCCGAAGCGCATAGGCGGTTGAGTTAAAGAATATAAGCTAATGAATAACAGAACCTCAAATCATTTTCTAATGAATTTGAGGTTTTTTTCCTATTTGCTATCTATAAAAAATCAATATAGGCTTTCATTGCAAGAAAAATTGATTTGTCCCTACACATCGTCTATAAGATGGGTAAGCAAGCAAAGAATTTGGTAAAAAATGAGGAGTGAAGATCATGGAATTTGCGCTGATCATGGCCTTGCTAGGCATTGTTTTCCTTTTATTTGAAAAGGTAAGTTCCCTACAAAAGCAACTAAAAAAAATGGATGTAATCCTACAGCAAATTGCTACACAGGTTGGAGTTCCAGATTATTCAGACATCACGAAATTAAGTTCCATTGGAGTTCAAAATCATCCGATAAACACAAAATTAAGTAGGCTACTTTCAGAAGGGAAAAAAATTGAAGCGATAAAAGAAGCAAGAAAAGAGTTGGGACTTTCACTAAAAGAAGCAAAGGATTATGTGGAAAGATTATAACTTGCATAACAATTAGAAAATTTTATGCATTTTTACCTATTCAATCTAAGAAGGAAGGCTCAATCCCCTATCCATTATGCAAAAAAGTATGTATAATTGTATAAAGATGAACAAAGTGTAAAGCGAATCCATCGTTTCAAGTAAATCAAACGAGTAACCCTCATCTGAGATGATCAGCAAGAATTCATTGGGATAAGATTCGCGTAATCTCCCTGCTAGAAGCAGATGATCAAAGATACTGGGGTGACATTGTGAAGTCCATTGGAATTATCGCAAACAAGGGTAAGCCTAAAGCCCGCGTCGTCGCCCGTGAGTTATTATACTTGTTGGAAGCGCGTGGGGCAAAAGTTTATTTGGAACAAGATTTAGCAGGAGTGATTGGCCGAGAAGATGTAGCCGTATCCCTTTATGATTTTTCAAAATATGTTGAGATTCTTTGCGTGCTTGGAGGAGATGGCACCTTGCTCGGTATTGCTCGACAGTTAGCTGGTCAGAATTTACCAGTACTCGGTATCAATCTCGGTACGCTAGGCTTTTTGTCAGAGGCTGAACCAGATAATCTAACCGATGCCGTAGAGAAGCTATTATCAGGGCAATACTATACAGAAGAGCGAAGTATGCTCACGACTGAACTGTACCGACAAGGTGAACGACTTGCCACTTATACAGCTATGAATGACATTGGGATAACTAAAGGATCATTCTGTCGAATCATTAAGTGTTCGGTTTATTCAAATGGGTTTTATGTAGGAACTTTTAGTGGGGATGGAATTATCGTTTCTAGCCCGACCGGTTCTACAGCCTATTCTTTAGCAGCTGGTGGTCCAATTGTGGCTCCAAATGTGGCCATGCTCTTGCTTACACCAATTGCTTCTCATTCCTTGACTGCTAGACCCATTGTGTTAGCGTCAGATCAGCGTCTACGAATTGAGGTAGATGCTGTACATGATGAGATAGGACTTTCAATCGATGGGCAGTTTGGTTCTCGTTTAGAGGGCGGCGATGAGATTTTTGTTGAGCAATCCAAGCATGTTACACAACTAATTAAATGGACACAAGGCAATTTTTATGAATTAATTCGAACTAAATTACAAGGTGAATGGGAGTAAATGTATGAATAAAGGCCAACGACATATCAAAATCAAAGAGATCATCATGAATAATGATATCGAAACACAGGATGAGCTCGTAGAATATCTTCGTTCAAACGGGTACAGTGTAACACAGGCAACTGTTTCACGTGATATTAAAGAACTTCACTTAATTAAAATCCCGATGAGTGACGGTCGTTATAAATATTCTGTACCGACGGACCAGAAGTTTAATCCGTTGCAAAAAATGAAACGTGTGTTACTGGATTCCTTTGTGAGCATTGATTTTTCTGAGAACCTTATCGTACTAAAAACAATGCCAGGAAATGCCAATTCTGTTGCTGTTCTGATTGACAATTTACATTGGAATGAGATAATGGGTTGTGTTTGCGGTGATGATACTATTTTAATCATTTGTCGAACCAAAGAGAATGCAAAAGAAGTGTCACAACGCTTCTTAGACATGCTATAAGGAAGGGTATGCATGATCCACGAACTAACCATACGCAATTTTGCGATTATCAAACACACCACAATCTCTTTTTGTCAAGGGCTTAATATCCTGACAGGGGAGACGGGGGCAGGTAAATCCATTATTATTGATGCGCTTGGGCAATTGCTCGGTGATCGAAGTTCAGCAGAGCTTATCCGTTATGGAGAAAAACGGGCAGAGATAGAAGGACTTTTCGAATGTAAGCCTAGCCATCCTGCTTATTCGGTCTGTGAGAGCTTTGGAATTCAGGTCGATCCTGACGGTATTCTGGTTGTACGTCGCGATATTTCCTCCACTGGGAAAAGTATCATTCGTGTTAACGGTCAGCTAATTACCTTAGCAATGTTACGAGAGTTAGGTCCATGGCTGGTAAACGTACATGGTCAGCATGATCATCAGGCGCTTATGCAATCAGACAAGCATATTCGCTGGCTTGATGCTTACGGGGAGCCCCGCTTGGTCGGGACAAAACAGGAATTTGGTCATTTATATCAAAAGTACCGCAAAGCAGTGCAAGATTTGTCACGAATGGCTAAAAATGAACGAGAATTGATGCAACGCATTGATTTATTAAGCTATCAGCTAAATGAAATTGAAGCTGCAAAATTGACCCCAGGCGAAGATGATAAGCTCATGCAACAACGCAAGAAGTGGGCTAATATTGAAAAAATATTTGCTGGTGTACAGGATGCTTACATGTCCCTATATGGAGACCAGAGGGGACAAGATTGGCTTGGGCATGCCATGGGAGAATTGGAACGGGTGCAACAATATGATGAACAGCTTGTCCCGATCGTAGAAACAATTCAAAGTGCGTATTATCAGGTAGAAGATACTGTCCAACAATTGCGTCATATAAAAGATCGTCTTGATTTTGATCCAGCTATATTGGCAGAAGTAGAAGGCAGATTAGATCAGCTATCCGGATTAAAGCGAAAGTATGGTAAATCTGTGGATGAAATCCTGGAATATGCAGCAGGTATCCAGGACGAATTAGATGAAATCCAACATTATGATGATCGCTTGCAACAAATGGAGAAGACACTCCGTGAAGCCGAAGCTGACGTAGCGGTTGAGGCTTTGGAGTTAAGTACGCTTCGCCGTGAGTTAGCGATAGAACTAGCTGACTTAATTGAACATGAGCTAAAAGAATTGCACATGGAGCGAGCCCGCTTTGCGATTGAGATTAAGCATATGCCAGACGAGCGTGGTATTGAGGTGGAAGGAAATCGAGTCAGAGTGAATTCCCGTGGGATTGACGAGATAGAATTTTTGATTGCGCCGAACCCGGGTGAACCACTACGCCCTTTAACCAAGATTGCTTCTGGAGGGGAATTATCTCGTGTCATGTTGGCAATTAAAAGTATTCTAGCTACTACCGAGCAAGTAGGTACTTTGATCTTCGACGAGGTGGATACTGGTGTAAGTGGTCGAGCAGCTCAAGCTATTGCTGAAAAATTGGCACGAGTAGCGAAACATCGTCAAGTTTTATGTATTACACATTTACCGCAAGTAGCTTCTATGGCGGATGCCCATTTTTATATTCAAAAGCAGATGGATGAACAGGAGACCAGCACGACGGTTATCCTTATGTCACCAGAAGAGCGTGTTAACGAGCTTGCTCGTATGCTTGGTGGGGCTGAAGTAACAGAGAAAACAAAAGAACATGCTAAGGAAATGATTCTCCTTGGAAACGAGCGGAAAGCTGTCAATTGAAATTGACAGCTTTTTGTTGTTATAAACAGGTGGCGTGCAGGTAACATTAAATATTAGTAAGTGAGGTGTAGCTGTAGGTGTAGGTAGGGAAGCTAGGAGTGATTGCTGGGTGATACGAAATCACAAAAGAAAATGGATTGGATCTCTGCTCTTACTCTTGACTGCGTTCATTGTTACTTCAACCCCCTTTCATGATGTAACCTCTTTACCCAAAGAACTACGGTTATTTGAAGGTTCCCTTAGCCAATTGAAGCTTTCCGTACCTGTTATGGGAACGCTAGTAAACAGTAACCCCGAAATTTTGCACGTAAACGGAATAGAAGCCCGTGAAGTACACGTCGATTTTAGCCAACCATTGCAAGTAGCACCCAAAAAAGTAGGGCAAGCTCGTCTGCAATGGCGAGTTGGCAGCCTTCCCATTAAAGAAGTTAAAGTTAATGTGCTCCCCGATCTGAAAGTCATACCTGGAGGTCAATCTATAGGTGTTAAACTACAGACTGCTGGCGTTCTGGTAGTTGGGCATCATTTGGTTGACACAGGTAAAGAAAAAGTTTCACCTGGTGAAAGCTCTGGCATTCATGTTGGAGATATGATTGTCAAAATGAATGATCTGTACATTAATGACATGAGTGAGGTAAAAAAGATTGTAAATGAAGCTGGTGCAAAAAATCAATCCATTCAACTCATGGTTGTACGCGGAAAAGAAAAGATCGTTTTGACACTTAAACCAGCACAAGACAAGAAAGATAATCAGTATCGTATGGGACTTTATATTCGTGATTCCGCTGCAGGTGTGGGAACGTTAACTTTTTATGAGCCAGATTCAAAGGCATACGGAGCCCTTGGTCACGTCATTTCTGATGTAGATACAGGACAGGCTATCGTTGTGGGAGATGGACAAATCGTGCAGGCTAGTGTTACTTCCATTGAGAAAGGGCAGAGTGGTAATCCAGGTGAGAAATTCGCCCGCTTTTACAATGAAAATGAAGTGTTAGGCAACATTTCTAAAAACACCCCGTTTGGCATTTTCGGAAAAATGTACGATAAACCCAAAAGAGCAAAACAAAATGAACCATTGCCGGTAGCATTAGCTGAGCAGGTAAAAGAAGGTCCAGCTAAAATTTTAACAGTCGTGAATGGACAAGAGGTAGAAGAGTTTGAGATTGAGATTGTCAACGTTGTAAAACAGCATTTTCCTGCAACTAAAGGGATGATCATTAAGGTTAATGATAAGCGATTACTAGAAAAAACAGGTGGCATTGTACAAGGTATGAGCGGTAGCCCTATTATTCAAGATGGTAAAGTGGTTGGAGCAGTTACACATGTATTCGTCAATGATCCTACTTCTGGCTATGGTTGTTTTATTGAATGGATGCTACAGGATGCAGGACTGACGATAAAGCAGCAACAACCTGTGGGTCTCAAGGCGAGCTAATGCTTGCTTGAGACCTTTTTTTCATATGTGATTTTGATGAAACGAACGGAAAATAGCAAAGTTCTACAGCAAATTACAGGGCAACCCTCATATGAAAATCCGATCATTTATCCTTTTATTCTTATTTGTCGAATCATCAGAGATATCATTCAATCTTTCGTCATGGGCAGGAGTTGAAAATGACCTGTCGAATTATTTACCATAAGGAATCAAGAGAAACGTACTTCTTCACAGGAAAGAAGTGTTGGATCATGCTCTGTGACCGAATGCGTTAAGGAGGAACGGAATTTGAGTAAGATAAGCGTGGTATTAGCTGATGACAATCGTGAGTTTGTAGGTCTTCTTGAAGAGTATATTAACACTCAGAGTGATATGAACGTAAGTGGGGTCGCTTACAACGGAAATGATGTATTAAAGATCGTCCAAGAGCGCGTTCCAGATATTATCATTTTGGACATTATTATGCCTCATCTGGATGGCTTGGCTGTATTAGAGCAAATTCAAGCGATGCGACTAACACCTCAACCCAAAATCATTATGCTGACAGTATTTGGCCAAGAAGAGATCACAAAGCGCGCGGTAGAACTTGGGGCATCTTACTATATATTAAAGCCTTTTGACATGGACATTCTTGCACAGCGAATTCGCCAAATGATCGGTAGCAAGACCTCTTTTATCCCAGTGATGAAAACCTCTTCTATGATGCAAAATAAGGGACGTAATTTAGATGCTAGTATAACCAGCATCATCCATGAGATAGGAGTACCGGCTCATATTAAAGGCTATTTATATTTACGAGAAGCTATTACCATGGTCTATAACGATGTCGAGCTATTGGGTTCTATCACAAAGGTGCTATATCCGGATATTGCTAAAAAGTTTAATACAACAGCCAGTCGTGTGGAACGTGCAATCCGTCATGCCATTGAAGTGGCTTGGTCGCGAGGTAATTTGGATTCCATTTCTAGCTTGTTTGGCTATACGGTTTCAAATACCAAGGCAAAACCTACGAATAGTGAGTTTATTGCGATGGTTGCAGACAAGCTGCGGATTGAGCATAAGGTGTCTTGATGTCTATACCTACGCTGTTCTCACGTTAAGCTAGGCGTCCTGTTCCCGTAAATTTAAGCGGAAATTTGGCGGAGATTCCGATAAACTTTTTTGTTACGATATCTAATGAAGATAGCGTAAACACCTTTCGCAAAGGACCATAATTTATCGGACGTGTCGTTGTTTCATAGTGTAACCCAAATGTATATCGCGAGGCAATACGCTAGTCCTTCGGGGCTGGCGTATTTATGTTCATAAGTTCGCAAATTATTAGAAAGGGAATCCTTTCCCTCTATCGAAAACATATCGGTATGGAGGTGAATTATATTAACGTAGCAGAGCACGGAAAACCGACGCTTGAACCAGTCGAAGGTAATTAGAGTTTTAGGATTTTATTATTATTTAATGCATAGGAGGAACGTAGTTGGCCGTACTAGGAGCAACCTCAATAATTATATTTTTTATTGCAATAGTAGTCGTTATAAATCCAAGATGGCTATCAAGGGGAAAATTTCATCTTGCGAGAAAACATGGTTTAATAGTTTTATTATTGTCATTTGTAGGATTTGTATGTGCGGTAGCCTTGGATGGACCAACAGGTTCCGTCTCGACAACGAGTAATGTACAAAGTGAAGAACAGCCTAAGATACAGATTGAGGACGCGATTATAAAAAGAGTGACCGATGACGTGAAGAAAAGAGACTTCGTTAAAGACGCGGCAATTACCGTAGACAAGGACCGAGTTAGTCTGGCAGTAATCGTTGACTATACTGTTAATAAAGAGACTGCAAAACGTATCGGTGATAACTTTGTACGCACTCTTGGATCAGCAGCAGGCGGGAAATCCCCAGAAAAGGACTATTATGGAGAGGTCTACGATTATTATGATTTGATAATTACAGTCGCAACGCCTGACGAGACAATAATATCGACAGGGGCGAAAGTTACAATTGTATCCAGTATAAAATGGGATAGCTGAGGAGGGTTTATGACTCCTCGGCTATTTTTTTTTTTTCAAAAAGGTACCACGTCTACTAGTCTTAGAGTTTTTCATCAATAAATTTTTATGAAATGTCCCAATTACTACAATCACATGCCCCTATTAGGAGTAAAGGGATAAAAAGTTCTTATGAAAGTGTGCGAAAACAATTTGGCGTCCGTATAACCAAATAGAAGTCAAAAGTCCAGAGGTGAAACGTTCATGACCGAACAGAATCTCGTATCAGTCGAAACACAATCGGAGTTCTCCGTCACTAGCGGCCGTCGCGAGACCCGCATCTTCCTTAAAATGTACGTGGACGCCGTACACTCCGGCTTCTTAGCGGATATTGGCGACGAAAACTGGCGCACACTCTGCGTTATAGCTTCGTTCATGAACGAGAAGGGCGAGTGTTACCCAACGCAAGAGATGATCGCACACAGGCTCGGCGTAAGCCGCCAGACAGCGAATAGGCGCGTCAAACGACTACTAGAATATCGTTGGAATGGGCGCGAGGTCATACGGGCGGTGAAGGAGCGTGACGGGAAGGGGCGGTGGGTTAATGCGAGGTATACAGTGCTCCCGATCAGTCATCTAGCGATATTTAACTCCGGATAGGGCGGGTTTGTGTCCATGTCTCACACGTCTGACACCGATACGTCGGATACGGATAGACTTGACACTAACTATAACTACTCTTTAACAAGAACTAATCTTTAACAAGAAAAAGATAGCGCATCAATCAGTCACTATGTTCCTTCTATCGCGCGGTCAATGTATTAATAGAAATAAAAGCACGAAAAAGATTATGACGCGGTAACGGATGTATAAGTGAATTGATGAGTAGGACGATGGCTACGGCTAATCAATAGGAGGGATCGCGTTCTATGGAAATTATCACCGCAATTCAAGCTGGCATCTATTCACGACACGGCATCCGCACGGACGCTTACTATCGAGAGGGGTACGGACTGCTGATTGTTCGCGAAGGGGCCCCATTATTACCGCGTAACGTAATCGCGGCCTATGACGAAGATGAGCTTGATTTTATCGCGTATCACGTCAAGAAGAAAGGAGCCTAGCCCAATGCGTATACTCGCCGGAACGTGGCGCCGGTTATCTCCCGCCACAAAAATACGATTACTCAACGCGTGGTCACGTAAATAAAACGAATATGGAGGTCATATGATGCGTAAGCACTTCGTCAATCTAACGAATGGAATCGAGGCTATCCCGGTCATCCCGGGCGAGTATTCATTTATCCGTATTCAGTCGACAGCTTGCGAGCAGAAACGATGGGACTACCTGCTTCAAGACCTCGACTATACGTTTCTGATGTCGCTGGCCCTCGGACATACATGCGTTGTTTACGATTACGGCGCGAGGAAGAACGTCCCCCGTGCGGTTTACCAAGGCTTAGAGTTCATCTACTTCGCGTTGAACCGAAGGTGGTTCGGAAAAGAGGTCATACCCGTAGTCCGCGGCCATAACGTCTATCAGTATTTCGACGAGTGCTATCGTAAGCTCACCGATCGGACACTGAAAAAACTAGACTATTTCCGAAAGTTTCTTTTTACGGATGAGATTCGGCTAGAGGTTAAAACAGCGTCGACCGAACACGACGGTGACTACCGATGGTACCGTGACTTGCTTGCGGAGGCATCGTGACCCAGTAGACGATGTACTACCGCAAACTGTCGCACATGTAATTCTGGAAATCCTAACGTGTAATGCCCGCCTTCCCATTCGAGTTTGTACGGGATCGCGGCGGAATTTAATTCCGGAAGAATCATCGAAATATCTTCGTAAGGTACAACGTAAGTAAACGAAATATTCAATATAGTTCACACTCCTTTACTGCGAATTATAGTGTGAGGAGTTGAGACAAAAATAGGGGGATAAGCAATGAAAAACATAGGAGGAAGTCCGTCTTTACTGGTTAAAGAAATGCAATGTAATGTATGTAATGGTGTTTTTTATGAATTTGATGAACAGATTGAAAAAAAGAAATGGGTTGGCTGGGAACTCATAGATTTCCGTCTGGATAAATGTCCCCATTGTGATGAAAAGATTATACACGAAACAGTGCAAACTTTGTCTGAGAACTATGCATATGTAGAAGTAGACAAAATGACAGGAGAAGTCAAAGTGTATGGCGGCTTTTGAAAATGGGGAGGCAAATATGACCGAACAACAGATCAATTGGGACAAAATTAATTAATCGGAGGCGGTACGTATGGCAAATTGGGGCGCGATTAGAGTACAGATCGGGATACAAGTTGGTAGGGCAAAAGGGTTAAGTGAAGGTGGAGTAGATGAGGTTTCTGTTGATGCGCTGGTAGAGGCGTTGGAATTATGCGAGTACGTAGCACAGCAGGCGGAAAAAGAGGTCACAGAGTTACGTGAACGACTGATACGTGAAGAGATGAAGGCGAATTTATTTGCGATGTACGGGGGTGCACGTTAATGACAAACAGTGAAACTATTGAGGACATTAAAGCGATGATACAACAGGCGAAACTTGCACGAGACTTAGGAGTGGAACAAGTATCTATCAACTCTTTTATACGAGTCAGTGCGTGGCTACTGGTTTACATTCAAACTGTAGAAGAAATACGGTTGGAAATGGAGAGCTATAGTCCGCGTGCAGATTATATACGTATGAATCGAGGTGTTCGGTAATGGACGGTAACTTAACGTTATGCGAACTGTATGAGGTCGCGAATGAGATGTGCCGTAAACATTGGGGCGTAGATTATACGGGTATTATCGAATTGAAGCGTCGTAACTGGAGACGTCGACTTGCTTGCTTTTCTACTCGTAGAAACGAACCTGAGTATGCGGCGATACGATTTTGCTCCGTTGTTAATGCACAACAAACACGAGACGAGGTAATAGACACGTTACTCCACGAACTCGTACACTGGCGGCTTTGGTCGCTAGGATTACCGCATCGCGACGTAGACCCTGAGTTTGTGCGTGAGTGTATTCGCGTGGGCACGTCGTTTAGTCAGACGACCGCGGCACAGAGAGCGGTTAAATTATACGGGGGTGCGCGTTAATGGATGATTTTCGAGGCGAGGTTTGCATAATCGACGACAAGATCGTTAAAAAGTGCGTCGGACAAGACTTTTCCCTAGGGAAACTTTACTTCGAACTAGACGCGGATAAAGCGGAGTTGGATTGCGAAATGTACGAGACTCCGACTTTCGAGCTAGATGCGTGGAGGGCTCGTATTCTTACTGCGGAAGAAATCGCGAATTTAGCGTTGTACGGTAGTTTGGATGGGAAAGGGGACTGACTATGCGAGAGGTAAAGGTTCGAGGTTGGGACGGAATGAAAATGTACTATTTCGATGTGGCGTTATACATGGCATTTAACGAAGAAGCACAAGATGACATGTGTCCTTCCTCGGCTAGTCAAAATCTCATGCTTCATACCGGACTAGACGACGAGAACGGCAAGGATATCTATGTGGGAGATATTGTTCTTGATCGAAATGAACCAGCAACAGGAATGGTGGAATTGTCATATGGAAGTTTTATTGTTAATTGGCACGGACCCGATATTGACGATCTGAGAGATTATCACGAATTCCTTGAAGTCATCGGCAATATCTACGAAAATCCAGAGTTAATGGAGGAGGCGTCCTTATGACGAAGGTATGCGGAAGACCCTACGTGTTATTTGACCCCGAACAGACTGCGGCAATAAAACGAGCTGAACGAAAGAATGACGCTATCGACCGCATCGTAAACGGATTGAACGAAGCTCTTAAAGGCATCGAGGATTACGTAGAAGACGTTGGGCCTGACGAAGAACTGTACTTAGCTCTCAATAACACGCTATGTAGTTTTGAGTATTGGGCAGGTGTTATATATGACAACGGGGCGCTCTATTCGCGAGATGACGACTACTTAATGATCGAATGGAAAGGGGAACGTGGTCTAATATGATGACGCGTGAAGAAATCGGAGCGATACGTGAACGTGCGGAGAAGGCAACAGAAGGGTCATGGAAATGGCAAGAATACTATGATTGTTCACTATCAAATAGTGAAGGCAACGTGATAGTTACAGTAGTTGGCGATGATATGAGTTATATTAAGGTTTTACGTAATGAAGACGCAGAGTTCATAGCGCATGCCCGGGAAGACATACCGAAGTTACTAGCGGAGATCGAACGATTGCAGACGAATTGGCAACGGTTGGAAGAGTACGTATGTGAATGGCAAGACAAATCCTTCGAGGATCACGACGTGTCAGAGAGCAGTGGTGCTCAATACTTCTTCGCAGGTAGGCTCAGCGCATTTAATAACGTGCAAGAGATGATTCGAGCACTAGAGCGGGAGGGCGAGGAATGTTAACCCGAATCAAACTAGCTTACCACGCTTTTCAATTAAAACGCGCAGTCAAACGGATGGTTGCCGCAGATAAGGCGTACACACGACACTTTTGCGAATGGCACGCGCTACGACACGGAAAGGGAGCGATGTGTAAATGAATAAAAGGGTAACGCCTCATGACGGCGGATGTTGGTTTTGTTATACGAAAACGAACGACATGGTGTTCGACACCGCATTTGACACATTTGTACATCGAGATTGCCTCGTAGGAGCCCTGATTCATGCCGAAAATCCAGAGGCAGTAATCATCGCAGAGGAAACGTTTTGTGACGATGCTGAGATATCTGAGCTGGCAAATGAGGCACGGAAAATAATAGATGCGAAAGGATTACTGTATACGACTGACCGTAATTTACAAGAAGACTTAGAGACATGTTACGCGGCGACAGAAGGCCCTTGGGGCGCGAGCCATGATGAGTGGCCGGGTAATGCTAACCTGCGCCATTGGGTATCTACGCATCATGACGGACTAGCTTGCGCTGTAAGCTACGAAGACGCTCGGTTTATTGCCGAAGCCCGTGACGGATGGCCTCATGCGATTGAAAGAGCACTGGATGCGGAAATGAAAGTAGCGCAGATGGAACGAAGACTTCGCGCGGTTGAATCTACTGTAGGGCGTATGCTCGATCCCTACGGATGTCAGGACTTTTGGGCTTTCGTGATGGAGTACGAATCAGAGGAGGTGTCCCTCGATGACAAAGTGTAAACTCCCGCCTGCGAAGGCATGGCGCGAACGGGAAATTGCGGATTGGAATACGACTACATTTACCGAGTATCTACGTGACCGACACGCAGAACTCTACAGACTCCCCTACGTTCCTGCCCGGGGCTGGCGATCTGAACAAGGGATGATTAAACGGATGATCGACGAACACGGAACGGAGGTAGTCAAACGGTTTATTGACGGGTGCTTCCGGGCGTATAAGCCAACGCGACAGTACCCAACGTTGACCTTTACGTTTATGTATACGTATATGCGGGCGCGGGTACTGGCGATGGTATTGCGCGAGGAGAAACGAGTAACTGCGGAGGGGAACGTAATGAGTACGGAGGAGCTGGCGGAGTGGTTGTGACTTTAGTACATCTTATCGTCTTCGTCTGTGGGTAAAATTTCGCCATTCCACCCACAAATGTCACAATCAACACCCCACCCATTGATCGCGGCTACGACTGTTTTGCCTTTTCTATCTTTACATTCGAGGCCTGTAAATTTTTTAAGATTAAAAGAAATATCAGGTATTGGACCTGCACAGTTAGGGCAGAAGATAGGTTTTGGCACTTTTGACACCTCATGTTTTTATTCAGTATAACACGTATGAAGTTATTGTAAGTAAATGTAATTCGGAGGTGAATGCGATTGACGAACGCTAATTCCTGCATACTACGCGAACCCTGCCGCCACACCGCCGACCCGATCGCCTGCACTCGCCTGTGCTCGTCCTTCATCGCTATGCACGGAGCCAGCGGAACGGGGGGCCGAGTAGCCGCCGCCTGCATCCCGAGTGACTATGCCCATGTAACCGTCGAGACGGCACCGCCACGGGTCGAACAGCGCGGTATCTATTCGGGTATCGAACGTTATATAGCGACGTTTATTCGCCAATTTAACGAGGTTTCAGAACCTTCTGAACGTATCAAGTCGTTGTATCTATTTTCGTATGAACCCGGCACAGGCAAAACCACGACAGCCGCCGCAATTGCGAACGCGTATCTAACAACGCACTATATCGGCTCGGTCCAACGAGGGCGCCAGCCGTTACAGCGGCCGGTCTTCTTCCTCGACGTAAACGAGTGGCAAGAGAAGTATAACGAGTTCAACCGTAAGCACGTTCCTGCGGATATTGCGGAGCCTGCCGCGCGAGTATACTACGACTGGATGGCGCACGCTAAAAAGGCTCCGTTCGCTGTGCTGGACGATATAGGCGTGAGGGACGCGACAAGTGCGTTCAGGGGCGATCTGCACACGGTAATTAACGCGCGTGTCACCAACGGACTGCCTACGGTTTATACGTCGAATATACCGATGGAAGAGTTGGTTACTCTATACGATAAAAGACTAGCGGATCGCGTGCGGGAGCAATGCTTGCAACTAGGGTTTAATGGCGATTCTAAGAGGGGGATACGAAAATGATTGCGAGATTATTCCGTACGAAGCCGCGTGTGACCGACGAGGAACGGGATTACTGCGCAGAGGCATTTATTGATTACGCGCTGTTAATTGAGTTTCGGAATGAGTTCGGGGAGTTGTCGGACGAGAAGGCTGACCGTTTAAATAATAAGCTAGAGGAATGGCATCAAAAATTTAAGTTTATAAAATCCAATAAATAGAAAGAATTGTAAATATTTATGCATACAATTGGCAAACACAACCATGGTATCATTTGGTTGTAAAGCGTTTTCATACACGGAGGTGAACGGTTTTGGCATACGGTGAATCGTTTCTATCGAAAGTGATTGACACAAACGATACGGGAGCATTGCTTCGATACGATATTCGGGCCGAGCATTTCCCCACGGAAGCTGAACGGAAGGCCTACCGATTCATAAAGGACTACGCGGACAGTAACGGAGGGCAGGCGCCTGATTACCGGACTGTAGTCGCTGAGTGTGCGGGCTTCACGTACATGCCGGAAGTGGGCGACTCCTTCGAATATATGGCGAAAAAGATTAGGAATGACGCGGGCAAGGTACGGTTACATTCGTTCCTAACCGGGCGGGACGTGAGCGATAAATTCACGGAACTGCCGACGGAAGAGTTTGCCGCGTGGTTAGTAGAGCGCGTCGAAGAAGTACAAGTAAGCGTGCAGACAAAAAAGAGTATAGGCCGATCTCTCGATGAACTGTCAGACGAAATGCGCGAAGAGTATAACAAACGTAAAGAGGGTAAGTCGTTCAGACTTTGGAAAACGCCATTTAACGTACTAAACGAGGCGATCGGCGGGCTATTTACCGGTGACATTTACGGGATAATGGCAGAATCAGGTCGGGGTAAATCGTATCTCATCATTGTGTTAATAGACGAATTATTACGCCAAGGTGCAACGGTTTTAGTTAAATCATTCGAGTTAAAAGCATTCCTATGGGTATCACGTCTCCTTTCGGTCGCGACTGCAAGGGATGAGGCGTTTGTCGATGAGCGGACGAACCAATCGGTAGGTCTGCCGAATAAAGAGATACTTGCCGGAAAACTCGAGGGTGAGGTTGAAAGTTATTTCTTCGAAATGTTAACGCGACTCAACGAATATTATCCGGGTAAGTTGGTATTGCAAGCGAAAGGAGATCGAGACCTTACGCGATCTCTTACGGAATTAGAGCGGGAGCTTAAACTACGGCCAGATATTGACGTAGTGGTAGTCGATCCCTTCTACGGGATATCGGATGTTTATGGAAGTAACGCAAATAAAACAACAGGAGGCGCGGCGGAACAGGCAGCACGTAAATTCGAACGAATTGTTGGGGAAAACGATGTAGTCGGAATATACGCGGTGCAGGCAACGGTTGAGAAGAAAACACGCGAAGAAGGGGA
This sequence comes from Brevibacillus laterosporus DSM 25, assembly GCF_002706795.1. Taxonomy (NCBI): domain Bacteria; kingdom Bacillati; phylum Bacillota; class Bacilli; order Caryophanales; family Paenibacillaceae; genus Brevibacillus; species Brevibacillus laterosporus. Next base: position 4,022,991 of record NZ_CP017705.1, read on the forward strand.
TCGTGAAATCAAGCTCCCGACTCGCGATCAAGTGAAGACAACGAAGGCACTCCTCGACATTGCAACGAATCTATTCTCGTTTGATTCAGCGGATGGTAATGCACAACTGGGGATCGAGAAAGGGCGAAATGGCGCGGAGGACCTTACGGTGGATTTGATAGCGCTAATGGACTACGGTGTACTACGTGAGCTACCTAGCGTTGAAGCGGCCGCAGATCAATTTAAGCTACCGTTTTAAGGAGGGCGTATAGATGCAGATAGATATTCGGGCCGAGCTCGAACAGTTTCCGTGGACAGCCGCAACGTGGACGGGTGACAAGCTACTTGCGGCGAGTCCTTTCCGTTGGGACAGGTCGCCGTCATTCTACGTATGGTTACGGGATAGTAACGACCCACGTAATATAGCAAAGGCCGGCTACTGGTCGGATTTAGGCGCAAAGGATACGGACTATCAACACGGCGGGATCGTAAAGTTGCTGGCGTTTCTACGGGAAGAAACGGAAGAGGAGACGCGGGATTACTTACGGTGGAAATACGGGGAGGGAACAGTTGACCCCGAGGCTCTTACGTTGGACCTGTCGGGGAGTTTACGTATGAGCCAGGCGCGAACACAGACGTTAGATTCCGACTTTCATAAGCAGTACACAGACCGTGACCATCCGTATCTATCTTCGCGAGGTATTACCGAAGAGGTACAACGTCTATTCCAGACGGGCTATGATCCGAGGACTAATGCGATTACTATACCTTGGTTTAACGCAGAGGGAACGTTAGGCAACGTTAAATACCGAAAAGTTAATGAGAAGACGTTTTGGTACGCCAAGGGAGGGCGGCCTATACGTGAAATGGTGTACGGGTTGGACATTGTTTATAGGCAGAGAATTACAGGGGCGGTACTCGTGGAATCGGAGATTGACGCGATGTATCTGTGGAGTGCGGGAGTGCCGGCGGTGGCGTTAGGTGGCTCGGTGCTTAGCGAAGAGAAGGCGGAGGCTTTGCGGAAGAGCCCGATAGAGATTATCGGGGTGATGGCGGACCACGACAAGGCGGGTCAGAAGATGAAACGGGCGGTCGTCGGAGGGCTGTCGGGATATATGACGGTTAACGTCGTAGGGTATCCGATCCGATACAAGGACCCGAACGAAATAAAAAATAAGGCGGAATTAAATCAAGTGTTAAAAAATGTGTTTACAGATAAAAAAAGTTTTATTAAGATAAATTTTTGTAAAGGTAATAATTATTTTTTACGAAATATGACTTCATAATCAAGAGCTTCGAGTAGGGTAGCGACGTCACTCAGGTTCATATTTTCTCGAATAAGGCGCTGGCGAAAAGTTGTTTCCTTCACCCCTAATAGTTCAGCTAATTCCTTATAAGTTTTTATTTTCTTCTCTGATTTCATAATATCTAAGCACTCTTTAAATGTATTTCCTTGTAGTTCAATTTCTTTCTTCATCTGGAATATCTCTCCTTTATTAAGTTTATATTCATCATAGCATATATTTAAATAAAATACAGCACATAGTGTATTTTAATGACACATAATGTATTGACACGTTACATTATGTGTCGTATACTTTAATTATACTATTTCGAATAATTGATGGCAGGTGATAACCAATGATCGACATCAGTGACTTGACTTATTATCGTCTTAAATTAAGGGAAGAAATACTAATCCAAATGCATTCAAATAATCTTAGTCAACGAGACCTAGCTAAATTGATGTATATCTCTCCCCAATCGCTTTCTTATATTATGAAGAACAAGCAAGCGCTTACGCTGAACCAGATAGATTTACTGACACGCGTATTCAGGTTAGACGACGATTTTTTTTATGGAATGGTTTATGGAGAGCTTTTCAAGGACTCGTCCAAAGTTTCTCTTCCCAAAGTAACAGACTTTATTAGGGCATGCTTTCACTGCAAACAAGGTGTCAATCATTGTGGTAAAGTAGTCGAGTTATTCTTGGAAACAATAGATATAAAGGATATGTCCACCGCCTTAACTTTTGCAGAGACACTTTTCGGCTACGGCTTTCTAGCAGAGGCCGCGTCTGTATATTACGCAATTACAAATATTGAAAAGAAAATATCAGAAAGATTTGCGGTTTGCTGCCATCGAATTTTCTTGATCGAACGCGACAGGGATATGCGTAAGAAAGGCGTAGAAGCATTACATAAATTACGAGCAGTATTGAACGATCTACCCACAGAATATCCCGCACAAAAAAATGGTGTTGCAGAAACAGTAAATTTACAATTAGATGGGTACTATCGCGTCGTTACTTGGTATAATGTTACCAAAGAGTGGGAGGAACTTTCTGCTGTAGCAGATGCCTACTACAAAGAGGCAAAGGACGCTAAAGATACTAAGCATCTAGGGGAGTCGCTTCTCTATCAAGCCGCAAGTTTAATAGGACTGGGAGAACTCAGAAAAGCGGCAGAACTCCTCCGAGAATGTCGCGGACTAGACGATCATTACCGTTGGGCGGCGTTATCAAATGAGAAGTTAATTGAAGTAATGGAAGGCAAGATCGAAGCAGTAAATGAGTTTATCCGACTGGTGGTAGACAAGAATTGTGAACATGAGATTATTACGGTAGCCCCATACGCCATGGAGATACTACTTTCAAAAGGGCAGTTAGAAAGAATAGGTGTGTTTTTAGAGAAATATAACGCGATTTTTGAGTCTGTTGCATTAAAGAAGGATAAGTATAATAAGAGTCAATTCTATAATTTTCAAGTTGTTAGATTACAGTACTTTCTAGCTGTGAAACAGTATAATGAAGCATTCAACGACGTTCTTGAAGTCGTTAAAACAGCACTAGAGTTCGGAGATATTTCAATATACCAAAAAATGTCCGCGATCCTCTTCGAGCACAAGGCTATTTTAGGAGAGGACGTTGAACATAGATATTTAAATATTTTAAAAGGGGCGAATTAGAATGAAAGCATTTATGGTTACATTAGTAGCAATTGTCTCCGTTTTATTTACTCAACCAGCACAGGCAGAACAGTTTACTTATGATAATGGATCAGAAGAGAGCGTGGCATATGTAACTTCCAGAATAGTTGGGGGAGGTTGGTAGTACTACTAACCTATTTAAGACACCTGTAATGGGTGTCTTTTTTTTTGTGTGTTTTTTCTTTTATTTCGCCTAAATTCGACAAAATGCGAGAAAAATCAAAATTATAAACCTAGTAGTAAAATTACCCTTTACCGGGTATACAATAAAAACAAGAAAGCGATATATAGCAGAAAGGGAGGTAACTAATAAAAAAAATATTACCGAAGTATCGGTACAAAAGTTGGTGAGAGCGGAAGTCTCCGCTACTCTTCTTGGTCCCGATTGCTGTTACGGTTTCGTTTCGAGGGAGGTATTTCGATCCACTCGTACAGATCGTCGATATGACAGTCTAAAGCGTGCGCAATAGACTTCGCGTTAGACAGTGACATGACATTCCGGTTGTTTGCGTAGTCAGATATTTGCTGGCGTTTCATCTTGATTTTTTCCGCAAGGTCAGTCTGCGTCATATCAGCGATCTTCAACCGTTCATACAAGCGGCACCTTCCGACTTTAAACGTCATACGGCACCTCTATATAAGTAATACATTAAGTATATCAAAATGAAATCGTAATAAAAATATTCAAGCAATGTGTGCGAATTAAAAATGAGAAGCGTATATCATTATGTAGGGTAACTAAGGAGGGTCAAAATTGGAAAGAAAAAGAAAAATAAATAGCCTTGCAATCTTGTACAAGCAGTCCAGTGACCAGAACGTCTTTAACGAGTTATACCGCGAGCTGACGAAGGACTGGAACCGCCGTAAAAAAATTGATTCAAGAAATACGAGTGTTGATGAAGATTCAATCCTGGCGATGTATGAAGACGCACTGATAAAAACCTTAGATTTGTACGATTACCAAGAAAGGTCAGACGAGTTTTTACATCTTCTAAATTTCCATATTAGTAGAAGACGTATAGACATAGGACGGAAGTATACCAGACGGTTGAAATTAGAACGGGTTCTCACAGCCGAAGAAGAGTGCGCCAACACTCTCGAACGAATATCCGATAATTTCGACGCTGTTAAATACACGTCTTCAACAGAAGAGAATTACTTAGAAAAAAAAGAAAGAGACAAGCGTGAACTTGTCTCCCACCTCATCGAGTCCGCCAAGACTCTATCCGATGAGGTTACCGTGAAAATACTGACAGAGTTCTCGAAGTACGATTCGCCCAACAAGCTCGCCAAAGCTTTAGGGCTACACCACGAGACTGTAAACCGTAAGTTACGCAGAGTCTCACGATTGTACGACGCTAATCGATTCGGAGACTTACGCGATTACTTAGCGGTTTAATACAAGCGTTCCTATTCACGCAAGATTATTGCGTAAGATAGGTGCCTTAATATTAGTATAGTTCATTTCTGTGTAATAACTCAATTGTAACAAAGTGGTTATTACAAAATCTTAACCATCTTTAATTGTTATTATACAGAACGTTCTGTTAAATACAGCGAATTAATTACTCTTGAAACGGAGCTGATCCCGATGTTTGAACGTGAGCAATACGAAGACACCGAATATATCTACAACGGAGGTTTCCCGCCCTATGATGATCCTGCGGACTATATTCCGATTACCTTATCCACCTCGCTCCGAAAGGCGGTGCGGCTCGGATGAATCTCGCCGACTACCGACTAAGAGTTACGCCGCGAGTATGTCAAGAAGTAGCGAGGATCACCCGCAGACCTGCCGACAAAGTACATTCATGGATCGCGGACAAAATCCGAAAGGCGACGATGATTGACGATGGTTTGTACGAATACCACGGAATACAATTTCAGGTACGACAGGTATCACCCGTACAAGTAGTCGTAGAAAGTGCGAGTGGAACGTATGAGCCGCCCAAAAACAACGTACCTGACGGATGTGTATCGGTGGGAAACGTACTTGTACGTAAGCACGCGATACAACGGGCTAGGGAACGGTTCGGCATCGAGACAGAGAGCGCCGCACAATGGCTCGCGGATAAGTTCACACAATCAACTTTCGTAGCTAATACGAAAGACTCGAAGGGTAACATCGGCCGCCTCTTTAGTTGTGATGGGGTTTCGTTATGCGTCGATATTGGGCGAGATATTATACGAACGGTATTTCCGGGCGCGATTAGTTGCCCGAATCTATATCGCAAATTCAGCGAAATTGTATCGAAAGAGATGCGTAAAATTGATCGTTCGATAAGGGTGGCTGAACGTAAAGCAACGATTACCAAAGCACAGCTTAATTGTGAGAAATCGGAGCTAGAACTTCGTATGCTTAAAACGCGAAGTGTCGCCGTTAAGTTAGCGTGTCAAGCGCGTATAAACGCCATTAACGAATATTTTACGCAGATAGACGCTGACATTGAAAAGTTGATCGCGCGAAAAAGTCTTGTTGCTAAGTCGGTTGTAGCGTATGCGAGGGCTACAGCGGGCTAGTATGGCCGACCTCCCGCGTCGGCAAGGCGGTGTGGACGAAGAAGGCGAGGCACCCCGTATGCCTGTCGTAAACCTGTGGGGAGTATTCAGCGTCCTTGGATAGCTGATTCTAGTAGACGACCGTTCATGCCGTCTTGCGGACGCGGGACTACCGGTGTCCGAAATGATGACGAGGAGTGTTGACGATGGAGACGATTATGCACGAAGGTAAGTTGTATCGTAAGGTTGCGCGTAAGGCGAAAGAGGGCGATAAGTTCATTCAGATTACGGAAACAAGAGCATGGGATTTAACTATTGGAAGAGTTTACGCTCTAACAAGTTTCGACGGGGACGGAGACGGGTTATTTTACGGTGACACAGGCGGCATTCGGTATACTTTGGGTAAACAATACGTTGTACTGGAGCCGGTGACAGACACCGCACACAGCACACCAATCACGCTAATCTCCACAACGCCAGCCGTCGAGAAGACGTACACGATCCAGCTAACGGAACACACGATGGGCGAGCTGATCAACGCACTACGTTATTTCGCATCGGATGAGCCAATCGGCGAGGAACTACGAGACAAATTCGAAGCCATCCGCAATTCATAACGAAAAAGGAGCGATGTGCATGGGAATCCGCGAAAAGTTAAAAGAACGTGAAGAAGCCCGCGACAAGGCGGCACAAGGAGCAGGCGGAGGCATTAACGCAGGCTTGCCGGAAGGTGTTACACGCTACGTTAAGCTCGGTCAAGAACTAGCCGGGGGCAAGACGTTTGTCCTCCTCGCACCATACGGCCAATGGTACTTTTATTACACACACGAGGACGGCGAGAAGTACCCGTCACGCGAAACCTACTATCGAAAGCATACGTGCTCACATAGCCCGAAAAAGGCGCCGGCTAACGACGACGAGGGCGTTACACTCTTCGACCAGCACGCGAAGCCGAACGGAACTAACTGCCTATCGTGCAAGGCGAAAGCCAAACGCAAACTCTACTTCATGGTGCCGGTGTACGACCCCGAGTATAAAACGTGGCGCGTTCTCGACCTGAAAGAGTTCCACGCGAAAAACATTATGGATGACTTCGATAAGATTCAAATTACCGCGCAGAAGTTCAAGCCGGACTATACACTCGTTGGTGATGCGGTGACTATCGCGAAAACCTCCGACGGTAAATCGTATTCGATGGAATCGGGGAACCTTGACGAAACCCTCATCGAAGCCGCCCGTGCCTTTATCGGATCAGCCGAAATCAAATACGAAGAGCTCGCGAACTTCCGTACCGAAGATGATATTCGCGAGATACTCAAGAACGCAACGAAGAACGTAGACCAGACGGTATTAGAGGACGGGCCGATTACCGTTTCCGATGAGGACTTGCCATTTTAACCGAGAGGAGGTCGCGTATGCGTAAGTTTTTAATAATGTTTGCCTTTATCGTAGCCATTAACGTAGTGCCGGCGTTTGTCGCCCGATGCTTAGGTGCCGACTTCTTCCAGACCCAATACAGTATGTTAATCGCGTTCGTCGCGCTAATGTACGCGAACTCACTATGCGAGTAAGGAGGCGATCAGATGGCGAACTACTCGAATAATATCGGAGCCCATTCACAGTTAGTGGCGAAAACGGCGCTCCTTGCCAACGGCTATGAGATCGCCAATCCCGAAGCCCCCGAAGTGTACGACATTGTAGCGCGGCACCCGTTGTCACGCGACTGGCAGACGTTTCAAGTAAAGACCGTGCGTAGACGGGAAGACCGAGGCGGTGCGCTCGTTGTATGTGGGTCGCGTAACAGTGGCGAAGTTTACACGCGGGACGACGCGGACTATCTCATCGGAGTGCTCGACGGCGAAGTGTACTTGATCGAAAATCGGGAGCTGTCCGAATATTGGGCGACTCCAGACAATATCAACGAGAAATGGTGCAAGTTATCGACTGTTATTAAAAAACAATTATCGGAGGCGGTCTAATAATGGGAAAACAATCGAACATTAAAACGGTAAATGGCGTTCAATATCGTGTGGTAACGGATCGTGATGCGCAGGTAGGCGATTATGTGTTCTACGATGAATCACCAAGGTCCTATATTGAAGAAGGTAAGCCGTATGAGGTAGTGGAAGTTGACTCCTTCGGTGATCCTCAATTTATTGATGAGGAAGGCGATGAGTTCGATGCTTCATGGTCTGCCTCCTACGAGTTACTTGAAAAAATCGGCACCGTTCCGAACGAACTAGTAACGCATGTAGGCGTAAGTTACCGTAAGGTTGCCCGGGAGGCGAAGCCGGGTGATAAATTTGTAGTTCAGAATGAATCAGCCATGGATTATACCGCGGGTAAAGTTTACGAGATCGTCAGTTTAGGCGGTAGTGGTAATCCTCACTTTAATGACGACGTAAACGAGGAATATTACGTAACGCCAGGAGAGTACACCGTACTAGAACCGGTTTCCATCGACGAGGAGTTAGCCGTAGCACAAGCGAGAGTTGCCGAATTGGAAGCGATGAAGAAGAAGGAAGTAGCGGAGGCAAACCGTTTGAAAATCGGGGAATATGCGAAAGTAGTAGAAGCCGGTAGAGAGATAGCTACGGTTGGACAAATAGTGAAGGTCGTCATCGATGATGAGTCCCATATGCCATTCCGTACCGAGGACTTAAACGGGGAGTTTACAGGTTGGTTCCGAGAGGGTATGATAGTCCGCGCCACTGACGAAGAAGTTGCGGAAGCCAAGCGACAACAAGCATTTGACCAGTTTAAACCGGGCGATAAGGTGCGTTTGGTTAGCGGTGGAGGTAAGTTTCCGCTATTCGGTTTTAAGAACGGCGGTATTTATACCGTTGTCCAAAACAAGGTTACGGTGGACGCTGGCGAGTACAGAGCGTCTATTCAAGATCAAGACGGATTGGAGGGCTACGCGAACCCCGATCAACTAGAGAAGCTAACCAGCGAAGAGGCGAAATGGGCCGCGCTCGGCCGTAAGGTTGGCGAGTTTAAGGCGGGCGACACAGTAAGATTCCTTGGACACCCGGGTGGTATTCATGGTTTAAACAAGCACGTAGGAGTTATTACTACTATTGAACGGATTAGTGGAAGCCTTGTACCTTATTGGCTTAGTAAGCCCGGGTTTGTGAATGATGGTAACGGAACGTGGACTACGGCGGACCAACTAGAACTCATCGCACCTGTAGAATCCATCGTAAACTTACGAGTAGCCTAACGAAAGGAGGCGGTCGCTCTGACCGTAAAGTTATCGTTAAAACTCCGTTCACCGACCGTAGCCGACGCCGAGGTTAGACAGCGAGTAGCCGACGCGACCAAACGTAAGTATGCCGCAACAGAAACGATTGAGCAGGCGTGGGCACGGGTCGGCGCTCAGAAACTAACCGACAAGGAACGTGTCATCTACGAAACAGCCAAGACCGCATTCTTCTCCGGGGCGATAGGCAGGCTCTCGGAGAAGAAGCTCGCTAAAGACGAAGCCCTCGAAATGGGCCGCCGTGTCATACGCAAACGTGACGCGGAGGCCCGCGAAGGGCGGATTGCGGAAGTGCTCGCGAATAAACCGGACAATTACTTTATCCTCACGGACGACACGCAGTTACCGGCATTTGTCGAGCGATTGCGCGAAGAAGTCCGGCGGCAACGAGCTGAGTGGACCGACCGTTTCCGTAAGCTAGGCGTAGAGTCAATGACCGCGGGCGACTTCGAGGGTACGGGCGTGGACGCGTACATCGATATATCAATCGGATTCTCCATATGGCTCCCGTTGCTCGACGAAGGTTATTATCTTCCGTATGGTCACGTGGATGGCTTCGATGTGCCGAATGCGTTCAAGGCGGGCGATCCGCAATTAACACGGTCAAAAGTACTCGCCGCAATCACACCGTATCTCTCACGACCCGAACACGGGAAGACGTTTCATATGGGGTCCGCACGTTACGACTTACACGTAGCTAGAAACGATGGCTACACGATCAAGGGTTGCGTTTGGGATACGTTGGACGCGATGAACGATCTCAATGAACACGAGGAAGCGTACGGTTTGAAACCGTTGGTCGCGAAGTACGGACGATGGTTCGGTTTACCGGGTCCGATATACACTTTCGAAGACCTCTTCGGTAACAGATCGCCTGCTCCGTTCAATACCGAGCTTGTCGGCATCTATGCGATCAAAGACGTACTGTACGGCTGGAAACTATTCGAGTGGCAGTACGAAACGATGGCGCGAACAAACCGTCTACTCGATTGCTATGCGGAAATTGATGCGAAACTACCGGAAACGGACGTATTCATGGCACGGTGCGGCTTCGAAATCGACCTTGAAACGATGCACGGACTAAGCGTTGAGTTTGAGGAAAAATTGGCGGAAGCTAGGCGACAACTGTTCGAGGCTTACGAAATTGACGACGCGTTTGTCCGCAAGATGGATCGGACTATTAACGCGAAGAAAGTAGCCGATTGGATCGCGGCGCAAAAGAAACGCATTGCCAAACGCGGAGAGAACGTAGCTAAGCAGCAGGCGATCATTGCAGAATTGGAGGCGCAGGGCAAAACGAAGCTAAAGAAGTATGAGAACGCGCGACAACAACTAGCAAAGTATCTTGCGGAAGACTTAGCGCCAGCAGACGAGGAGCACGCGCCTATATTCGTGGATGATGCAGAGTTCAAGCTGACGAACGGTAATCATATCGCGTATCTCATTTACGATCACGTCGGAATTAGAGATAGAACGCATCTCGTAAAGCGCGGCAAGGTACGATCGACTGCCGCAGATGTACTCGAAATGTACTACAAAGATGAGGAGGCGCTAGCACCGCTGGCAACCGTTGCCGCATACGAGAAACTACTGTCGACTTACGTTAATAAGATTCCGAACGCACTAGAGCCGGATGGACGATTGCATTCCGAATTTAAGGCGGGAGGGACGGCAACTGGGCGTTATAGTTCGAGTGGATATAACGGACGACCTATCGATATTCTTGACGAGTTCAAAACGGAGGTGTAGAGATGGAGAGGTTTCTCTGGAGATTTTATTGGGACTGGGGTCGTAGTGGCGAGCTTGAAGGGCTGTTTGTTGCTACTGAGAATGAAATACAAGGGTTAGCCGGCAAGTCTGCATATTTTGGGGAGGTTCTCGGTAAACACAGTGAGGTTTACGGGACACTAGAGCAAGGAGACTTCGCTAAAATCAATCTTGATTCAGAGACTGTTGAGAAGGTTGTTGAGGTTCTAGGCGTCTCTTGGAGTGGGTTTGATCCACGTCACTATTTAGGAGAAGAAGATGCCGACGATAACTGACGAAAATTATCACGCAATCGTCCGCAAGCTAATCGCAGATGAACGTAAAGTACAGCTCGGTACGAATTTACAGAACCTCCCGTCTAAAGGCGAAGGCGATCGTGTTCGAAACTGTTTTATTCCAGCCGAGGGGTTTATCTTCATCGGCGCCGACCTCGGTCAAATAGAACCACGTATCATGGCGCACATCATGTACGAGAAATACCGAGATAACTCCATGCGTCAAATCTTCGTTGATGGCGTTGACCTTTACACGACTATGGCGATGATGACGTTTAATCTGGCGGAAGAGTTTTGCGTAGACAAGGCGTACGATCCGACAGGCTCGTTTCAGCCACGTAAGCTTATGAAAACCGGCGTACTCGCGGTAGCCTACCGTCAATCCAAACGTTCTTTCGCGAAGAAAATGGGCGTAACGGAAGAGGTTGCGGAAATGTTTTTCGAAAACTTCGACCGCACATTCCCGTCATTTAACACAATGGTCGACGACATCATCGCTGGCCTCAAACGTGACCAATACGTTGAAACACTTCGCGGAAGAAAACGCAGATTCCCGGACTATAAGCGTGTAGCGGACGAGAAAAAAGGGAACGAGCGTCGACGTATACAGTTGTTCACGGAGCGCAAACGTCTACTTGATAGGATTTCAACTAAAGTGATAAGCAACGGTATGTCTACGTTAAACGGTGATCTGACGATCAAAGACAGCTCTAGTAAAGAGGAACGTCGCCTTAGAGAAATTCAAACTGAGCTTGATCATTTATATGAAATATCGGGACTCGTCGGCTACTGGGAACGCGCAGCATTTAACGCTGTTATACAAGGGACTGGCGCTGACATTCTGAAAATGAACGGTAACCGAATGGCTCGCGAATGTATGGCGCGAGGTTGGGAAATGAACGCGTCTATACACGATGAAATATTGATTTCGGTTCCACGCGAACAATTGACGCCCGAGACGGTAGCGCTAGTCAATGAGATCATGACGGAAACCGTTTCGCTGAGTGTTCCGTTAGTGACGGACATAGTAATCATGCCGCGATGGATGGACGAACACAAGCCGGAAGAGTGGGACTACGAACATTGCCGGCCAAAGATTAAGAAGGAGGACGATGCCTTATCGTAACATCCGAGCGAGCACCCCGCATTGAACGTGAATTCACCGAACAGCTAGACGCTTACTACGCCTCACCCGCGACATCCTACTATGACAACGCTATTTCCCGTAGGTTCTATGAACAGAAACTCCGCCATCTAAAGTTTAAGCCGTACCCACAAGACGGACTTGTAACCTTCGGCGCGTCTGGTACCGACAAATGCGATCTCGAAGTATTCTTCCGCAATCAGAAGGTGAAGCCGAAGAAATCCGATGACATCCCGTTCCGAGGACGCCAACGCCGTCAAGGTAACGCGAACATCGAACTTGTACAGCTTGACCTCGTACACATGGAGAAGCGACTCGGTGATAACGCGAAGTTTACCGTCGAAACGAACGAAGAGGGCGCGTACATGTTCGAGGACGAGGCACAGCAACGCGTAGTGTTCGAATACGACGGTGTTAAGTTCGCTATCACTGCAAAGCCTGACGGAATATTACGATATAACGGAAGCGATCGCCTACTATTTGAATACAAAACGAAGGCGTCCGGTCTACGTGCGATGAACAGCAAACTCGACCGCAACGGGGCGCAGGACGACCACTTGCGCCAAGTAACTGCTGAATCACTCGTATTCGGTATCCACGAGGGCGTCCTTCTATACGAGTCGACGCAGAAGCCCGCATGGTTTTCTGACGAGGACCGATCGTATGTGACAAAGGGACAAAAGACATGGGCTGACGGTAAGCCTATGGCGGACATGCGCCCGTTCTATTTTTACATCACCGACGAAATGCAGGAACGGTTACTCCGTGATCTCGCGAGACAAGCCCGGCTAGTTTACGAGGGACAACAACCGGAAGTGACTGCGGACATGACAACGAAGTGCGGATTTTGTCCATTCTTTGCCGGTCATTGTCAAGCGACGTTGAGTGCTGAGAACCTAGCGTTCTTACAAAAGGTTGACGTGCGGATGGCTCGATCAAGTCTTGCAGGCAAACAGGATCACCGAAGCTTACGAAACTATTTAGCAGAGGGAGGGGCGGCTTGATGGGCGAAATCTATACGTTCATTGACTTGGAAACAACGGGGCTCGATCATGAGAACGACCAGATAATCGAGATAGCCGCGGTGAAAACGGATTTAGAACGCGAGTACGGACGGTTCCAGACGTTTGTGCAACTCGATGAAGGGCGCGACTTGCCTGACTTTATCACGGAGCTGACGGGTATCGCAGAAAGAGAACTGCACGGAGGTACTTATAGTTTCTTCGCTGTCGGTGCGTTAGCTAAATTTTTCACTGATACTACGGTCGTTGCTCATAATGCTCCGTTCGATTTATCGTTTATTTCTGGACGCGCTATTTTCCTTGAAAAGTTCGTCTGCACCCGAGCACTCGCCAAGCTGGTAGCGCCCACGGAGTCAGCTTCGTTAAAAGACGTGTGTGCTCGATATGGCGTTGAGTTAACCGGGCACCATCGTGCAATGAACGACGTACTCGCCACAATCGAGGTCTTCCGCAAGCTTAAACCGATTGCAGATTATCGTGGAATTGACTACCGGAATGTAGTCGTAAATGCGCTGGATCGGCCGTTGAAATACGTACCTTACGGGGCGAAAATCGTGGAGGTGGCGTGATGATTGATTTTAAAAAATGCCCTAAGAAAAAATTAAACACTGAGATAGCACTCGCTGAATTGGACGAATCTGATATTGTGGGTAGGACTATGTTCGCGAAGGGTGATGAAGTTTTCGTTCTAGGTGTCGTACACCACCAGGAAGCCACGAAGTACGCGGAGGAAGGACGTTTGCATGTGATCTACTCGGAGGAACTTAGAGAATCAACGGTGGTCCATGAGTCGTTGTTAGAGGAGGTGGACGCCTGATGCGAGAGATAAAGTTTCAAGCCTTCAATACAATCGCTAAGATCATGGTGACATGGGAAGAGATCGTAGCCGATCCAACAATTCGCTTGTCTGAGTTTTTTACCTTACCACATCTTGTAATCAGGCAATACACCGGACTCAAAGACCGCAACGGCAAGGAGATTCATGAGGGGGATATCGTTAAAGGGAAAAGCTATACGCAAACTAGGCCTAGACGGCTTATCGGAAAAGTCCAATACAGATATAACGAATTTATTGTGTACGGCATTGGGAAATACACATTTATGGTTGAAGAATTATGTACTACTTTCGAAGTCATCGGCAATGTTTACGAGCATCCACATCTGTTAACTCTGGGTTTAACAGAGGAGGTGTCTACCAAATGCCGATAGTCCCTCATGAGATGATCGATAATTATGACGAATTGGAACGCGAAGTAGACTCGCTTAAAACGGTGATGGTGGTCGTGTCCGGCGACCTCCGCCGTTTAGCCTCCGAGCTACATACGGAGGATAGCGATGTGGTGTACGACAATCTGCTCGACTATGCGCGTCATTTAGAGAACGCGGCGGGCTTACGGAGGTAATCATGGGAAAAAGAAACGTTTTGGCTACTATTACGCAACAAGAAGCTGAGAAGCTGACGAGAGCAAATGGAGAGTGCCAGTATTACGACGGACTTTCTAAACACTACGCAGAGTTAGCCGCAAGGTCAGCCGCAGAAAAAAACGCCATCTCTGCTGAGATGGCAGGAAGATACGGCATAAAATCCGAGAGATATCACATTGATGCCACTCACAGAGAGATTCGGGAAGGCTGGGTCTAAAGGGGGCTAGCGAATGGCAAGACGGAAACAGTCGAGTAGGTATCTCGGTTTAGACATTTCGATGAACCCGGGATTCGCGGTCATAGACGTAGTAAACCGGGTGCCTACGCTAATATACGCGTCATCACTCGTTACATCTACGACGCATACGGACGGCCAACGTTTCGCATACATCGAAGCCAAGACGGTAGCAGTAGCTCACGATGCCGGTCCACTTATCGCAATTATACGTGAGGACTTTACGGACGGCCGGTCGAAGCGTGCCCGCCAAGGCGTGTTCGGTGCGTGGGCGGCGGTGGATCAAGGGTTGGCTCGGTATGGCTACACGGTGACTGACGAGATTAGCCCGACGTCTGTGAAACGGCTGGTAACTGGTGATGGGAGGGCGGAGAAGAGCGAGGTCGCGGCAAGTGTCCGTAAGATGCTAGGATTGCCGGAAGATTATGAGTTTGCGGCTGGCTACGATGACAGCGATGCGTGTGCGGTTGTGCTGGCGTATCTTATCGCGAATAAATTGATAGACGTTGAGGAGGCGGAGTGAGAATGGCAAAGGTTACTTTTAGAACAGAAGAGTTAAGAGAGTACGGGCTCCCGTGGGAAGGTTACGACGGAGTAGAAGTGATTTTAGATCAAATTGTCGACCAATCGAGGTGGTCTATACACCACGACATTATCTTTAAATGGATTGATGGGAAGTATTACTCCACCGGCTATAGTGTCGGAGCAACAGAGTGCCAAGACGAGAGGCCGTGGGAATACGAGAATGAAGTCGAATGCACGGAAGTACATCAAGTAGAAAAAATGGTCAAAGTGTGGGAGGCGGTTTGATGTTCGATAGTAAACAATCTACTCTCTTCATTTTAGGCGCGTTGTTACTAGACATCGGAATCAACGTGTTTCTCGCGTGGGTAGTGTCCGTACTAGTGACATTCATTTTCGGCATTGACTTCGGATTCTGGCAGTCGATAGCATCGTTAATACTCCTATCCATCGTGAGTAAAGTATTCTTTTCGAAGATGCCCGAGAATAAATGAAAGAAACCCACATTGAACGATCACTCCGTTACCTACGCGAGGAGCTAGAGGACGTAAACGAGAGCCTGTTCGTCAGTGAACGAAGATGTCTGGCGCTAAGATTACGCAGGCAAACGATAATTAACGCGATAAACGAAATTGAAAGGGAGATGACGCGGATTGACCCAACTACTAACGGATGAGTTCGTCGAAAAGTACCCGGACTTTCCCGAACACATGAACGAGCTCGGCAAGTTCGTATATTACCGGACATATTCACGGTGGCTACCCGAAATTGGCCGCCGTGAGACGTGGAAAGAAACGTGCCGCAGGGCTACGGAGTACAACCTCGGTCTCGCAGCAAAGCATTACGAAAAGATCGGCTATACGGTGCCTTACGCGAGTTTACGGGCCGAAGCCGAGGCGTTCTTTGACGAGATGTTCAATCTACGTCAATTCCTGAGTGGGCGGACGTTGTGGATTGGGGGTGCCGAAAGTGGGATCGCGGACAAATACCCACTGTCTAATTTCAATTGCTCTAGTATTAACATTCGATCGTGGTCGGATTTAGGCGACCTGTTCTACCTATTGATGATCGGCACAGGCGTCGGATTCAAGTGTACGAAGGAGTTCGCGGCAGGCCTAGCGTCAATCCGTACAAATACCACGTTAATCAACGCGCCTTACGAACCTGTTCCCGTAGGCCGACGATTAGAGCGAACGAAAGTGACCGAACTCGACAACGGCTACGTGAAAATCTACGTGGGCGACAGTAAAGAGGGGTGGGTCGAAGCGCTCCGAGCCTATTTCGAAATCCTAACGGAGCCAGATTACCGGAGTGTCCATACGATCAAGATTTCGTACAACTCCGTCCGACCTAAAGGGGAACGATTGAAACGATTCGGAGGGACGGCATCGGGGCATGAGCCTCTTGCGGAGATGTTTGCGGGAATCGACCGCGTACTAAAGAACCAGATCGACCCGACGTTAGCTCCATTAAAAAACAATATTCCTACGCCCTTCCTGGCTCCAAAAGGCTATGAGACGGATTACAAACGCGTCCGCCCGATCCATATTCTCGATATCGGAAACCTCATCGGAGCTAACGTGGTGGTCGGAGGCGTGCGCAGAACAGCCGAAATCTTCCTCTTTGATGCGGACGACTACGAGTGCCTCCTCGCCAAATACGGTATAAACGGCGTGTGGACGGAAGATCAACTCGCGCATCATCGTAAGGTGGGCGAAATGCTAGAAGCCATCGGACAAAAGCCGGAGTGGTTCAACACCATTTCGAAAGTAGGAGACGGACGGTTCGGACTTGACCATCGGCGACTATCGAATAACTCTATCGCGTTTGAATCTAAGCCTAGTCGTGAGTTTTTAAATCTAGTGTTTACAATTATGCAATCGGAAGGCGAGCCGGGATTCATCAACTTGGAAGAGGCGAGACGAAGACGACCGAACGCCGAAGGCTTAAATCCATGTGCGGAAATACTACTAGATTCATACGGAGTCTGTAACTTAACGACGGTCAACGTTATGCAGTTCGTAAGTGGCGGTAAACTCGACATCCGCGCACTTTTACAAGCTCAACGACGCTCCGCCCGTGCAGGCCTACGTATGACTCTCGTAACACTCGAATTACCACATTGGGACGCGATCCAACAACGTGACAGGCTTCTCGGCACGTCACTAACCGGATGGAAAGATGCGATGGCGGCCGTTAACTATAACGAACGTCAGGAACGTGACTTACTCGAACTTCTCGGCACAGTAGCAAATAACGAGGCGGAATCTTACGCTAAGGAACTCCGTGTGAACGCGCCCTTACTTGTGACAACGGTCAAACCGGAGGGCACCATATCGCAGTTAGCCGGCGGCGTATCGTCCGGTCTCCACTGGTCGCACAGCCCGTATTACATTCGACGCATCCGTATCAACGCGTCCGATCCACTCGTTAAGGTGGCGCAGGAGCTTGGCTGGACAGTTAGCCCCGAGGTAGGTACACCGGGCGACAACCGAAGCAGAACGTCTTGCTAATGCCCGAACGTTGGTCATCGACTTTCCTGTAGCTTCTGGCGCGTTAGAAACGAAAGACGACGTAAGTGCCACGCGTCAATTCGATACTTACTTCCGATTCCAGCGATCGTACACCGACCACAATTCGTCCAATACGATTACGGTAAGGCCGGACGAGTGGGCAACGGTCGAGCAGACGGTGTGGGACGGATGGGACGACTTTGTGGGCGTATCGTTCTTAGCGTTAGACGGGGGTACCTATCAGCTCGCGCCGTACGAGGCTATTACGAAAGAGGAATACGAGGAGCTACGTGCCAAGATGAAGCCGTTCGATCCGGCAATTCTAGCGAAGTACGAGACGGACGGAACTAGCGATTTGGAGGGCGCTGATTCATGTGAGGGTGGGGCGTGTCCAATTAGATAAATGGAGGTGGCGGGATGGAAATTCTGAGTACGGCATCAAACGGCGGGGCACTGTTTGGAGTTATAGGTCTTGGACTGCTGACGTTCCTATTTATAGCACTGGCATCTCTCTGCATACTCGGTGGTGAGAGTGTGGGGTTAGCGCTTACTGTAATGTCGGCGTTATGTCTGTTCGGGACATATCATGCTGCGGTAGATTACGTTACACCAAGATACGAGGTCACCATAACGGACATATCCCGATTTGACACCGACAAGTACCAGATTATTGAACAACGGGGCAAGGTATTCGTCGTTAAGGAAGTACGTCGATGAGCTACGGCCCAACGAATGAACAACGCGAGTTAATCGAAATATTACGAGGCAAGCCCACGGTTGGTGAACAACTAGTTGATATCGTATTTCATGCGCTTTGTAAACTACACGATGAACACTACCGAGTGAACCTACGAGAACCAGACGACTTGGAAACGAAAGCCTACAAGGCTGGTCTGTATTTTGCCGAACGAAAACTTCTCGATGTCTACGAATCCATGAAGGAGGGTACCGAATGATCCCCGTAAAAATCAAACGTCTGCACCCGGACGCAGTAATCCCGCAGTACGCAACGGCTGGCTCGGCCGGCTTCGATCTTGTCGCGGTTGAGGACGTGGCTATCTCGCCCGGTGAGACGAAAAAGGTTCCGTTAGGACTCGCGTTTGAAATACCGGAGGGCTTCGTGATGTTAGTGTGCATGCGGTCGGGCATTGCGTATAACACGACGCTTCGACAGCCGAATGGTATCGGTATTATCGACAGTGACTATCGGGGCGAAGTTGCGATGATGTTCGTTAATACTTGCGGAGAGAGTGAATTTCACGATTTCACCTACGGTTTGGTTAATGGAAACTATCTCGTTAGTTCTAACGGAGAGGGAATAGAGGTGGACGGCAACTACTATGATCCGGGTGTAGACGGTTACTATCTAATCCGTAAAGGAGACCGCGTTGCCCAAGGATTGATATTGCCGGTGATGCAGGCGCAGTTTATCGTTGCGGACGAATTAAGCGAGACGGAACGCGGAGCCGGCGGATTCGGGAGTACGGGGGTATCGGCGTAATGGCAGAGACGCAAATGTCCGTAAAATTAATCTCTCATACGCAACTGAGCGAAGAGTTTTACGATAGCTTCGATGAGTTTGAGGGAAATCAGCTAGTCCGATGGGGCGTAACCGACGGCCAAGCCGTAGCCCTAACCGCAATCAGAACGTGTTACTCCGCCAACAAGCCGTCCGAAATCGTTGCTCTCGAAGGCGACAAGTACTTCGGCCAGACCGCATCTGACGGTGAAGAAGGAACGGAAGCCGACCGCCTGTTCCGCCACATTACACGATCGGGCCATACGTCCACTTTGGAACACCTCACGTTCACATTCGCAATCGAGGGCGTATCCCGCGCCCTTCTAGCGCAATTGACACGTCATCGGGTCGGCTTTAGTTACTCCGTCCAGTCACAACGATATGTACGGATGGGGAGTTCCGATAAGACAGGCGGATTTGATTACGTGGTGCCGCCTTCTCTCAACGGAAAGGATACTGATTCATCGAGAGGAACCGGATTTGACGAAGAGACAGGTGACCTCATATTCCGAAAGATAACGGCGTTAGAAGAGTTCGAAGAAGCGATGAGCACCCTACAATCGGTATACGACCGTCTACGTCGTGCTGGAGTCCCACCGGAAGACGCCCGAATGGTACTTCCGAACGCGGCCGCAACCAATCTAGTTATGACCGCGAATCTCCGGGCCTTGCTCGACTTCTACGGCAAACGACGAGAGGGGCGTGGTAGTCAGTGGGAGATTGCGGAATTAGCCGAACAATTACGTAAAGAGGTCACGAAAGCAGAGCCGTGGACAGCACCGTACTTTGACGTAGCCTAAATAAAAATTTCGGAGGGTGATCGGTATATGATGAACGTAACTATTTTGACGGATGGTAACGGAGTTAAGCGTGAGTATCGCGAGGTTAAACGTGAAGGAAACGTCGGAGAGCTAGTGAAAGCAGACAAGAAATCGTCCCCGTTTTTTCAAAAGGGTGACATTGGTAAGTTTGTGGGCGGGTATCACAACGTGGATTTTTCTGGTCAGGGAAACGTGAAAGTTGGAGAACACGATCTTTATCGGGTTAGTTCTTACGTAGTCCTCGAACCCACCGACATTATCCACGTTGACGGCGTACGCTACCGTGAAGAGAAGCGAGAGGCTAAGGCCGGCGAGCGTATTCTAATCGTCGCGGCTGAAAGTGCTGATAGAATGTACGATAACGGGAGTGTTCGAACTGTCAAAGAAATACCGGAGCAGTTTAATTGCGTGATTGTAAACGAACACAGTCGAATCATCTATCATCGCGAATACGTAGTAATAACGCCTTTAGACGAACCGGCCACGAATAATATCACGGTGAACTTAACCGTCAACGTAACCTCATCGTCTCCTACCGAAATCCTTAAAGCGATCGTGGACAGTGTACAGGCGGAGTTGGCAAAATTCGTGGGTGCGCCAAACAACGAGGAAACTCGGGATAAGATAACGGAAGTTCTAACGAATAAATCACGTGACGGGATCGTAGAACAGGCGAGTAAGGGAGCTGTAAGTGGCGCTTTACAGAAAATCCGTGATAACACCGTAGAACGAGCAAAGGCGGACTTGGTGGAGCTAAGGTCTGACATGTCCGACGTATTGAATCCGGCTCTTCGAGGACGCGCCGACATTTACCTTCTCAAAGGACACCTCGGATTGACTGCGGATTTTATCGTCAACAAGGAAAAGAGAACGGTAGCCTGCTTACTTCGCGGCGGAGTACCGCCGGAAAGGGTATTCGCTCGCGGCACCGCCAAATGTTCGCCTGACGACTGCTTCAACGTCCATATCGGCAAGGCTATCGCGTTACGTCGCGCGTTGGGACTCGATGTGCCCACGGATTACTTAAACGCACCACATCCTACGGAGCCGCGTGTAGGTGACGTCGTAAAAGCAATAGATGGGATACACGGTGGCATCAGTGGTCTTGTTGAATCTGTAGGAGATACAAGCTTTATCAACGGTGCTAACGGACTAGTTTTCCGTAACACAGAATACGAAAAACTAAAAGGTTATTCACGTTGCTGGACGTATCTAAAGAACGTAAAAATAATTGACGACAGCAATCCGCAGTCCGCATATGTGTCGGAGGTGTATGCCGTTGCCTAGTCCGACTAAACTTGCCCTCTGCGGCAAAATGCGGAGCGGAAAAGATACCGTCGCGGGCTATCTAGTCGAACATTACGACTTCGTACCGTACGCATTCGGCGACGGCATCAAACGTGTGTGTCGCGAACTATTCCCCGAACAAGTCGCAAATGGCAAAAAGCCCCGTGCGCTATTGCAAGGCGTGGGGCAGGCGATGAGAGCGATTGACCCTGACGTGTGGATTAAACGAACCATGCGCGAAGTATATCAAGCACAGGGCTTCGATGTAGTGATCACGGACCTTCGTCAGCCGAACGAATACGCACGCCTTTACTCGGAAGGCTACGTCATCATTCGCGTAAACGCTTCGGACGATGTGCGAATAGACCGGATGCGCTCGGCAGGCGATACGTTTGATCTCGCGGACTTAACGCACGATACGGAACGATACGTAGATATGTTCGCGGTCCATTACGAGTTGAACAATAACGGCTCAGTCCTCGACTTATGGGAGCAGATTGACGTTGTGATGCGGGAGATTATGCGTAGGGAGGCGGTTTGATGGTAGAGGTAAACGTTTTGCGTGGAAAGGTACTAACGATAATCGACGACAGCCGTGAAGATGAGTTGATTTTTTATACGGAGGACGGCAAGTGTTACCGGATGTACCACGAGCAAGACTGCTGTGAGACCGTGTATCTTGAAGACATTTGTGGAGACTTGAACGATTTACTCGGAACGCCACTCTTACTCGCGGAAGAAGTTAGTGAGGAGCGCGGTCCTGTCGATGAGTGGGACGAGCGTTATACGTGGACTTTTTATAAGTTCGCGACTATCAAAGGAAGCGTGACTCTCCGTTGGTACGGGACATCTAACGGATATTATTCGGAGTCTGTTGACTTCGAACTAATCGAGGAGGCGGCTTGATGTGGAAGTTTGCAAACGAGAACCCGATAGTATTCTTAATTCTTGTGTTTGTAGTGATGGGCTGGATATTCGAGATAGTGAAGCTGATCGTCAAGTAGACCCGTTCACACCCGACTGGCCTACTTATGTTCTCGAGGCCTATGCGGACGGCTACCGTGCTGGCTACACGGATGGCCGCCACGCCGCCTCAACGGAAATTACTTACGATTTCTTACGGCCACGTCCGGGTGAAGCCGATGCTGGCGACGGCGCCTCCTGATTCTCGTGACGGAACGCGTACCAGTTGTTGGATCGTTCGATATACAGATACTTGCCGACGGGAACGTTATTTTTACGGACAAAGGAGCTCACAGCCGCGTAGTAACGTTTGCCGTCGAATGTAGCCGGCTGAACCGAGTCTTCGACGGAGACTTCGCCCGGACGTGCGATTCCGATGTTGCCGGTCACAGGATCGTAACCCACGTGGCATTTAAACGGCGTGCCGGGCACTATGCCGAGCTTGGTGCGAAGTGCGGACGATAGATACAGACGGTTGAATTTGTCCACCGAGATATAGGCTTCGAGGGATTCCGCGAAATTATGCGCGATGAAAGACATAGTATTCACTCCGATCACTAACGTTATTTTAACGATAGTATACGTCATCCGACGATATATTGGAAGATAATTCCGTAACTGTCAACGTAATAAGCGCGATAGGCAGGCGTTTATTATCGTATCTCACACGCGAAATGAAGGAGGCGGCGTAAATGGGAAAAGCCGACCGCAAACGTTGGGAAGGTAACGTACGCTCGATGGCGATAGTAGCGAAACCACCCGAAGAAATAACAGAGGAAGACGTCCAGTTCCTACGCGAAAGCTACACGTCGGCAGGCGGTCTCTTACCGAACGCATTCTCCGGCGGTGCTTTCTTCACGCCGACGCACGTAGCGCGGTTCATGGTCGAGACGATTGCGGGACTGTCCGGTGGACTAACGGCAGGCACGTGCGTCCTCGAACCTTCAGCCGGCTCCGGTGTGTTTCTCGAACACATTCCGCCAGATTGCGAAGTGACTGCGCTCGAATTGGACGAAACGAGCGCTAAGGTGACGAAGCTCATCTATCCGCACGTTAACGTTATAAATGCGGATGCACTAACGCATGAGAGACGCGACTACTACGATATAGTCATTGGTAACCCACCGTATGGGCTGACGTTGGAGACGGAGCGTGACGATTTTACGACGCTATCCAAGTCGAAGGGCAAATACCGCGGTAAGTCCGAGAACGTATTTATCGAACTCGCGATCAAAGCTGCAAAGCCCGGCGGTTACATTGCGTTCGTCCTACCGATGGGTATTTCGTACGCGAATTATTCCGCAAAAATCCGTAAATACATGCATGAAACGTGCTGGCACATCGCGACGATTCACCTGCCAGGCGAAACGTTCCAACACGTAGGGACGACGATAGCGACGCAGATTCTTATAATTCGGAAGGCACCGCCAGATACACCGTTAATTGAGCCTGCGACTAAACGGTGGGGATCGAGTTTTAAGCGTGGAGGATACGGCGCTATCACGCAACACGATGCGCGGTTCCTAGCCGGACAGCTACCGTCATATTTCGCAGTGGTGACGGACATCGGGTTGGATGCTAAGGGGCGACGGACTGACTCGGCACAACTGGACGATCTGCTCGTGGACTTTACGGATGACGGCTTAGTCCGGGAGAACTTGTATCCGCATATTCCGAGTTGGTACGGGATCGGCAAGGGTAACGATGCGTTTTTCTTCTCGCATGGTAACGATTCCTGCGACGGATACAGAGACGGGTCCCAAACGTATGCCGACGGACCTTACCGGTGGAATGAACTGACACTCGGTGCGGGCGAGGAGATTAACGGTAATAGTACGTGGGACTTTGGGTGGATGGATCGGATTGTAGCGAAGTATTACGAGAGGACTACGATAAAGGAGGCGGCTTAATGGGCGCATGTGCCGTAGATATCGAAAAGGGACACCGAAATCTTTCCGTTAGGTATGCGTTAAATAACCGCGACGGCGTGCACGCAATCCTACGCGACATCCACTATTTACGGTCAAGCCGGTTCGAACGGGGCGACTACGCGGCGTGTGACGTGTTAATTGATCTGGCGGAGGCGATCGAATGGGCAGGGCTGACGGATCGGGAGCGTGAAGCGTTGTATTACGTGTATGAACGTGATATGACGGCGAGGGAAGCGGCTCGAATTATAGGGATTAGTGATCGGAGAGCCGGAATGCTTATCGACAGTGGTCTCGGACGTGTTGCGGCGGTGTTTAAGTGGTGGAAATACGGAGAAGTAACAATAGAGGAGGCGGCTTGATGTTCGAACTAACGGTGATGGAACGTACAACGCGAATAAGCAGAATTAAAGAGGTGGTTGATCATTTTGTCATGACACAGGGGGATCGACCTCCTGCCGCCGAGCTAGAGAAATATTCAGACGCGATACTACACGAAGAACTCACCGATCCTAATGCGCATAAAGGATCACATAATGAATATCCGATCCTGAGCGAGACACAACTCGCGCGTCGTCGAGAGGGTAAGCATAAACGTAGAGGCTCCGGCATGGGCGGAGAGACCTCACTGGCTATCGTACAGGACACGGGAACGGATGGTAGAAGTTACCGCAAGCCGTCCCGTAGGAAACGGAGTCCATACGAAAACCGATTCGTGGATGAAACCGCGCGAATCCGTAATAAACAAAGACGGGAGCAGTACGAAAAGTACCGTAAAGCCGGGGAAGTCAAGAAATATTTTATTGCGTAAGGGGTTCAGTTTTAGGGGATTTCGTATCTATGTATGTTAGAGACGTTCATCCACAAGTTCGAGGATATCCGTAATCTCAACGCCAAGCACTTCGCATATTTTCGCAAGGTTATCGAGAGGTAAACGTAAAGTCTCATTATTGCACATTTCGTTGATTGACGAGACACGTATTCCAGTCAGGCGTGCGAGTTCTCGTTGAGAGATTCCACGTTCTTTTAGTAAAGCCCCTAATTTGATATGAACTTTCATCGCGAACAACTCCATTACTCAACTTAACACTATAATAGCACGAAATGTATTGTCACGTTTAACGGAACGTGTTATCCTTCTTATAGAGGGTGTGATTTCCATACCTTCCAGTAAATGAGAAGGAGGACGGGTAATGGTGGAGGTCGTGCTTCTGGTGACCGCGCTGGTAAACTTGGCAACTGCGGTAGTCAACTATCGCAATGGCAGGCGAAACGGCAACGGTCGGAACCTAAAGTAAAGACCCCTTACGTTAGCGGCGTAAGAGGTCGGTCAACAAACGGGTATGGGAGCCTAACGGTTCCCTGCCCTCCCCATTATCTTATTCCAATCATACCCTCGATTATGTACGATAGTCAACGGAGGCGTTGGAACAGTGCAAACTATTACATTGGTAATCGCGGTAATAGCGCTGGGCATTTCGATCGCCGCGTTGGTACGAGCCGTGAAAAACCGCAATTAGTCGTCGGATAGCCGGCGGCTTTTTGCGGTTTTGGAAGGATTTTGAAATCCCCTTGTCGAAAGGTGTAGACGAGGAGGTGGATACTATGAAAGTTACTTTCGAAAGTTTCCCGGAGTGGAAGCATAGCGTAGACCCGGACTGGGACGCAGGCCCTCGTTGGAAAACTGCTCCTGAGTGGACCGGAGACGGCGGCCACTAATATGAGGAGGTTACACGACATGACTGATCCAGAATGGTGCGATGATCCCGGTCATTAATCGAGGAGGGAACGCGATGATGTACGATAAAAATTGGCACGATGATCCTAACGGTATCGTTATCTGGATCGACGACCCCGGCTACTAAAACGGAGGAGGCACGCAATATGACCGAATCAGATTGGGCGGTACAACGTAATTGCAATACGGGCGATCCGGGCTGGAACGCAGACCCAGGTCACTAAGTGAAGGAGTGTACGAGATGACAGCACCTGATTGGACTAAACAACGTTTTAATGACGGTGGAATCGGCTGGTAAGTAGCCATGTTTACCACTGAGCAAGCAATTAACTAAGAGTCGCCAATTACGGCGGCTTTTTCTATTTTATAGGAGGTCGTTACAATTGACGGTTATAGGCTCGCGAGAATGGTATAACGAGGTTGGCGAACGTTTCGGCGTGTTTACGTACCTATACTCATCACGTCCGGACAGGATCATCGTTTCCGTAATCGGCGAAGAGGAGCCGCGGCGACAAGCCATCGAATACATTAAAGCGAACGCTCCGATTGGTGTTTCGCCAGTGTTCCGAATAGGCTAAGTGGGAGGGGATCGAATGAATTACGTACCAGCAGACGGCTATCGCGCGGTACTCCACCACGGTGAGGTTCGTCTTTCCGCGCAGAAAGAGTACGCTGACCACATTCGAGAAATGCGCGAGTCACAGTGGCGAGAACTAGACGGGAAGCTAGTCCATATTAAGATATCGGAAACGGACGACGAGGTTAAGGTATTCGCGATTGTTAAAGAACAGGAAATAAGACGTAAAGTACACATTGTATTCGAGAGTGATGATTTCAAACGTAAATTAAACGAGAGCTTCTGACGAGTGCCTACCGTCGGGAGCTTTATTTAGTTTACGTACGCTACATGCGGTCGAGGAACGGCGTCATGAACCGTTCTTAACGCGTAACGCTCCACGCTATCGGCCGCAAGTTTACCTTATGGGAGCGTAAACAATAACGGAATGGGGAGCGATTGGATGCGGGTAGTATTTGACTGGCGTAGTATTTCCTTCGGTTCAACGACGACACTGTTCTGTTGTGGACCGTTTACGATATTTCGAGGTGATCGCGCATGAGCAACGTACTAGAACGTACATACCATCCCGAGACGGGCGAGCTCGGCACGTTTATCCCAGACGGTTCTCACGTGACTATACAGACGGATGCGCAACGGGAAGCAACCCGTCAGCATTTCGAACGCGAACGAATAAAACTGGTTTATCGTGGGCTAAATTGGGTCGCGTGTTATCACGAAGCTATACTCGGAATCATACGAGATTTAACGTTAATAGAGGCGGGAGCACTTATCAAGTTGCTTCCGTTTTTGCGTTTTAAGAGCGAGGGCAAGCTCGTACAGGACGGCAAGCCACTAAAGCAGACGGACATTGCTCGACTGTTAGGTCGCGGTAAGAAAGCGACTATGGCGATTCTACAACGATTGGAAACGCTCGGCGTCATAACTTGCGAAAAGGAAGGCCGTACCAACGTGTACTACATTAGCGTCAATTTCCATACGATGGGCGACGTAATAGATGGCGCATCCTTTACGAAGCTATACCAAGTGAAAGCACGTGAGATTGCGGAGGAGTTGACGCTCAGCGAACTCGGCTTCTTATACAAGATACTCCCGTTCTTCCACTATCAGACGTACTATCTCTGCGACAATCCAGACGAGGAGAATCCGGAGGTCATACGTCACTTGAACCGTGAGCAATTGGCCGAACGAGTGGGACACGACATACAGACGGTGTATGAGCTCGTGAATAAACTCCGCAACAAAGGCGTAGTGCTGACGACAACAAGTGCCAAGACAACGAATTATCTCGTCCATCCAGACGTTATGTTCCGGAAAGAGTACGAGGATGAGTATACGCGAGTCGTGCGGAGGATGTTCGAGGAACACCGGATTCGGCAGGCGAAGAAATTTGCTTAGGTCAAAACGATACCTTTTACCCCGTTTGCTTAGGTCAAAACGACACCTATTGAAAGTGGGAATAACGTTGTAACGGCGGGGTGGAAGGCGGTTTTTACGGATTTTCTTCTCTTTATCTTTAGAGACGTATGACATCGGCTAACGCCGAGCTTCGGCAAACAAGTTGCCTCGCTATCACCTTTCATCGCGAACAAAGTATAGAAGTAAATATAACGCGGTAGAAGATATTGATACCGAGGCGGCTTGTCCGCTGAGGGTGGAGGCTCGATTGAGCCGTAGCTTACTACCTGTGTTACGAAAAGAGTAAGAGGGGGATGATCGCTTTCAATCCGTTTAGTGAACTACGTTGGTACCACATGCCGTTACTACTCATTGGGGCTTCGTTGGAATTTATCACGGAAAAGTACCGCGAATGGGGATATAAAGACTAGTCGGAAGTAAGCACGCGGCGCCGTTCGTTGGTTCCGCGTTTTTCTATGTCTAGGAAGCACAATCGCTACGCTACGTCAAGATCACGTTTTCTTCGCGTATATAATGAAGCGTCAGGACGGATTAAGCTACGTATTGTTACCGATACATACCGAATTATATGGAATATATCCACTCGGACGTTCCAGACGCGTGCCCTCCGAAAACATCGGGTCACCGTTGAGTTGCGTCAAATATACGTATTAACCAACGGTTATATGCGTGATCTGCACCCGTTCCCTTTTATGCACCGATTGTGTATACGGTTGTATTCGAACGTATGTTTGAGTCCGATAATCTACGGTATGTTAACCGTTGTTCGTACGCGAAACCAGCGTTATTACAGCATTCGTATGGTTACGTTTCGTTATACAGTTAACATAATCGGATGTATAACGATATATAGTGCGAACATGGTGTTATACAGGCGAATGACGGGGCCACACGCTTGCATAACGGTTGCATAGAGGAATCGGAAGTCGCTACGTTAAAGTAAGTAACCACGGTTACGCAACGTGTGTAACTACCGAAAAGTAAGCGAAATGCGAATCCCCCAAGGCGGTCGTCGGTTTTCCCACGATCAGGTGCCGGACTATTTCTTGCAGGTTTTAAATCACCGGGTCCAATTAGACATCTTGAATGTAAACGAAAGCTACCGAATGCCTATCGGTGGCTTCTTTTTGTACTCAATTTACGAAAGGAGACGACAACATGGCGAAAGATTTACGCAAGCTTGAGGCACGACTTACCCAAGAACAGATTAAGGCGGCGCAGTTACTCGCGGTCAACAACTTCCTAGCTAAAAATCCCGTTGACGCGGAAAAGGGGCGAATGAGGCTCGATGAAATTGCGAAGGAAGCGGGTTGCTCCGTCAGTTCACTCTACAAATGGCGCAATTATAACGAGACATTTATCGATTATGTGAACGGTCTGTCCGCAAACGCTTTTATGTCGCATCTTCCGCAGATTATGGAGAAGCACTTGGACATGACGCTAAAGGGTCAAGGATCGATGAAGGGGATCGAGCTTTTTTATAAATTCGGCGGTCTGTTGATCGATAAGTCGGAGGTTACAAACGATGATGGGCGTTCGCTACAGTCTATCGACGAACGACTAGCGGCGTTATTGGAACGGTCCAAGGAGCCTGATACCGATGGCATATCTTAACGGAGAGTGGCTAGATAGGGCGGATCGGGAGGAGGAGATCGCGCAACGGTACCGTCTTATCGACGCGTACAAGAAACTAGCGAAAAGCGGGAGCCTTACCGAATACGATCTAGACCAGTGGGAAAACGTCGTGGGCGAACTCGAAAAACTAGAACGAGTTCATCGCGCAGAACATGACGTTCTCTTTTTTACGTATGAATATTTTTCAGAGGACAGGAATCCCGATAACAATTCGAATTTAATTCCGAAGGGGCAGACGCTTGAAGGCGCTGCCTCTTTTCATATTACGCTATGTGGACTTCTAGATCAGATCGTAAAGGGAGACATTAACGAGAATGTGGCGTGGTCAGTAGGGCGTCGTCACGCTAAAACAGCGTACCTATCGAACTCGTATCTATGCCACCAAATCGCGTTTCGCATGCAGAAGTATATCGTAGAGGTATCCGAAACTACCGATGTTGCCGGTGACTTCATCAAATGGACGGTTAACCAACTCAAGTTCAACGAGAAGCTACGGGAGGATTTCGGACCGTTACTCCATCCGAAGCCATCGATGAATGAAGTCGACAACAAATACGAGTTTATTACGTCAACAGGCACGAAGGTTGAGGCGAAAGGGATCGGTACTCAGATGCGCGGTCTGCGTCATTTGAGTGAGCGGCCCGGTTTGTTTATTCTCGATGATTTGGAATCCGCCGAAAACACCAATACACCAGAGACTCGCGCCAAAAACCTACATTGGTTTAGGTCCGAGATGTTAGAGGCATTGGGGTTTGGTGGTATTTGCGTATACATGGGAACAATCGTGCACTATGATTCGTTGCTTAACCACGTATTGACCAAAGGTAAGGACTTCGTTTCAAGGAAATTCCCTGCTATTTTAGGTTGGTCAGAGCGTGAGGATTTGTGGGACGAGTGGAGAAGAATCTACACCGAGGATCGTTCAGACGCAAAAGAACGCGCCCGGAATTTTTACAGGAGCAACGAGGAAGAAATGACCAAGGGCACCGAAGTCCTTTGGCCGCAAATGTACTCGTATCTCTACTTTATGGAGAAACGAGAATCAATGGGAGCCCGTGCCTTCAATCAGGAGTATCTTGGCAATCCCGTCGATGAAGAGTCACAGATATTCGATCCAGAGCAGTTTACCTATTATATAGATTCTGAACTAGAGGAACTGACCCTCGACTATTACGTGGGGATTGACTTTGCCATGGGAAAAGAGAAAGGCGATTACTCGGCTATTATCACACTCGCCCGAAATCGCGACACTGGTGTTTGCTACGTCACTGACGTCTTTCTAAAACGTGTTCATCCCGATGTACTGCTAAACGAAACGGTGGACAGGGCGTTGCGGTTCCAGTACGAAGGTATCGCGGTAGAGGCGCAGCAGGCGCAAGAATGGTTCGCGCACAAACTGGCGGAAGAGTTACGGAGAAAAGGATACCCTACGCATCGGCGTTTGAAGGAGATCAAGCAACGTATGCGTAAAGCACTCCGTATTGAATCGTTATTACCGGATATTCAGAGTGGGAAGATTCGATTTAAGCGGGATCAACGTCTACTGATCGAAATGTTCGAAATGTACCCGAATCATAATCACGATGATGGTCCAGATGCCTTACATATGGCGTACGACGCGGCAAAAATACGTAGAAAACGAGTGGTCGACAAGCCCGCATATATGTAGAAAGGAGGTCGAGACTTATCACTAAACTATTCGTCACAGGCGCACAATTCCCGCCTGCTCGCGACGTCGAACGCCTATCCAAATACTATCGTGGCCGTAAGATTTTCGACGGCAAGCAAGCGGAAGTACTCGAACGTGCTACCGAAATCCTAAAGGATACGCCGCACGCTCCACAATTATCGAAGCTCTATATCGCGGTCAACTTGATGGACGTGCTACTAACGAAGCCAGCCGATTTAATGTTTGGCGAACCTCCTTCGTATGAATCCGGCTTACCAGATTCCTCCCTCGAGCAACAACGACTGAGCTCTATCGTCGAGGAGAACGATTTGAACGTTTTGGGTCACGAGATAGTTACCGGTGCTGGAATTCGAGGAGACGCGTTCATTAAGACGTACTATGCTCAACGGCAGGACTTATCGGAAGTGCCCGAAGGTATCGAAATCAACGTGAAACCCGAGCCGATTATTGAAGCGGTTGACCCGTCGAACGTATTCCCTGAGCTATCGAAGGGCTCACGCAAACGATTCAAAGCGATTAGTATAGCGTGGGTCGAGTGGGTGACGGAGACAAACGGATTGATAGAGTCAATTGTGGAGGGTTCGAAGACAACGCAGGCTCCCTATCTTAACGTCGAACGTCATGTTCCGGGGGCAATAATCTACGAAAGGTTCCGACTGCATCCCAAATCGGTAGATACGAGATATGATGCGCCGATTCAAACGTTCACCATAGGCGAGGGGGTTAGTACAGGACGCGATAAAGATGTTGTTGCAACGGGTCTCTCTCACATGGCAATCCACCACATCCCGTACAAGTCTACTGATACGGATTGGTGGGGAAGCAGTGGGATCGAAAAGATAGAGTCGGTACTAGCCGCGATTAACGATCGACTGGTTCAGATCGATTACATTCTGTGGAAACACAGTGACCCGACGGCGTATGGCCCCGATTTAGGTGAGCCCGACGTACGATTCAGTGGGCGTTATATTCCCGTAGCTGAGACGGAGGTTAAACCCGGATACATGACGTGGGATTCGCAGTTAGACGGCGCCTTTAAAGAACTAGACGTGCTACTAGGCATCGTATTTCAAATGAGTGAGACACCGCAATGGCTATTCGGTACGACACTTGCGGAAGACAAGGGCGGAACTGGAACGTCACATACCGATGGCTCGGCGATAAAGTCACGTTTTATGCCGATTCTATCAAAGGTTAAACGGATAAGAGCGCACGTTGACCGAGCTTTTCGTGACGCGTTGTACTCATCGCAAATATTAGAGAACTTCGCGAATGACGGCGTAGAGGGCTTCGAATCGTACACGCCCGCATACCCAACTATTCGTTGGAAAGACGGTATACCTCGCGATGAGAAAGAGATTGCGGAAACTATGTCAGTGAGAACCGGGGGCAAGCCTACTATAGACGTTCGTTCCGCGATTAAGTACATGGACGAAGTAGACGACGAAAAAGCAGACGAAATTATGGCGCGTATTGACGAGGACGAGAAAGCCGCAAACGGGACGGTGGACTCGTCTATTTTTAATGCTGAGGGTGGCGAAGAATAGTGCGAGAACCACCGATGCCCAACTATGATTACGAAACTGAGAAACTAGTTCGAGCATACAAGCAAGCCGTCGAGGACATATTCCACGAGCTTGATCGGCTTGATATTACGTCGATTTCACGGGACAACGGGATTGCAGCTCTAAGCGAAGTCGCCCGCATACTATCCGCATTGGACAGAGAATCAGCGGAATGGGTTCGAGTAAATATACCTTTAGCCGCCAGCAACGGTGTAGCAGACGTTATTTACGCGCTAGGAGCCGCGTCAACGATCGAGGAAGCACGTTCAATAGCGAAGTTCAATCGAATGAATAAGGCAATGACTGACGCTGTAATAGCGGATGCGCAAGAGGACTTACTTGCGGTGACAAAAAACATAAAACGAAGGGTACGAAACGCTGTGCGCAAGGTAACCGCAGAATCTATGCGGGCAAACATGGCGAAGGGGGTAAACGGTAGACGGACGATCAACCGAGATGTACTGTCGAGACTCCGAAAGACTCTAGGCGACTCCTTAAACACAGGAATTATTGACGCGGCGGGAAGGCGTTGGAAGCCGGAAGTCTATGTCGATATGGTAACCCGTACGAAAACGATGTTCGCGCACATGGAAGGCACGATAAACGAGGCGATTGGACGCGAAGTATACTACGGCAGGATTTCGAGGCATGGGGCAAAAGATGCTTGCCGACTGTGGGAAGGTCGGATCGTTAAGTTGACGCCCGATGCACCCGGCGATTATCCGTATCTTGAAGATTTAAGAGGACGACGGGATATCTTCCATCCTCGTTGTCGTCATCTGGTCTCACCGATCAGAGCACCGGAATAGTGTCCGGCCTTACGAAATGGCGAAAAACTTTCGGAAACTATATAGCCGACGGGCTTTAAGCGGGAGGTAACGAATGACTGACACTTTTAAACTATTATTTCCGATGAATCTGCAAACTTTTGCGGAGGATAACACAGAAGAACAAGCGCCACCAACCGACGATCCCGTAGAAACACCAAAAACCTTTACGCAGGAAGAATTAGACAGGATTGTAGCTGAGAGAGTCGCGCGTGAACGTAAGAAGACGGAGAAATATGCCGATTATGATGAGTTGAAAACAAAGATTACCGAATACGAGCGAGAACGTGAAGAGAAACAACGAGCTGAGATGACCGAGATTGAGCGATGGAAAACGGATTTCGAGAAGGAAGTCGCGTCAAAACAAGCCTTAGAGCAAAGTGTCGCCGAAATGGAAGCGAAATACCGTCAGGAAAAAATTCGTAACGCGTTTATCACAGCGGCAACTAGCGCAAATATCGCTCATATCGACGATGCCTACATCCTCGCGTCAACTGATTTATCTAAAGTAACGATTGATGAGTCGGGCAATGTGACGGGGGTGGATAGCGTAATACAGTCTTTGGTAGAGACCAA
The DNA here is from genome assembly GCF_002706795.1 of Brevibacillus laterosporus DSM 25. Lineage (NCBI taxonomy): Bacteria > Bacillati > Bacillota > Bacilli > Caryophanales > Paenibacillaceae > Brevibacillus > Brevibacillus laterosporus. The sequence continues at coordinate 4,057,167 of NZ_CP017705.1, forward strand.
ACCGTTTCTTATCGCACAGACCAAAAAGGAGCCTAGTACGATCGGCGGACCGTCTGGATACGGACACGAAACGGGAGTCAAAACAATCGAGGCACAACTAGAGGATGCAAAGACAAAAAAAGACTTCGGAAAAGTCTTAGAGCTGTCCAATAAACTAAGTCAATTACGTAAGTAACCTTACCACCGATCTATTAGCGGTGGTTTTTTAATACCCAAAAACAAGGAGGAATCCCATTAATGCTATTTACCTATGACTTTAAAGACCAAGTACGTGAACTATCGGCTGGAATTGATCTAATTATCGACGACGCGCCTACTCTACTAGGTTTGGTTGGCTTAAACGGCGAGCCACTAACACAAACGAAATTTGAGTGGATGTCCGACAACCTTAACTCGAACCGCGCCAATGTAAAGGCAGATGCTACGGCTACTGATACTCAATTGGTCGTAAATGATGGTGACGGCGAGAAATTCCGCATGAATGCAATCGTGGTAGCCGGCGAAGAGTACATGAAAGTGACTGCCGTTGCTGGCGATGAGGTAACAGTAATTCGTGGATTTGACGGCACTACGGCGGGCGCTCTAAAAGCCGGAGCAGAACTTCGAATCGTAGCTCGTCCGCAGTTGCAAGGCGCTGGCGTAGGCCAAGACGAGGGCCACGATCGTTACGTCGATGATAACTATACGCAAATCTATGAGCGTTATGCCTCCGTCTCCAATACGCAAATGGCAGTTCGCACCCATAACGTAACCGACGAATTAAACTACCAAGTTGAGTTACGTTTGAAAGAGATGTCTCGTGAGATGAACGATACCCTGATTTATGGTCGTAAAATTATGGGTAACAAGGGTACACCGAGCATGAGCGGTGGTCTTTTGTATTACGCGGATAAGAAGGGCGCGGCTAAAAAGAACCTCAGTGGAAAAGAGATCGATGCAAAGGTTATTAACGATTTGATGGAAGAAGTTTATTTGCGCGGAGGTAACGTAAACACCATCCTGACAAACACAGCGGGTGCACGTCAAATCTCGAAACTAGCAGCCAATACGATTCGCACTGAGCGACAAGATACTGCGACTGGTCACCGTATCTCCACGTTCGTTTCTGACATCGTAGGTGGCGGTGAAGCGACGATTATCGTTGACCCGAACTTCCCGAAAAATAAGGTAGCGCTGTTCGATCGAAGTATCTTGTCGATGCATTCGTTGCAAGGTCGTGCCCTTTACGACGTGGATGCAGGCGTACCGGGAGCTGACTTTGTAGCTCGTCAAATTCGCGGCGAGTACGGCGTGAAGGTAAAGAATGCAAAGGAGAAGATCGCAATTCTCGAAAATATCTCCACGTCGGTATCGTAAGGAGGTAGCAAATGGCTAACTATAAAGCATCCCCTTTCTATGAAGTTGATAGCGGCAATATCCGCGTCAAGTTTGGATTCTTCGGAACGTATTCAACCGAAAAAGCAGACGAAATTACTATGTTAGACGCGTTGGTCCCCACATGGATCAAGCGTACAGATGACGTAACTCATACGGAGGAACCCGCCGCACAACCCGCCAAAAGGGGACGCGGCAAAGCCTCCGAATAAAACCGGAGGTGTTTCCCTATGATGTTATCAATCGAAGCCGCAGACGAGTATGTTGACGTAAATGTTATTGATATCGAGGATTGGGCGGACTGTGACGAAGCGAGAAAACAACGGATAATTAACGTCGCATCACGCACATTAACGTCTGCATTTCCAAAGTATACGATACCGGATACGGCTGTATATGAGTTCGCGGCAGTATTAGCCCGGGAGTTTAACGATACGTTACGGCAGGCGCACAGCGGCGTTAGTTCGTTTTCGTTATCCGGCGTTGCATCCTTTACCTTCCGTGACAAACCGAGAGAACTGGTCGACCTGATACCGCCAATAAGTCGTGAACTAATCGGGGCGGAAAACGACGTGAAACTCGGAAGCCGCGGCGTAGGATGGAGCGTGTTATAGATGCCTTTGGTGCCGATGCGAAACAAGATAACGGTGTACCCTGCGTTGTTAGACGACGAGGGCAATCCGAAGACAGACGAATGGGATCGACCGGTATACGGCGATCCTTTCTCGTTGCGTTGCCGGATACAAGAGAAGACGAAGCTTGTCCGGGCACAGACGAATCAGGGCGGTGTGCATGGGGTTACTTCGCAGGAAGTCGTGTCCTCTGCGCAAATACTATGCGACAGACTAGCGCCTATTTCGATCAGTGATCGGATCGAATTTGTCGACGAGCTCGGTAGAGTACGTCAGTATAGTCCGTTAGCGATCGAGATTAAGCGTAATATTGGCGGCAAGCCTATCTTAACGGAGGTGTCACTGTAACGATGGAACTCGAATTTGATATGCGGGCATTTAAGGACGCGATTAAGCGAACGCCCGAGGTTGTATTTGCCGCAACCAAGCGAGGTATGCACGATGCTATGGACGAGTGGAAAGCGGAGTCAGTAGACGTTGCACCTTTGGACAAAGGCACGTTACGGCGCGGTATTAGTACGGAAGTCCGGCAGAAAAGCGGTGAGGTAAGCGGTGAGATTTCGGCCGTTGCGGTAGAAAGTACGCCCAAGTGGCCGAACTTTAATTACGCTTACTACTTTCACGAGGTAAAAGGTGACATCAAGAATCCGACAACTCCCGGCACTGTTGCGAAGTTTATAGATACTCCAGCCGATGAACATAAGAAAAAGTGGCTAAAAGACATTGAAGACGGAGTAAGAGCGGAAGTTCAGAAACTAGGTTTCTAACGGAGGTGGTACGTTGTCCGCACTTGTTGAACAGGAATCAGTGGGCGAGTTTATAAAGGCGGCATTACCTTCGATCGCGTTGAAATACGAGGTACCTGACAAGCCTGCGAAAAATAACGTAGTCGTCCGACTCCTGTCCTCCGATTCTGAGTCCGAGACGCGCTATCACTACCGGATTGATCGCGACTATCAGATCGTGGTATACGGTGTTGATGCGCAGGACGTCCTAGCGAAAATGGACGTGATCGAACGTAAAGCAAACGATGGAACTACGTTAATTCCAGTGAAAGACTCGAAGCGGTATATCCGTATCGGGTCTTTTTCTTTTTCTACGGCACTCAAGACGGAGGGTGGTCTCTACGCACGGCTTGGGGTGCTATCAACGGAGGTACGCGAGGCAAGAACGCAAGAACAGTACGACAAGATTATGCATGTATATGGGCGAGTTGAAGCCCGATAAAAGGAGGTAACGCAATGGAATGGGACCCACTTAACGAGCCGACCCGTCCCGGGCTCTATCTAATGTACGTGGAAGCGGCGGCATCACAGATTCGAGGCGGTGCACGTGGTATCGTAGCGATTCCACTTATGAAGTACGGAGCAAAGGCAACAGAAAAGACGTTCTACATGATTGAGACTGAAAAGCAATCGGTTGACTTGTTCGGCGTAACAAACATTCAGTCGATTCGATTTGCGCTGCAGGGTGGCGCAAAGCAAGTAATTGTATACACCATGCCGAAGGAGCTGACGCCGGAGTCATTTATTGAGATGCGCGATTCCTTTGAAACACGAGCATTTAACGTGTTTGTGTACGACGGGCTTGCGGATGCAGCCGAAATTGACGCAACGGTAGCGTGGACGAAACGCAATCGTAAGGAAGGTAAACATTTCGTGTATGTAACGGGCGGTACGGCGGCTGATGACGCTGACCCGAAAGTGGGTAATGCACGTAGCAAGAAGGTTGCGGACGACTATGTAGCTAACCTGATTGTCGGCGGAGTAGTCAACGGCAAGGAGTACCCGTCCTGTGAATACGCGGCGTACATTGCTGGTTTAATCGCAGGTACCCCGATTAACAAGTCGATTACGTACGCAAGATTACCGTTAGACGACGTTACTAAACGATTAACCAACGCACAGATCGAGGAGGCCCTCGAAGCGGGTTCGCTGGTCCTCGTACACAACGGTGATTATGTGCTTGTTGAAAAAGGGCAATTAACGAGCGGCGCCAAGATTCGCAAGATTCGCGGACGACAGGCGATTAATACGGACATTCCGAAGACGGCCGCGAGTGAATACATCGGTAAGCTCGATAACAACCGAGACGGTCAGGCGGCACTTATTGCGGCCATCAAGGCGTACTTAGAGCGTTTAGGCAAGGCGAACGTCCTCGAAGACCCAGTTGTAACGCTAGACCCCGAATTTGAATCGAAGGGAGACGCGGTGTTTTTGTACATTGCTTACACAGAAACCGATAGCATGGAACGCATCTTCCTACGAATCCACGTATAGGGAGGTAAACATAGATGACGAGAAATTTACTAGAATCCAACCGCGTCCTGAGTGGTTCGTTTGGAGAAATTTGGCTGGACGGCGTATGGCTGGCGAACTTCAACGCCGGGGAGTTGTCCGTCGAGATTCAATACGAAAAGATCAAGCGATCCGGTAGTCGTAAAGCTGGGAACAAGCCTATGAGCATCGAATGTAGCGGTTCCATTCGCGGATACAAGATATCATCCGCGTTTGCTCGTAAGATAGGACAGATCATGGACGACCGTAGCGGGGCTTTCGTCTGCCAGCTCGTCATGAAACTCGATGATCCCGAAGCATACGGTGCCGAGCGAGTACTAGCAAAAGGAGTTCAGTTCACCAAGATTGATGTAATGAAATTTGAACACGGGTCACCCGTTGAGACGGAGTGGCCTTTTGTTTTTGAAGATTACGAGTTCCTAGATTTCATTGAAGAGAAGTAAAACCTACTAACTATTAGGAGATGATTACATGACTGACGATCTATTAAAAGCCTTACTTGATGCGGATAAAAAACCTGAGAAAGATGTACCTCTAAAACGGTTTGGGGCATTCCGTATTCGCGCACTTGATGATCAAGAAATTGAAGATATCGAAGAAAGAGCGACGTTTGGTAAATCGGTTGACCAGACTAAAAAAGCGCTACTAATGATCCAAAAAGCAACAATTGTACCGGATTGGTCACACCCCGATTTACTCGCGAAATATGAGACACAGGATTCTGTAAGGGTTGTCGAAAAGACGTTGCTCCCGGGTGAAAGGGTTAAGCTGTTCACCGAGATTTTAGAGCTTTCCGGCTACGACTTAGGTTCTGCGGTTGATCAAGTAAAAAACTAATACGCGCGGGAGGCGAGGCTTATATTGTACACACGATTTTCCAGCGACAGGGCCTCCCGCCGGCCTACGTTTACAACGCACCAAGAGGTGAGCGTATCTTTATGTACGCTTCCACGGAGGTACAACTAGAAGACGAGATTGCGGCGCAGAGTAGGGAAGGAGGCGGCTAATTATGGCGTTTGATTTAGTCGGCCGGTTACGGATTACCGACGCGATGACCCCGACCCTCCGCCGAGTATCTTCGGAACTAGACCGGACGAACCTTTCGGTGAAAAAGATTGCCGCATCTACCGGCTCCTACCGTAATGCCCAAAGCCGTCTGACCAACGAGAACAGCCGATTTGTTCAAAGACAGAACGCCGCCACGCAATCGTTGAATAATTTCTCGGGGGGACTTCCGAACCTTCTCGGGAAGCTTAAAATGTTGGCGGGTGCAGTCGTAGCGGTTGGGACGGCCTTTGACGGAATCAAAACGGCGGCCGACTTCGAGAGTTCGATGTCACGTGTTGCTGCTCTTTCTAGCGCTAGCGCCGGAGACCTTGCGAAACTAACCACGAAAGCCAAAGAGCTCGGCGCCTCTACGGTATTCAGCGCAAGCCAAGCGGCTGAGGGCATGCAGTTCCTTGCGATGGCGGGCTATAAGACCAACGAGATAATCGCGGCTATGCCCGGGCTTCTCGATGCGGCCGCGGCAGGTCAAACTGACCTTGGAACAACAGCCGATATCGTTTCGAATATCCTTTCCGGTTTTGGGATCGCGGCAGGAGATACGGGGCGTGTGGCCGACGTGCTTACGAAGGCGTTTACGTCAGCTAACGTTGATCTTCAAATGCTCGGGTACACGATGAAATACGCGGCTCCTTGGGCGAAAGCGCTCGGTGTATCACTGGAAGAAACGGCCGCCGCCGCAGGTATCCTTGGTAATGCCGGTATCCAAGCGGAACAAGCGGGTACTACGTTACGGGGACTATTCGCGCGTTTTGCGAAACCTCCGAAAGAAGCGGCAGAGGCATTGGATAAGCTCGGTGTTAAACTGTTCGATAGTAAAGGGAAGATGAAGTCGCTCGCTACGATCCTCGGAGAACTTCAAAACGCGATGAAAGGCATGTCCAGCGAACAGAAAACGAGTCTAGCCAGTATAATCGCGGGTCTGGAAGCTGGTAGCGGATTTCTGGCGTTAATGGACGCTGGTCCCGATAAGTTGCGGAAGTTTACGAAGGAACTAGAGAACAGCGGAGGGACGGCTGGAAGGGTATCAAAAGTCCAACTCGATAACTTTAATGGTTCGCTTGTGCAACTGGAGTCCGCGCTGGAAGGGTTAAAGATAGAAGTGTTCTCCCCGTTGCTTCCTACCTTAAAGGACCTCGCCGAAAAGGGAGCGAATGCGGCCTCCGTCTTCAATAAATGGCTCGGAAGTAAAGAGGCGCAAAAGTGGGGAAAGACGACCAAGGACGTATTGGAAGTCGTTGGACCCTTGATTGTCGGAGCTACTACGGCATGGGCTACTTATAAAGCCGTAATGCTAACGGCAACAGCCGCACAGTGGGCGTTTAATACCGCGGCTAGCGCTAACCCAATAGGGCTTGTAGTGGTCGGAATAGGTGCTTTAATTGGAGCGGGGTATCTACTGGTTCAAAACTGGGAGACTGTAAAGGATGCAGGCCGTTCCTTGTGTGTCACTATCAAGAATGGTTTTGCTACAGCGATAAACTGGATCATCGGTGGGCTTAATAGGCTCATTGACGCGATGAATCAAGCGTTCAATATCCAACTGCCTGACTGGATGGCTGACCTAACTGGTGGAAAAGAATTCACGCTTAATATCCCGAAAATAGCCGAAGTTGAAATGGATTACTCGCTTCAACAAGAGAAGATGAGAGATTTCCGTGAGCGGCGCAATATAGGCGTCGGGGATGATGGCTCTCACTACAGCGGCCTTGACTACGTACCTTTTGACGGTTATCGTGCGCGTCTACACAAAGGCGAAAGGGTAATGACTGCGGAGGAGAACCGAGCCAGCAAGGAAGAGCCGTCTAACCCTCCGGTCGATAAACGAAACCCTGTGAACGATGGTGGTTCTAGTTACGCTTCTAATAATGTTACGATTAATGTGCATGCGACCGTAAGAGAAGAAGCGGATATTGATAAGATTACATTAGGGATAGTGCATCGGTTGGTAGAGGTTTGTTAATTAGACAGCCGCAGACAAATTCCTCTCAATCATGGCACGCAAAATCAGCAAGCAAGTGTAAACGAGGTGATGACGATGGCAAACGGTATCCAATTCTGGCTCTCTTACAATAACGGGGCGGAACGCCTGCAACTCCCGGTCAACCCCGACTCTATCAAAATATCGAGTGATTTCGGCTATCAAGACGTTGAAGTCTCGCACTTAGGTGAATTTACCGTTATCGGTGATCCCAAGTTGCGAGACTTTTCATTTTCATCATTCTTTCCACGCGATTATCACCCGTCCTATTGCGAGTACGAAGGCTTTCCCGATCCGTGGTCAGCTAGAGAGATGCTAGAGAGGTGGCGCGACTCACGCAAGCCGTGCCGCCTGACAATTACGGGAACGCCGATAAATTACGCGGTGACCATCCGCAAGTTCGTTATCGTGCCCGAAAAACACGGAGCGCCCGGTGACATCTACTATGATCTCGAGCTGAAAGAGTACAAGTTCGTAACCATCCGTCAGATTGACATGAACGCGAAGAAAGGCAACGGAACAGCAACAGCGAAAGTGAAAAAGACGACCGCAAGGAGCGGTAAGAAAGACATCCCGAAACCTTACATCGTAAAGAAAGGCGACTGTCTATCAGTGATCGCGGCCAGATACGGACTTAAAACACGTGATATCTACGCCAAGAATAAAGCCGTTGTTGGTCCCGATCCAAACAAAATAAAGCCGGGTCAAAAGTTGGTGTTAGTATGACGTGGGAAGTGCATTATGACGGCGCGCCTTTGTTAGTCCAAAGCGCTACATGGTCCGGTGATATTACGCAGCCAGCCCGCACCTTGGAGATATCTTTCGTCAATACGGTGGACGGCCGTAAAAAAGCTGTCCCCGTAGAGCTCGGTAAGGAGTTACGTCTCTACAGTAATGGACATGAACTATTTCGAGGCCTGACGTTTAAGCATAATATCAATGATCGCGGGAGCATGAGCGTTACGGCGTACGATGATAATATCTATCTTGCGAAGAATCAGGACACGCAGATATTTCGTAACATGAAGGCGAGCGCCATTGCGCAGAAACTATGTAAACAGTTTGATATTGCAGTCGGTAAAATCGACGACACGGGGTACGTAATACCCAAGCTTGTACTTCGAAATAAATCCATATGGGACATGATGATTACAGCGCTAACGGTTACGCAGAAGCAGACCGGCCGGCGTTTTTTTATTTGCTCGAAGGATGGCAAGTTTAATCTGTTATCGCGGAAAGAACAACCCGTCCGGTGGGTGCTCGAAAATGGCGTTAATATACTGGACGCGTCATACTCGCAGTCGATCGAAGAACTACGAACGCAGGTCAAGGTGACGGGCGGGGACGACAAGAAAAAGCCGTTGGTGGCTGTGGTCAAAAACGACGCACTCATACAACGATTTGGCATTATGCAACACCTCGAAAGTGCCGATTCGGATAAAACCCGTTCCCAAATCGAGCAACTGGCGAAGCAACTCCTAAAAGACCTCGGTACTATTCACGACGAGGCGACCGTCAATGCGTTAGGGATTGATACAGTGTACGCGGGAGTAGGCGTCTATGTACAAGAGTCGATGACGGAGATAATCGGAGGTTACTACGTTTCAACCGATAGTCATACGTTTGAGAGCGGTAAACACACGATGTCACTTACGTTGAGCGCGACGGATGATCTTCCGACGTTGAAATACGATCCACCACCGGAAGACAAGGCGAAGAAGAAAAAGAAGAAGAAACGGAAGGGGCGGAAGTCTGTTGTCGACGAAATCCTCAAAAAGACTCCAAGAGCCTAGTCGGCTGGAAGGCGGGGGACCGAGCCAGTTTCGACAGCTCATCCAACAGATCGGATACAACAAGGGCGTGGACATCGAGCTCGGCACTGTCGTTGCTCCTCCGCCAGCTATACGAGTTACGGTCGATAACGATGAAAAGCTCGAACTGTTAGCGGAGGACTTGATCGTTGCGGAGCATTTGACGCGACATAAACGGAAAGTGATGTTAACTAGTGAAACAGTGCGCGAAGCTATGACGAAGGCAGGCTATACGCCTCATGTGCATGATATTACGGAGTTGGTTATCGAAGGCGAGATCGAGTTCACCGACGAGCTGAAAGCGGGCGATCGCGTTATCATCCAGTCTATTGACGAAGGCCAAACGTATATCATTCAAGATCGGGCGGTGATCTATAATGGCGCTTAGTCCGTTGCAACGACTAGAGGAACGAGTGATCCAATCGGAGCCAGACACACAGCCAACGTTAACCTATTCGTTAGATTTCGATACGGGTGATATCGGCGGCATGATCGACGGCGAAACGGCCATCCGTCAGTTTATTCGGAAGGTTATTATGACGGCGCGATTTCGGTTTCCGATCTACGACGGCGAGTACGGCTGTGAACTCATAGACTTAATCGGGCAGGATTTACCGATGGAGCTTTTGCGGTCGGAGATACCCCGCGTAATAACAGAGGCGTTGATTTATGACGATCGAATAGACGACGTGTACGATTTTGAGATAGAACGAGAGGCGGACAAATTGTTCGTCTCTTTTTACGTTGATACGACGGATGGTTTGACGATAGAAGTCGTTGAGGGGGTGTGACATTGTACGAACAGCAAACACGTGAGGCAATACTGGAACGAATACTCGAAAGGTCCCGGCCGGACGTAGATAAGCGGCCCGGGGCGATCTTGTATGATGCGACGGCTCCGGTAGCGCCCGAACTAGAGGCACTATGGCTAGAGTTAGACGTAGTTTACGATAAGGGCTTCGCAATAAAGACTGACGGTACTTTGTCGTCTTACAACGAATGGCTGACGCGTCGATGCGCCGAACTCGGTGTCTATCGGAAGCCCTCCGAAAAGGCGAAGGGCACCGTTACTATTTACGGTCATGAGAGTACGGAAATCCCTGTAGGTACCGAAGTCTCTACGGACGGTGACGAGCCAATCTACTTTGAAGTAACGGAGTTTGGCGTCATTTTAAACGGGACTGTTACGTTAGCCACGAAAGCAATTGAGGGCGGAAAATCGGGCAACGTGGGAGCTGGCGAAATCAAGCTAACGCAGGGCAATATCACAGGGATAACCGGCGTTACTAACGATCTGCCTTTCGAGGGCGGCATCGATGAAGAATCGGACGGGGCCCTACTAGAACGGTACCTTGATCGCGTCCGAAAGCCCATAACGTCAGGCAACCGACATCATTACCGTAAGTGGGCGCTTGATGTCGTCGGTATCTCTGATGCGCGAGTATACGAGGTGTGGGACGGACCGGGAACGGTAAAAGTCGTCTTGCTAGACGACCGGAAGCGTGCGCCTTCCCGAGAACTAATCGACAAGGTAGCGACTTACATCGAAAAGGAGCGGCCTGCATGTGCGGAAGTTACGGTCGTTGGGGTAACCGAAATCCCAATCGAGGTAACCGCGAAGATAACGCTTGTGAACGGTCACGCCATCGAAGAGGCACGTGAGGAAGTGACGAAAGCACTAACGGATTATCTCGGTAAGCTCGCGCTAGTTGATTCGGTGGTTCGTTACACACGGGTCGCTGGTGTGGTCGGGGGAGCGGCGTCTGTCCTTGACTATGCCGATCTAACCGTGAATGGTGCCGAAGAAAATATAACAATAGGCACCGATTCTATTGCGGTACTGGGGACGGTGACACTCAGTGAATGACGTAATTAAACGCCGAATGCTCGATTCCTTACCGATTGTTCACTACGGAGAGTCATGTCAAATAAAGAACATAATTGAGCGGGAGTCGGAGGAATTTGCATTATTACACGAAGGGATTCGGGACCTGATCGACCAATTCTTCGTCGATACGGCAACGTGGGGTCTGACGCGATGGGAGTCCGTTGTCGGCGTGCCCACCGATCTAACTAAACCAATCGAACAGCGGCGCTCCGTTATTAAGTCTAAGATACGCGGTACAGGGACGGTTACGTTGGCTGTGCTCGAATCCATTGCGGACGCGTTCTTCCCTGACGCCACGGCAGAAGAGGAGCCGCGCAAGTATGCGGTCATTATCGTAATCGGCGGTGATATCCCCCCGAATCTATACGATGCTTACGTTGCCCTCCGTGAAATGGCGCCGGCTCATGTCGATGTGGTACTCGCGCCTATGCCACGGGAAGTAATCGAAGTGGTCGATACTGTAACGGTAAATCTACGGCGATATCGAACGATCGGCGAACTACGTGTCGGAGATACGATCGGTAAGGAGCAACGGGAGGTGACGATATAGATGGACGGAAGATATCTCGAACGGATCGCGGAGGATATCGCGGCCCGTGCGACTACAATCGTGTTGAATAACCAAACGGTGCCTATTCGGAGTATCAACCGGAATGGAGCGACGGTGACCATACGGACAGAATCAGTCAAAGGGATTGCGCGAGTTTCTTCATTAAGACTGTACGATGAAGCGGGTGGACTGATTGCGGAGAGGCAGGCGGATGTTCCGGTCAGCGAGGGGCAACGTTTGGAATTTCGGTTCAGTTTTGCTATTCGAGAGGGGGCGCGTTGATGTCGTTTAACGCACGGCTAGACTGGGAGTTCGAGGATGATATCACGGAGGGCGACGTCAACCGATGGGAAAAAGGAATAGACGATGCGCACAAGCTACTGGAACAGCACACGGTGGCTATTTCGGCTTTGCAGATTGATGTGAAGACGATAAAAGATGCGGTGTTTAACAACTTCACGGACAACGTGTTTTTTGAAAACTTCGCTACCTTAGACGATATCACACTAACAGAAGGCTGGTATGACGAGGCTAATAAAAGGCTGGTGGTTTTGTAGATGAAAAACGAACAGCAATCTCTTACTGAAAATCGTGTTCCACTATACGTTAACGTTAATGGATATTCTAACGCGATAGGTTCAATCGGGCTGATTTTCAATATAGACAAGGCGATTAAACTAACTGGAATAGGTGTAGTCAGGACTGACAGTACTTACACTAAGGTTAGAATATGGAGGGTATCTAGCAAAGAAATTATCAATACATCTGAAGTAGGATCAGATAATTTTGCAAGGTTCTCTAATATCCTACCCCCCGGCGATTACATGGTTAGCTTCTGGGCACCTGATTCAGAAAGATTAGGTTTTAGGGCTCAGGTTTCGGACTTGAAAGTAGATTCTACTGTAGACGGTGTTAGGTTCAAGGTTAAGGCGGGTTATCAGACAGAAGAGTTTACTAGAAATAAGGGAGCATATCCCGATCAGGATTCCGTGATTCCTGGCATTCAGTTATATTTTATTGCTAATGCTAGTCCAAGTGTCACGCTAACAGCAAATAACCAACCCTTAACCGAAAACCAAAGAATCGGCATCGGCACTAACGACTTTACCGTTAACATCACCGCAAATGACACCGATCCTGATGACACTCTACAATTCCGAGTCAAATTAAACAACGTGGTTAAAACGGATTGGACAGCGATAGCTAAGAACCAGCCCGTCAGCTATACGTTTAAAAACGCTGATATTACGGCAGGGGTAAATCCGTTTACAGTATCTGTTCGAGATGATAAAGGGAACCAGACGGATTTTAACGGTTATCTAGATAAGTCTTGGTTAGTAGAGGATATTACCAGCAGTGTAGAGATACGCAGAGCAGAAGTTTATGAACTAGGTGTGTCGCGTGGGAGCATTTTCGGCTCAACTAAATCAGAAATAAGAAGGCGTTCTGACGGATCGATTTATTTGTTGTTGTCTTTTACTCATCGATTAAGTCCGAAGGAACCAAACGGAAATGACTTTCCTCTTTATTTTAAAAGAATTACTCCATATCCTGAAACGTACCATCCCGAAGCAAGTGAAATTGTAACTACTGGGGGAAATATTACAAAAATAGAACACACGATAGCTGGAAACACTATAATTTTTTCTGCTGACATTCCTCCAACTCTTATAGGAAAAACTATTACTAATTTACAATATTATTCGAAGTATATGGACCCAGCACAAGAATTTTTCTTTCGGGCCGACTATGGTGGTAGATCGGCAGCAAGCTTTACTTGCTTTGCATTAAAGAATAATATAGTGATTAAATCATCATGGTTTAACACTGCACCAACCTTAAATGTTGCTGCACCACCCAACAACCAAACCCTAACCGAAAACGCTACACTAACCATCCAGGGCACCGCATCCGACACCGACAAAGACAACGTAGTCACAATAAAATACCGCATCAACAACGGCACCACAAGGGCGTTGCAATCCGGAGTATCCAACGGTAGCACGCCTATTTCTTTTGCCAAAACGCTAACCTTCCGAACCAAACGCCTTTATGACGGCACCACCGATCTCACAGGCTCTGACCTAGCCGAAAACACCGATCATACGCTAACCATCTGGGCAGAAGATGATCAAGGTGGTATATCAACCGAAGTGACGCGCAAGTTCCGAGTCGTCCACAACCGTCCACCCGTTATCAGCGGACAAAATGTAGACCTCGGCGTATTAAGCGCTATCCCTTCCGAGAATTACACAGTCACAGAGCCAGAGGGTGACGCGTTTACCATCACGGAGAAAATCAACGGCAAAGTTATCCGCACATTCGCTGGGACTGACAGCAAGGAAAATACCGTGACCATCCCACAAGTCACATGGCTAAGTCTCTCCTTAAACGACAGTCACACTATCACTATAGAAGCAAAAGACAGCAAAGGTATGACATCTACCAGAACATTCACTTTTCGTAGAACGGCAGAGCGACTATCGTTTCATTTGAAAAAACCATTCTCAACAGACATTGCTGCTAAACGTATTTTGGTAACTATCGATGCAACCGTTCCATCGGGAGCTGATTACAGGGTTGAAGTCTCAAATAACGCTTTCGATGAGTTACCAACATGGGAAGACGCAACGAATTTCGTCAAATTCAACCGAGGCTTCATCTTCACCAACAAGGAAAAAACAGCGGAAAAATGGGGCGTTAGCTTACGTTTTTCTTTCACCAAAGGAACGGCAACTGAGCCTGTTATCGTAAGAGGATTCGGAGGTGCATTCGATTGATTCTCACAAAACCTAAACCGTTATCTATTATCGAACAGGAACGTAAAGACGCCGACATGCCTATCGTAACTCTCGGTCAAGAGATCGCCAAAACAAAGATCGAACTATCACAGAAGGACGCGTTAATTCAGTCGTTGGGCGAAGAATTAGCCGTTTTGAGACTCGACATCATCCAGTTAAAAGGGGGCGGCCAATAATGCGTTTTTGGTCATTAGCTTATAGATACAATTGGATCACGGCCGAGAAGCTACGACTTGCTGTACAGACGGAGGCCAATCCGTTCGGAGAGATCACACCGGCTGAGTACGAAGAAATCACCGGCATTAAATTCTAGGGGGCACGCATGGGAGAACACGATACCGTATCTATTTTACAAGACGTCCGCGAGCGCATGGTCCGCGTAGAAGAAAAGGTCGACCACTTATCGCGGGACCGTGAAAAGCTCGATCAAGTCAACGATAAAGCACGAGACGCACTGGCCTTAGCGCAGGAAAATGCTCGTGACATTGCGGAAATCAAAGCGGACTCACGCCGAAGTTGGGGCGTAATAATCGGGATGGGAACGAGTTTTATCGGTTCCATCCTTATTTATTTTCTTACGAAATGAGGTCGATCACATGACGAAGCAAGAACGGCTAATCTCGTTGATATCACCGCATGTAGTCGGGCGCTATCCATGTCCGTCCGGCGTTATCGCGCAACTCATACTAGAGGTCGGATGGGACTTACGGACACCGCGCGATATGGTGACGGGGCGCGAGTCGTATAATCTCGGCAATATCAAAGGAACGGGGCCGGCCGGTAGCGTTACGATCTTGACCACGGAGTATTATTCGGCGGCTGACGTAGCGAAGGCACGGGCAAGCGGCGACCTCGTAAAGATACTTGATACTTCCGGTGCCAAGACGAGGGTACAGGTAAAGGCGCGGTTCCGAGCGTACAACAATTACGGCGAGGCCATCGATGACCACTTCGCATTGCTAAAGAAACCGCGCTACGTAAATGCGGGCGTATGGCAAGCGAAGACGCCCCGGGAGTTTGCGGAAGCAGTCAAACGGGGCGGGTACGCGACCGATCCGAATTACGTTACGTTAATTATGTCGATTGTAAACGGAAATAAGTTAACCCGTTTTGATAAGCCGGTGGTCCCGGTACCTATAAAGAAAATCGAGGAGGCGGTTAGTTTGGCGTTAAAAGAATGGCAACTAGAACTAGCGGATAAGTCGATAGATAATCTCGCGGCACAGTCGATGCTGTCGGATGCGGCCGAATGGAAGGAGAGACTACGGAAGGACCCGCAGAAGGTAATCGAGGACATGCCGTGGTTGGTTTTCGTGCTAGCGGATCGGGTGGCGTCGAGAAAGGCAGGTGCATAACGTGGAACTTACGTATGATATCGCGACGCTGGCCGCAATCGTGGCGGCCTTGACGGGAATCGCGAAAGGATTCGGGGTGCCGACGAAGTACGCTCCGTTGGTAGCGATTGCTCTTTCGGGAGTGTTCGTGTTCTTGCCGGATGGCGCGTTGAAGGCGAATCTATTGACTACGGTCGTGGTCGGATTGACGGCCGCGGGTGCTTATAGTTACGTTAAGCCCGATAGTAGCGAGAGGAAAATGAAATAGGGATACGAGCCCACTTATCGGTCTAACGGCTGGTAGGTGGGCGATTTTTTTGTTGCATGTTCCCGTTCTGTTCGCATATAATAAGAACAAACGTTCTATTTAAACAGAAGGCGGCGGTCACTATGCTGGATTTGTTTGTCGAGAAGATAAAACCTATCTCTCGAATTCAACTAGAGGATGTGCAGTATGTCATCAACGATTCTACAATCAACAACAGGCCACTATTGGTTATCTGGTCGGACCAAGCCGGAACCCACGCATCTTGGGGCTGGATCGCGGCTAAGGATAACGAACAAATCAAGCTACTGACGGATTGGGACTTGCATATAATCCGCGTCGATCAAATCGTTGACATCGTTGTATCACCTAACTTAGACTTGATAGATTGGCTGTGGACGGAGGATGAGTTTTACTATGCAAAAACGAACAAAGATTAACGACCTATTCGGTTCCATGCGCATGGTACTGCCGGAGCAACGCGAAATGTACCTGAAATACAGAAGAGAATTATCGCTATTGCCGAAGCCTGATCTCGATCATGACGAAATCATGGCGATTAATTATAGATTGACGGAAAGTAAACGTTATACCATTGAGATGACCGTCAAGTATTGGCGCGAGGTATCCGAGAACGGAGGCGAGTTCCTGACGGTGAGGGGCGTAGCTAAGTCGTTTGATACGATTACGAAGCAAGTTAGAATCGAGGAAGAAAACGGTGAATGGACGTGGGTGGATTTCGGGAATATCGCGTCCGTTACCGATTAGAATAGAAGAGACCCGAGGTTTCCCGGGTCTTTTTCTTCATTTATTTAAACAACACATTTCCGCGTTTTTTCTGGGTACCTTTGCCCATTAATGATGTTACCGGACTGGCGATCTCATGGTATTCAGATAAATCTTTATTAGCGTAACGCACATATTGTTCCGTCATAGTGATAGACGTGTGACCTAAAATCCGCATGAGCGCAATTGGTTCACCGCGTTGTCGTAAGAACTTTACAGCAAAGTAATGCCGGAAAGTATGGGGGGATACACGAACCCCAGTTATTCCTGCTTTCTTTGCGTATTTTTTTAGCATCTTTGAGAAAGTGTCGCCAAAGTACCTTTCTCCAAACTGAGTAAGCCATAAGTAGTCATTTGAGTCTACGTTCATAAAATTAATCAGGCGCTCAATTTCCTTTGCGGTTATAGTAGAAATGGGGAGAGTTCTAGCTGTACGCGTTTTGGAGATTTCAGCGCGAATAGAAATTTGTCTTAACTTGAGATCGATATCAGATATCTTTAAGTTAGTTAATTCTCCGACGCGGCATCCAGTATCACACAAAACCAGCATCATTACATAATCTCTTAGGCCCGTATACACCCGTTTATTAGGAGCCTCAAGCAATTTTAGTACCTCATCATCACTAAAGATTTCAAAAGTCTCTTTGTCTTGCGTTTGATAGCTAATATTATCCATAGGTGAGGACGAGATTATCCGTTCATTTACCAAGTGGTTAAAGAACACCCGAAGATTGCGGATGTTGTTATTGACAGTTCGGGCTGTCAATCCTTTTGGTCCGGTTGGATTCGTAGGGTGATCGTCCCACTTTGCCTTCTCATACGTTAAATACGAGATGTATTCGCGCATAATGTCGGGAGTAAAAGTACTGTGCCCCCGTTCTGTCGCCCACTTCTTAAACTGCGCTAAACATTGTGAGTAAATTTCGATCGTTTTAGGCGATCTACGTTCCGTCTTTTTAATCGCGAGGTAGTCACGAACCTGTTTGTCGAGATCGATCTCTCTAGCGGGTTCTGTACGTGAGATAAAGTTGAATTTAGCGGCCATAATAGAATCAAACCTTTCCAATAAATAAATTCGACACGTTCCGATAAGCTAACGTATAGTTTATTGGAATAGCAAACTCACGTACCTGTTCACGCCTAATTTAACGGGCTTTTTAGACAAAGGCAAAACCTACGAATAGTGAGTTTATTGCGATGGTTGCAGACAAGCTGCGGATTGAGCATAAGGTGTCTTGATGTCAAAAAATTGAGTAAGTCAATTTCAAAAATGCACTTGAGCTGATAAATTTCGAAATGCTAAATAAACTAATACCACATGTTTATTGGTCTTCCTAGAAGCCGATAAACATGTGGTATTTTTAAATGACGGACATTGCATATCACATTGACAAAGGTCGGTATGAAGTGGAATCCCTTTTATCGTAGGAGTAATGAATATGAGAAGGTTGAGGCAACCAGTTAGGTTAGGATGCTTTTCGACTTTTAATGATACGAAAATATAGTTCTGTAGGCTTATGTAAGATAAGAAAGGCCAACTTAAAAAAGTGAGTATATGGTATAATCTTACTATCAGGTAAGGGATATTTTTACATACGCCCTAAAAACTAACTATATTTCCAAGGAGATTTGCATATGTCTATATTCAACAAATTATTTGGTCAAAAAAGGACAATTCAAAGTCCGACATTTGTTAAGGATTTCTCAAAAGATAATCATCACCTTTCTGCCCTTAATGACCTCTTAAACAAGGTTGTAGATGGAGAGAGGAAAGATAACATTGAAAGGGATATTAGGTTTCTTACATATGGGCTTGATGGCGAGAACAACGTCTACTTTGAACTAAAAAATTCGTTCCAGCCCATTTTATGCTTACATGATGTAAGGGTAGTGTATGAGGATTACGTTGCTCAACTTGATTTCGTAGTAATTTCTAATAAGTTCATTTGCATTTTGGAAACGAAAAAACTAAGCGGTAATATTTCAATTGACCAAGATGGTAACTTTGTAAGAATAATGAAGAATAAATACGGAAAAGAATATAAAATGGGGATATATAGCCCTATAACTCAAAATACAAGGCATATCGATATTATTAAACATGTCTTGTCAAAAGAATTGAAAATTAATAACATGCCAATTCTATCTCTTGTTGTTATGGCTAATCCCAAAACAATAATTAATAAGCATAGTTGCCCTACTGAGATTGAAAATTCAATCATTAAGTACGATCAAATCAAGGCAACACTGGAAAGATACCAGAATGATAAAGCAAATACATATAACGTAGCTGAGAAGCAAATGCATGAAATTTCAAATTTGTTAGTCAAGCTGAACACACCGCTGAAGATGGATTTAGTTGCAAAGTATCAGCTTTCAAATAATGATTTTCAGAAGAAGGATGAAACTCTGCTTCGTGAAGAACTAACATCGTACAGACTTCAAACTTCAAGAGATGAAAACATCAAGGCTTACTACATATTCAATAATAATGAGCTGGAAGATATGATAGCGAAATATCCAAGAACTGAAGAAGAGTTGCTTTCTATTAAGGGCTTTGGACAAGTAAAAGTTGAAAAATACGGGAAGGGAATATTGGGTATTTTCAATGGGTGAATTAAGTATCAATTACAACAATAACCTAGCTCCACGCTAGCCCTTCAAGGATGGCGTGTTTTTGTTACTTCACAATTTAGTGGAAAGGGTTTCCCCTTATTTCGAAAACATATCGAGAAGAACGCGAATTGAGGGGTGTTTGGAAAGAATTGACGAAATGTCTTCATAGGACATGATTAAGAAAGAGAAATGTTCAATATGGTCACTCACGTTCCTTTGTCACTATGGAATGTGATTAGTTAGAAAAGAAGTAAGGGGAAGGAATGGTATGCTAATTTGTAAACAGATTTGGAAACTGTTTTACAATTCCGTCAGTAAAAGCGTCAGCCATTTCTAATGCTTGCTGTTCAATTTTGTCAAATGTCGCGATATCCAATGCAAAATTGTTGTTTAGTCTATAGACTGCTTCAGCTTTAGTTAATGCAAGATGCTCATAAAACATTTTCCTAATGTCTTCCTCCGACCAGTACGGGTTGATGCTATTGAGGAAAGATGCAATTTCATCTGCATTCTTATACCAGCGTTTTTCTGCATTAGCTGCTGCTTTGCTATCGCCGGCCTTTGCTGCTTTAACAAGCTGATCGGCAATTACTAAGTGGTCTCTTATTAAACGTTCAAACGTAGCAGCATTTTCTTCACCGTAGAATGGTTTTAGCGCGTTCGCCATATCAGTTGCGTTTCGGAGCAAACGTTTCGTAACGAGTTCTTCATCTGGCAAATTAGCTGCGATGCTGATGATAACCATCCTCGTCCAAGCAACATGCTGTTCCCAGAGAGTACGCATGAGACTTTTTAAATCAACCTCAGCTTTGCTAATGCAGTCATGTACATTTTGATAAGGCGAAGGTCTTGGGGATGAAAATGGCATGGAATGTCGTACACAAGGGATACAAATAACCTGACCCACAAAAAGATAATAGGGATCTACGTTTGGATTGACAGCAACAATGTCATGCACGGGTGTTCTAAATCGTTGGGCTAACAGCCAGTAGGTATCCCCTGGCTGAATAACGTAAGGAAAAGTCTCAAAAGAGAATGGACTCACTATTTATTACTCCCTTCAACTTGAACCAAATTTACTTACTTATTTTTTGATTTCACAATAGCTATTTGCCTAAACAGTATATGTGAGGAAATGTATCATGATATGGGCTTTTGCCTATTCAGTAAATAAAGGAACAGATTGAACAGGTTATGAAGAGGGAGCACGTCCGTCTGTACCCGATTCTGTGCCTGTCCTGTATTTCGATGCACGGAAGCCAGTAGAACAGGGACAAAAGCAGGGGTTCCTGCATTCCATGGGACTATGCCTTTGTAACAGTAGAGATGCACCAGCACACGTTGAGCAGAACGAAGTCTATACGAAATTAGGCTATTATGTAACGACGCTTACACACCTTTTGACGTGGAAAAGAGGGCGGTAATGACTTGGATACCGCCCTCTGACTGATGTAGTTAAAGACAATGAAAGCCAGGGATAAGTTATCTTCTGTGGTGAAAGCTTAAACAATCTTGAAATTCCCTATGGCATCTTCTGTTGCATCGGACATTATCGTGCCCCATTCTGTGGTGGCAGCGCCTCTCGCATCTTCGCCATTCTCTAATACACATCTCACGACGGTCGGGACGACGTGGCGAGTATGGATCGAATAGGTAATAAGGATCATGGTATGGATTCATATACCCGTCATACTGTACTTGCTGAATAATTGGCTTGTTACTTTTTCTTTTCATGTTTTTGACCCCCATTTTGGAAGTAATATGCTTTATATAGTAAATGACGCTATGCCCTGTCCTGACTAAACGGATCAACGGGGTGCTTCACCCAAATACAGTAACGGTGACGTTCGCGTGGCACCGTGTGTTTATTTTGTTTAATGTCACTGTCCTGCAATAGATCGTATAACTATTTTGAGCCCCATTCTGGCTGGTCGAAAGAGTAGGTGTTAATCGGTCACTACAGTTTTAGTATGAAAATGAACAGCTAAGCATGTGAAAAGCACCCAGCCAATGATTGATCTGGGTGCTTTACAAGGATGTAATAGTTATTTTTTATCTGATTTTTATAAGGGATTCAAAAGACAAGTACCAATGCTCTCCTCATCACGTACCTGTCCACACATCCTTTACATATTGCTCATCCCGTTGAAGCTTATCTAGCCAAGCTTGGGCTTCTTCTTCGCTTACCGAATGGATCGTTTTATAGGAAGAAATAAGCGTAGCTTCAACATCGGGAGCCATTCGACTCCCATCACCACATACATAAAGTCGAGCACCCTGATCTAGGAGACGAATCAACTCGTATTCATCTTGTTTCATGAGATGCTGGACGTATGTTTTGGGTTGCCCCTCTACACGAGAAAAGGCCGTATGAATGGTCACGATACCTTCCTTTTCATATTGCTCAAGCTCTTCCTGATACAAGTAATCATGTTCCGGATGGCGGGCACCAAAGTAAAGATGGGCTTCACCAAGTCTTTTGTCTTGTTGTTGATAGTACTTCCGTGCTTGCAAAAAACCCCGGAATGGCGCCACTCCGGTACCTGGCCCGATCATAATAATAGGTGTTTCTGTATCCGTAGGAAGCGTGAATTGAGATTCTGGTGTGCGTACAAATATAACAACAGGTTCATTTTGTTTCAGCTCAGCTAGATAGTTCGAGGCAATGCCCCGATACTCACCCTGTCCACTCCAAGCCGGGCCGCGCACAACGCTTACTGTTATGCTAGCTCGATCTGGTAGGAGATGAGGAGAGCTAGAAATGGAATAGTATCGAGCTTTTAAAGGGGGCAAAAGCTCTAAAAATCGTTCGAAAGGTAATTCACAAGCGGGATAATGTTCCATAAGATCAAACATGGAGATGCGTTTTTTCAGAACATTGGTTTTGTAGTCATCCTCTTCAAGTAAGGCTTCTAATTCCCGTTTATGCGGCGGGCAGGTTGTATAAGAAGCAAGTTCGCGTAGCTGAGCACGTGTTGCTGCTTCCTGTAATTCTACACTGTGACTTAGTAGATCATATACACTTACCGGACGATCCAGAGGAAGATGAGCTGCACTACGTCCACTGCCACTAAGAATAAGATAATCATTACCGTTTAAACCAAAGCGATGTACAATACGCTCGACTAGCTGAGGAGAATTTTTGGGTAGAACACCTAAATGATCCCCTTCATGGTAATGCACTCCTGATGGAATAGCTATCTCGATATGGCGAGTGCTACGCTCGCTAGTCGCTCCTTGAAGCTCTCTATTCTCCGTAACGTATGAACGGTGAGCATCATAGGATTCGGCAAGAGGAACCCCCGCAATTCCATTCACATATTGAACCGAAAGCGTGTTACGCTCTCGCTCTTGATTTTCATTGATTTTTAGACCTAAAGCATTCATGACATCAGGCCACAATTGATGACGCCAATCATCAAGTTGTTTCTCAAAATCACCACTGGCGTCACCTTCACCTTGAATCGTAAGGCGTGTTGCTCCCTTTGCTTCGAGCTGTTGATTAATAAAGTGAGGAACCTGCTGGTATGTGCTGGCCCAATTATGGTCACCACATCCGAATACAGCATAGTTGACTCCTGTAAATTCTCCAGGCTCTACCTCCTCTAGCCATTGTACAAAATCTTTCGCATTACTCGGTGGTTTTCCGTTATAAGAAGAGGTGATAATAAATACCGCTCCGTCTTTGGGAAGCTTACCTAAATAATCATTTAATGGAGCAACCTCGCTCTTGAAGCCTTGAAAACGTGCATCCTCTGCAAGTTCCCTTGCAATGCCCTCCGCAGTGCCAAGATTGGAACCATAAAGCACCAGTAGAGGAGTATTGTGTGTATCAACGATGGTAGAGACTGTTGGCTGCGCTTGCGTTTTTTCGCGTTCTTTCTCTTTTCCGGTAATTTGAAAGGACAGTTCATTTGTACGTAAACGGACACGCATGGTAAAGTCTTCTGGTTTTAGGGTTAATGTTTCCTTAATGGTAAGCTGATAATGATTATGGTCAATGATGTCAAAGTATTTTAGAATCATACCAAGTACTAAGGTTGCCTCTTGAAGTGCGAATTGTTGTCCAATGCAGGCTCGCTGCCCGTTCCCAAATGGTTTATATGCATCATAGGGGATTTGACTTGGGTCTTCAAAGCGTTCAGGACGAAACTCCTCGACGTCCTCTCCCCAGACGCTTGTATCACGATGAAGAGTGGGAATGAGTACATTGACACTCTCTCCTTTTTTCAAAGGGTATTTTCCACCCAACATCGTATCTTTCTTAGCGTAAAGGGAGAAGGCAGGGGCTGTTGGCCAAAGTCGAAGAGATTCATTCAAAATCATTGTTATGTACGTAAGATTTCGCACTTCAGAATAAGTTGGAATGGAACCTGTTAATACACGGTCTACTTCCTCATATGCCTTTTGAAGCTTATCTGGATTTTTTAATAAAAAGTATAAAGCAAAGGATAATAGACCACTTGTGGTTTCATGACCAGCGATTAAGAAAGTAATAATCTGATACCGAATGTTTTCGTCATCCAATCCTTCGCCTGTTTGGGGGTCTTTACCTCTTAGCATATGGGAAAGCAAATCGTTTGTATCATGTTGATCGTGCTCTTTACGTTCAGCTATTATTTTATCTACAAGGGTAAACATGGCTTGTATGTCATGTTTAAATTGACGTTTTGTGATGACCATCAATTTATCTTTAATCTCTAAGCGCTGTAACTGGCTCATTGCTTCATCTAGAGCTCGAACCATGCTGGTGATAAAGGGATGCGGTTGTTCTCGATAAAAACTATTAAACCGATAATTAAAGCCGCACAACCCAATCGTATCAAGAGTAAGGCGTGTCATATCCTCTGGTACGTCAATACTCTCATCAGGGTTGAGGCGTGACCATTTCTGGATAAGCTGTACAGCGATGTCTACCATCATTGAATGGTATCCTTGCATTGCTCTTTGGCTAAAGGAAGGAAGCAGGATGTTATGAGCTTTTTGCCAATTGGTCTCTTCGGTTGAGCTAGTAAAAAGACCATCGCCAGCAAATGTTCTTACTTTTTGCAAGGGAGGCCATACATTCTTATCAAAACGAGATTCATCACAAGCCTCTGCTACTAATTGGTGATTGGAAATATAGGTACTAATACGACCTCCTGGGTACTCCAGTCGGAAGATAGGCCCGAGTTCATTGGCAAGCTTCATGATGGATTGAATCGGCATCTCTGGATTGATTAAAGGCAAATTTCCAAGGGGACCAAAGGTTTTTGGTTGTGGAATGTTTTGTGAGTGAGAAATCGTAATCAATCCTCTCTAGTACATATTTCTTGGTTATTCTCGTTTCTCTTTTAGGGGTTGCTACCTTATTTTTACAAGGATTGACTGGTTTTATTCGGTTTGTTCGGAAAGATTACTAGTAATAAAATGGACTTTATAGAAACCGAGTAGGTGAATCTCTACAATAAGCATGCGCAACATTCATTCGTATGCTGAGATCTATTTGCGTATAAAGGAGAAGATATAATCTATGGCTACTACAGTAGGCTCAATTGTCGATATTAAAGGCATAAAGATAGGACATCAACAAGATGAGGAAGCACTTACAGGCTGTACTGTACTTCTCATGGAGCGAGGTGCAGTATGCGGAGTTGACGTTAGGGGTTCAGCTCCAGGCACCCGTGAGACTGATTTGCTTTCCCCGATAAATAAAGTTGATCAAGTCCATGCGATATGCTTGTCTGGGGGAAGCGCGTTTGGTCTGGATGCAGCTAGCGGGGTGATGCGTTATTTAGAGGAGCAGGGAATTGGCCTCGATGTAGGAGTAGCAAAAATACCGATTGTTCCAGCCGCAGTACTATTTGATCTTGCTTTAGGGGATGCTTCGATCCGCCCTACGGTAGACATGGGCTATGAAGCGGCAAAGCAAGCGAGTGAAAAGAAGTTTGCAGAAGGAAATATTGGAGCCGGTTGTGGAGCTACTGTTGGAAAGATGGCGGGTTTTGAACGAGCAATGAAAGGCGGTCTAGGCACAGCGTCTCGTGAATTGAGTAACGGGTTACTTATTGCAGCAATTGTTGCTGTCAATGCCGTTGGTGAGGTGCGTTGTCCTGTAACTGGAGAAAGACTTGCAGGAGCACGTGGAGAAGATGAGGAGTTATTGGATATCTACGATTGTATGGAAAGAGCTACCTTTGATGTAATACCAGATGGTGCGAATACCACAATTGGCGTAGTAGCTTGTAATGCAATCCTAACCAAAGCAGAAGCGAATAAAGTTGCTCAAATGGCACATGATGGACTAGCTCGCACCATTTATCCGATTCACACCATGTACGACGGTGATACGCTATTCGCGATTGGAACAGGAGAAGTAAGGGCATCTGTGGATTTGATAGGTGCAATAGCAGCAGAGGTAATGGCAGAAGCTGTTGTAAGAGCTATAAAGGCAGCAGAGCCAGCAGGGAATATTCCATCCTACCGTAGTAGAGAACGTAAAAGCAGAAATGATATTGTAACGAAATGTAAATAGTTATCCATGATTAATAAAGTGATTTATTGCTAGGTACATATGTCAAATCGGTATTACTCCCGTAGCATGTAGTTGTGGAATCGATGTGAAATTTTGTCATTTTTATGAAATGTTATCAGCTTCTAATTGGATAAAAGTTTTTTTAGCCAAGCACAATGTCTTCGTCTTTGTGCTATTTGGCATGCTTTTATTCAGGATAAATCGTTATTAAATAAGCATTCTTGCCCTGTTATGTGTTGATAGTCCTATACAATCTCATCTGTGAATTTTTCGTAATGTCCAAAAACGGTACATTTTAGTAAAGAAAAACTTGATTTTTTTAACGTTTAGAAATTAAAACTTTTGTGATTCCATACCGATATTAGGGATAGTGCCCTATTTACATAAATGATAGGTCTAGAAGCAGGGAAGAAGAAAGAGAGGGGAAAGAGTTGTTTTCCAACATGAAAATATCTACCAGGAATTTATTGTTTACAGTTCTTAATACAATGTTGATCGGAGCTGTATTAATCTTAGCAAGTTTCATGATTCAAGGACGAGTCCTCATAGATATGCTAGAAAAAGATACCCACGCCTTGTTACAGTCACAATCTCTACATGTTTCTGCAAAAGACATACATGAGGCAGTTAGAAATCCTGATCTGAACGCTTCCATACAGAAGAAACTTACAGAGGAGCTTGACCAGATTAGTAAAGAGCATCCTCAGATTAAACAAGCATATGTTTTTGGGGTTGAATTGAAAGAGGGAAATCAGACTACTATTATTTCTCAACCATCTCAAATTCTCGAGTTTATGAAATCAGAAGGAATTAAATTGGGAGATATGCTCCCTCAGCCAGACGTCATTGTGAAAGGAATACAGCATCTTATCACTACCAAACAAGATACGATGACCTCTATTTATGATGATGATTTAGGTACTTGGATTTCGGCTCTTCATCCGATCATGGATAACAGTGGACAGATTGTTGCTTATTTCGGAATGGATGTCGATGCCAGCATGGTAACGCACGGACAGGACGCGCTGTTGCTATACTCTTCCATATTGTTATTTATTTTATTACTCATCAATTTGATCTTTCAGTATTGGATTGTGAATCGTACATTTAAACCAGTTCAAGAGCTTATGCGAGGCATTCATGAAATGAGTAAAGGAAATTTAGATGTTCGTTTGCGTGAAGGAAAGGACGAACTGGGTCAGGTTAACAACAAGTTTAACCTAATGGCAGAAAATATGCGTACGATTATGATGACAATTCGCGAATCTTCTAACCAGTTAGTAAAGAATTCACAGCAATTACATACGATTATGGAAGTAAATAACCAGCATGCCACAACAATCACGGATAACATTCAAGAAATGTTCCAACACACCAACCAGCAAAATATTGCTACAACAGAATGCGCAAAATCATTGGACGAGATGGTGATCAGTGTTGATAGCATCGCCAATAACTCAACAGAGGTTCATCACACATCTCTTAACATGAAAGATCAGGCTGAATCCGGTCAATACTCTGTCACCAAAGTGGCGGATCAAATGCATTTAATTCAGCATTCTGTGCAGGAATCTGAAAATATTATTAATGTGCTACAATCACAGTCAGGTAAAATTGGTGAGATTGTCAAAATGATTTCCGAAATTGCGAACCAGACGAATCTACTTGCCTTAAATGCAGCAATTGAAGCGCAACGAGCAGGTGATCACGGTCGAGGCTTCTCAGTTGTTGCGGATGAGGTACGAAAACTAGCTGAACAATCTAAGCGCTCGGCAGAAGAAATCAGCCAGTTAATCGGGGATATTCAGGAACGCACAAATACAGCAGTAATCTCTATTCGCCAAGGTTCGGAGCACGTCCAGGATGGTGTGAAGATCGTACAAGAAACGGGTGAGATATTCCGTCATATGGTACAGGCAAGTACAGAGGTATCCGACCGTATGCAAGAGGTTTCTGCTTCGACGCAACAAATGGCAGCTGAAACAGAGGAAGTTACCTCTGTGGTGAAACAAGTATCGGAAAATGCACTAAAAAACACAAAATCAGCAGAAAACATCCAGGCCAAGTCAGATAATCAGTTAGCTTCTTACCAAGAAATTTTAGTGTCTGTTGACGGATTGAGTAAAATAGCGCAGGAATTAGATAAGGCGCTTTCCCAACTAAGATTAGAGGAACACAAGTAGATTTTCATCTCTACGAGAGTGTTGGGCAGTCAGCAGAATGCTAATAGTGAGTAGAGAGAGGAGAGATCAGATGCTGGTCTCTCTTCTTTTTTCACCTTTTCACATACATACAAATTATTTAGGAGGCAGGAGTTTATCATGCACAATACAACAAGATACGAACCAATAACGTTCCCACTAGACAATAATCGCTTCGGTCAGCTCACAAATACTGTGACGGCAAGAAGCTCGTATGATTTGACTCCGTATATGACAAAGTTATGGGAAAAGGGACAGGAGATTCATTTATTGGCCGTGTACATCATGTGGTTGCACCGAGTCAGCGGGACTGAGCAGATTACACTGGGTACTCTTGTGCAAGAGAAATGGGTACCAGTAACGATAACCGTTCAACAAGGGATGAGCTATAATGATTTACTTGATCAGGTTGAACAAGCATGGAAAAGCAAGACAGAACAAACTGATGCTTCCTACTCATTCATGCAATTCCCAAGTACATTTCGTGTACAAGAAGAACCACTATTTCATATCGAATCACAATTGGCTGCTCCCCTACATTCTGGAATCATCGTGAACGAAACAAAAGCTAGGTGGAATATGTATTATGATTCCCACAGCTTCCGTGAGCAGACAATTGATCGGTTTATGGAACAACTCGAACGTCTAGCAGAACAGGCTGTGCTGTATCCACATATTACTTTTACTACTTATCCGATGCTGTCTCGAATGGAACAGCAGCTTTATCAATCGATTAATCAGACAGTG